>MGQA01000110.1:6156-44300 GCA_001797665.1 Deltaproteobacteria bacterium GWF2_42_12 | reverse complement strand
TCCTGTGTGGGCATAATCAACTATAGCCTGGAAACCTTCTCTTGAGACAATCCTTTCAAGCCTTCCACGAACCAGCTTAAGATTATTAATCCCCTTCTCCACATCACCCTTATCAAGTCCAAGCCCTACGCCAACACCTACTGCTGCCATAATATTCTGGAGATTATATTCACCCAAAAGAGGCGAAGAGATATTTATAAAACCTATCGGTGTATTCAGGCTTGCCTCTATCCCTCTTTCAGAAAATATACTCGTTTTAGGCGCCACCTCTGAATTTCCATTGAGACTATATCTAATAATTCGTCTTTGCTTATTCACATCCTGTCTTTTATCCATAATCATATCCATCAGATTTCTACCCCATTCATCATCTATATTTATTACGGAAAAACCCTTTTCTTCCTTGGCTATAAAATCAGTAAAAAGCCTGCGCTTACTCTTGAAATAGTCATCCATTGTCTTATGATAATCGAGATGATCCTGGGTAAGGTTCGTAAATGCTGCGCCAATAAATCTGCTTCCATCCACCCTTTTCTGGGCAAGCGCATGGGAAGAAACCTCCATTACACAGTGGGTAACGCCGCTATCAGCCATATTTCTGAAAATCAATTGAAGGTCTGATGCCTCAGGTGTAGTATGTGCGGCATCAAATATACTGCCATTATAGCGGTAATTGACCGTCCCAATAACGCCAGGATTTAAACCAGCAGATGTCAGTATAGATTCTATAAGATATGTTGTGGTTGTTTTCCCGTTTGTGCCTGTTACGCCAATAAGTGTCATACCCTTAGAAGGCTCTCCATAAAATACGGCTGATAATTTTGCCATCGCCTCTCTAACATCAGGCACTATTACCTGAGTAACCTCCCCCTTGCCTCCCTTTATTAAAGGGGGGGAGAGGGGGGGTTGCTCTTCTACAAGAACTACCGATGCCCCACTTTTCACAGCATCAGGAATAAATTTATTACCATCCAGGTGCTGCCCTTTAATGGCAACAAATACAAAGTCTTTACCTATCTGCCTTGAGTCATAGGCAATACCCCTTATCTGCGTGTCAGGATTGCCAATTATACTTTTAATTGGCATATTTTTTATAATCTCTGAAAGTTTCTTCATACCTATGAATTACTGCTATTTTATTTAGTTGATACTGAAAAATGCCTTCTTCATAGTTCACGCTCAGAAACGTCCCAGATGCAATAAAGGTTTATCGGTGTCGAGGCTTGTATTGATGCTGGTTGGTGAGACTTGATACTTGGTTCCTTCCGTGCATCAAGCTTCAAGAATCAAGCTTCGTTACGAGTTTCCTCACCCATTAAACCAGCTTCGATATAAATAACCTTATGGGCGTTTTTCAGCGTGAACTATTTAAACCACACCTCCGCTAAAGTATCCTGCGTAATTCTTTCGCCTGGAAGCGGACGCTGATATGCAGCTCTCCCACTGCCAAAAACCTTAACCTCAAGTGGGATTTCTCTTGCTAATCTCAGGACTGAGCGCACAGTCTTGCCCTTGAGGTCTGGCATACGATAAAAGTCCTCATGCTCGTCTTCCCGAAAATCAATACTCGACAAATTAACCTGCAAGGGCTTTATTGTATCATGCGTCCCCCTTGGAAATACACCACGATATGCCAGACCATGAGTAGCTATCTCTTTAAAAACAGGGGCTGCTACAACGCCCCCATAAAACTCACCAACAGAGGGTTCGTCAATTATTACCAGTATAACAAGTTCAGGATTATCAGCAGGGACAAATCCTACAAAAGAACTTATATATTTACCAGAGACATAACCTCCCTGGAACAAATCTGGTTTCTGAGCAGTCCCTGTTTTGCCAGCCACATCAAAACCATCTATTGAAGCCTTGATTCCTGTGCCATCTGTTTTTGTTACCTCTTTCAGGATAGCAGTCACCTTTCGGGCAGTCTCCTCTGATACAACTTTTCTTATTACCTCAGGCCTGAACTCTTTAACAATATTTCCATTCCCATCAACTATTTCTTTCACTATATATGGCCTCATAAGATATCCATGATTTGCAATAGCTGAAAAGGCTGATATCAATTGAATTCCTGTAACCGAGATGCCCTGACCAAAGGATATATTGCCAAGAGCCACATTAGACCATCCTCTCAAATGCGGAATTGAACCGCTACTTTCCCCTGGAAGATCTATGCCTGTCTTTGCCCCAAAACCAAAATCATTTATATACCTGTAAAATCTATCCTTCCCCAGCCTATTACCAATCTTCGCAGCCCCTATATTGCTGGAATGCTTGATTATCTGCGCAAGACTAAGCCAGCCAAACTTTTTCACATCATGAAACACCCTATCTGCAACACCATAACTGCCCTCTTCGCAAAAAAACAAGTCATTGGGTTTAGCAACCCCCTCTTCAAAGGCAGCGGCTACAAGAAATGTTTTAAAAGTCGAACCGGGCTCAAAGGCATCAGTAACCACCTTATTACGCCAGATACTCGGATTACTATATTCATAGAAATTATTTGGCTTAAAATGCGGGGCATTAGCCATTGCGAGGATTTCTCCGGTGGATGGATCCATCACTACAACCATACCGCCCTTTGCCTTATTGTTTGAAACAGCCTTAAAAAGCTCCTTTTCAGCTATATACTGAATGGTTTTATCTATAGTAAGAATTAAGTTCATACCTTTAGAAGCATCCTTATCAGTACTATCAAATAAGATTTCATTACCATGCGCATCCCTTTCTCCTATCAGGCGCGCAGATGCGCCAGCCATATATTCTTCATACTCCAACTCTACGCCTTCAAGACCCTTAGAATCCACTCCAACAAAGCCAATAATATGCCCGGCTATTTGAGGATTCGGATAAAATCTTCTCCCCTCTTTAACAAAGCCTATCCCCTGGATATTCAGCCTCTGTATCTGTTCACCCTCGGCAAAATCTAATTGTCTCTTGACCCACACAAAGGATTTTTTAGATGTAAATTTTGACTCCAATTCTTTCCTGTCTATTGACAGGGCAGAGGCAAGAAGGCCAGAGGTCTTTTTTATATTCTCAATCTTGGCAGGCTGAGCATAAACCGACTCAACTTCAGTGCTCACTGCAAGTTCACGCATCCCTCTGTCATAGATAGTTCCTCTTTTGGGTATAATGCTTACGGCCTTCAGATGCGCCCTGTCTGCTAACGCCTTAAGCTTATCCCTCTCCAAGACCTGAAGCTGAAACGCCCTTATAAAGATTGCTATAAATACAAAAATGAAACTGACCAAAACTATAAAAATACGAAATCTTAACCAAGATGTATTTTCTTTCATTTTCTTCATTCTTTATTCCTAACCCGGACAAGCTGGAACCAAATTTATGTCATGCCCGAATGTCTCTATCGGGCATCCAGTTTTCTATTTTTTAATGCTTGTCCCCGAAATCTTTAACCGGGGACTGGATTCCCGCCTCCTCCTTTATCCCCCTCTATGAGGGGGACAGGGGGAGGCGGGAATGACAACAGGGCGTTTAAATTTTCTTTCCATTCCCCGATTAAAACCTTCGGGGACATGTTTGCGTAGAATTTAACTCATAAGGTGCTAACTCAGAGGGAATATAACCAACCCTATCCAATCATCTTACTATTACCACCTGTTCTCCTTTTGGATAGACCAGACCAAACTTATTAGCCGCAATATTCTCTATCCTTTCTGGAGATTTCAAAGACAATAGTGCAAGTTTAAGCCTTTTGTTATCAGACATAAGTTCTGCTCTCGCTTTATTAGCTTCTGCTATCTCGTAGCCAACACTTACAACCTCAAGTCTGCTCCAGAGGTAAAAGAGCGCTGCAAATAGGATTATTACTATTACCTTAACAGCGGAAATAAGAGAACTCTTTCCTTTCGCAGAATCTCTTCGCCCAATCCTCTGACGTGATAATGTTCCTGCGGTAAATGTTCCCTTTATAGCAATATTGGACATCTACAGCCTCTCTCCTACCCTGAGCTTGGCGCTCCTTGCCCTGGGGTTTTTTGATATCTCTTGTAATGACGGAGTTACAGGTTTTTTAGTTACAATGCTAAGCCTTGGTTTTTTACCACAAACACACCTCGGAAAATCATCGGGACATGTGCAACCCTTCTCTATTCTTCTGAAAGATATTTTAACAATTCTGTCCTCAAGCGAATGAAATGATATTATAGCAATCCTTCCGCCTGGAAAAAGAAGGTCTACACAGTCATCAATCGCCTTTTTCAAATTATTAAGTTCGTCATTTACGGCAATCCTTATTGCCTGAAAGGTCTTTGTAGCAGGGTGAATATCTGTCGGATGAAACCTTTTTGGTATGGCAGATGACACCAGGTCAGAAAGTTCCTTTGTTGTAGCTATTGGCCCATGACGCCGTCTCTCAGTAATTGCTTTCGCAATCTTTTTTGCCCATCGCTCTTCCCCGAATTTTCGTATGATATCTTCTAATTGGCCGCAAGAATATTTATTTACAATATCATATGCTGATTCTCCCTGTCTTCTATCCATCCTCATATCAAGCGGCGAATCGAATCTGAAACTAAATCCCCTCTCCTGACTTTCAAGATGATAAGAAGATACGCCTAAATCTAACAAAATCCCATCAACCCCTTTTATAGTTAGACTATCCATTATCTCCTTTATATTGGCAAAATTCTCCCTTACTATAGTAAGCCTCTGAGAATAATCCTTGAGCTCCGTCCTTGCTGCTTTAATAGCATCTTCATCCCAATCTATTCCTATTACCCGGCCTGTCGGAGCGCTTGCATCCAGTATTTGAGCAGTGTGTCCTCCGCCGCCAAGTGTTCCGTCTACATATATACCATCGGGTTTGCAGTTAAGAAACTTTATCACCTCATCTGTCATTACAGGGATATGCTTAATCATTGCAAATTTTGAAATTAAGGATGCTTTTATTTTTTAACTTGAAATTTGCACTTTGCATTTTTCTATAGAGTTGTTAAACTATAGTCCCAACCCTGCAAGAACCTCTCTGACCCCACCCTCATCCTGTTGAGCCCGTGCTATAATTGCCTCCCACCTTATTTTAGCCCAAATCTCAACCTGCTTGAGGGTGCCAACAAGCACAATGTCCTTTTCCAATTTCGCATGTTCCCGTAAAACCGGTGGTATAAGAACTCTGCCGAGCTTATCTATAGGACACTCAGTTGCGCCAGAGATAAAAAACCGTAAGAAGTCTGATGTCTCTTTCTTTATCGTCGTCAACTTGCTGGCCTTCTCTTCTACAATCTGCCATTCCTTAAAAGGATAGGCAACAAGGCATCCATCGTAGCTATTTGTAATGACAAGCCTCTCATCATACCTATCTACTAAAACTTCCCGAAATTTAGACGGGATGCTAATTCTTCCTTTGGAATCAATAGTATGTTCAAATCTTCCCCTAAACAAAGATTAGCCCCTTTCTTATTGGTCATCCCATACCACTCTATAGACACCTATACCACTTTATACCACTTTATACCACTTGGCAGAGACTATATGCCTGCTTTACTTATTTGTCAAGAAAAATTTAAGGATAATATTACGTTAGGAATGATGCGGAAATGAGATCTATGCGGTATGTTTGACAGTGTCATTTAAGCAGAGAGGTCACATAGGCTGCATAGAGAATTAACAGTAACGCACCTCTCGGACGGCTTAATATACCCCCTCTACCCATAAATATGAAAAGTAGGAGGCTAAAAAATATCATGATAGGCATATGAAGCTTTACTGCATCTGGATTCACTGCTATAGGCTGTATCGTCCCGGTAAGGCCGAGTATAAACAGTATATTAAATATGTTGCTGCCAACAATATTACCAATGCTTATATCCGCCTCTTTTTTTAATGCAGCAACTGTGGAGGTTGCAAGCTCAGGCAGTGATGTGCCAACAGCAACTATGGTCATGCCTATAATTAATTCGCTAATGCCTGCTGCCCTCGCTATAGAAACAGCAGACCTTATCAGCATCTCTGCGCCAAGAATCAGCACCGCAAGCCCAATGATAATAAGGGTACTATCCTTAATGAGACTGCCCCTTCCTTGCAGAAATTCTTTGTATTCCTTCTGAACATCTTTAGCCTCTTTTTTGGAAATCGTGATCGTATAGAAAATATAAACTGCAAATACCACAACAAATAAAATGCTGTCTAATCTTGAAATTATCTCATTTATCGAAACCACAAAGAGCAAAATTGCTACGAATATCATAAAAGGGGTCTCAAACTTGATGAGCTTCATGTGAACGGAAAGCGGAAATATAAGTGCAGATAATCCAAGGATAAGGCCTATATTTGCAATATTGCTTCCAACAATATTTCCCAAAGCAATGTCTGACAAACCCCTGAGTGCGCCTATAAAACTCACAACTAACTCAGGTAGTGATGTACCAAAGGCAACGACCGTAAGACCTACAATAACAGGCTGAACATTCAGGGAGATTGCAAGGCGTGATGCGCCCTTGACAAGCCAGTCAGCGCCAAAGTAAAGCGCAATAAGGCCAGCAATAAAGATTAATACAGTGATTGACCACACTGTAAGACCACCATCTTTAAAAAAGGATATATTTTCTAATTCAATTGAACTGACACAATCTTTGACACACCAGCCTCTTCCATGGTAACGCCAAAAAGTGTATCAGCTATCTCCATTGTCCCCTTGTTGTGGGTTATAAGAAGAAACTGGGACTTTTGGGCCATCTCTTTTAAAAAGCCGTTGAACCTGTCTATATTGGCGTCATCCAGAGGCGCATCTACTTCGTCTAAAAGACAGAATGGGCTTGGTTTGATTAAGAATATCGAAAATATCAGAGAAGTGGCTGTAAGGGCCTTCTCACCACCTGATAGAAGGCTTATGTTCTGAAGTCTTTTACCGGGCGGCTGAGCAACAATCTCAATACCTGATTCCAGCAAATCCCCTTCATCAACAAGCCTCAGCTCTGCCTTGCCCCCCCGGAAAAATTTCGGGAAGACTTCTTGAAATTTCAGATTGATTGCATCGAATGTCTCTCTGAAACGTTGTCTCGTTGTTCTGTTTATCCGATTGATTACCTTATGCAAGCTCTCAACAGACTTGTTGAGGTCTGCCTGCTGGTCCAGCAGAAACTGATGCCTTGTCTCAAGCTCTCTGTATTCCTCAATTGCGCCTATGCTAACCTCGCCAAGCTCAGCTATCTTTGTCTTAAGCTCATTCATTCTCTCTGTTATTACACCTCTATCAAGAGTTTTAATCTCTTCAGTTGGATTATAACTCTCAATGGCAACCCTATAACGCTCTGCCATCCTCTCAGCAAGATGTGCGAGATTTAATTCTATTTCTTTCAAATCAAGATTGACCGAGTTGATTTCCTCCTGAAGCTGAGCAATATCCTTTTTAATTTCACTAAGCGCCTCTTCAAGCTGATTTGCATCAGTCATAGTCTGATTAAGCTGTTCTTCCTGCCTGATTTCCTGTCTGCGGTCAACATCCATCGTTTTCAAAGCCTCTTCCAATCCGCCTTTTATTTCTGCCGCCTTAAGCTCATGTCCAGCTATCTCCAATTTTCCGTTTTCTATCTCTGCCTGTTTTTCATCTATTCTATTACTTATCTCGGCAAGAAATCTTTTTTTATCATCAATCTGGCCTTTAATGCCTTCAAGCCTCTCATTTGAAGATGCAAGCTTAACCTTTATATCTGTAACAACGCTCGAAAGTTCCTCCTTTTTCTTTTGAAGAGCCGATACCTCATCTGTGACTGTATGCACTGTAGTCTCTATTTCTTTCTGCTCTCTTTCAACTGATTCCATGTCTTTTAAAAGCTGAGCCTTTTTCGAAGATACCTCCTTCTGCCCTCTTTCAATATCGCTGACTTCTGTGACAAGAGTCGCAATTTGTTGATTCAAACGACCAAATTCTCCCTCTTCCCTTTTTAATTCCGCCTCAATATTTATAAGCTCTATTTCTTTAGAATGGCTGTCTTTTTTCAAACCATCCAGATTCCTCTGATTCGTATCTATATTATATTTCAAACTCTTTATCCCATTGTATGTTTCTGCAATCTTGCTTTCTAAATCTGAAAGGGCAGCAGAAAGGTCTTTTATCTCTCTCCTCTTTCGGAGTATGTTACCATCTGCCCCATTCGAATAACCACCTGTAATAACACCTTGATGGTCAACCATCTCGCCTTCCAGTGTAACAAATGTTTTATCTAAGCCGTTTGACCTCCACAGTTCAATGGCGTCATTTAAGTTATGCACCAAAAGCACATCTCCTAAAAGATACTGGGCAATAGGATAATAACCGTCTTTTATTCTGACATGCTCAAGCAGCTCTTCGGTATTTGGATGAGCATGTCCAGGCTTTTCACCATTATTTTTTATCCGTGCCCCTTTTAGTGGCACAAAGCTTCCCCTCCCTTTTGCCTGCGTCTTCAAATACTCAACAGCTTGAACTCCGGCATCATGGCTCTCCACAATGACATATTGAAGCCTCTCACCCAGAACAGCCTCAACCGCCTTTTCATACTGCGCAGACGTCTCAATCACATCTGCCACAAGACCATGGACGCGTCTATATTCTCCATCATCTTCATTCTTATTGAGCCCCTGATTAAAACTTTCAGGGGCAAGCATAATAGCCCTTACACCTTCTTTAAAGCCTTCAAAGTTTTTCTCAAGCTCTTTTAGCGTATGCAATCTTGAAGATGTGTGAGTAAGTTCTTCTTTCAGACTGTTAAGCCTGTTTTCCTTTTCTACAAGGCTATCCTCCAATACCTTAAGCTCCTCAGAGGTCAAAAGCTGTGTTCTTTCTATATCATCTTTACCTTTTTCTACTGCCTCTTTTTTGTTTTTCAAATCTGAAATCCGAAATTCAAAATCCGAAATTTTGACTCCCAGTTCCTCCTTCTCTCTCAAGGCCTTGCCTAATCTTAGAGAAAGGCTATCCTCATCTTTCAAATATCCTGCGATATTGTTTTTTATCTCAGCAGTCCTGTTTAAAAGATTTATGAGTCGCTCCCTTTTTTCTTTAAGGTTTTCACCTTTTTGAACAAGGATAGTCGCCATATCTTTCAGTTGAGTCTCTTCAGTTAACAGCCTTGCCTCTTCAGCCTCTACAACTGTCTGTATTTCCTTTAAATGATTATCGAGCGCATCTATCTCTTGACCTACGGCGTTTTGCTGGCTGGTCAAACCATCTATTTCTTTTACAAGCCTCTCCTCATTCCTTTTAAGTTCCGCTGTCCTCATCTCTGAGGCCTGAAGCTCTTTTTCCTTGCCCTTAACATTACTGTCTATCTCAAAAACCTTTTGCCTTATTTCTTTCAAAGCAATCTCTTCCTTCAAATATCTTACCCTCGCCTCTTCGAGATTACTTTGCTTCTGAGATATGGCTGTAGAAAGTTCAATGTCCTTTTCTTTGAGAACTACCAGTTTCTTTTCTGCCTCAGCCTTATTTTCCTTAAGCGCCTTATATTCCTCAGATGCTACAAACAATTCATACCCTTTTAACTCCTCTTTCATAGCTTTATATCGTTCAGCCTTTTTGGCCTGGCGATTTAAGGAGTTCATCTGCCTCTTTACTTCACTGATAATATCATTCACTCTCGTAAGATTCTGTTTTGTTCCTTCAAGCCTTCTTAAAGCCGCATCCTTGCGGTGTTTGTATTTATTGATGCCGGCAGCCTCTTCAAAAAGAGCGCGCCTTTCGTCAGGTTTTGCATTCACAAGCCAGCCGACCTGACCCTGCTCAATTATTGAATATGCCCGTGTGCCGATGCCCGTGTCTGTAAAAAGGTCAACAATATCCTTGAGCCTGCACTGCACTTTGTTGATGTAATATTCGCTCTCGCCTGAGCGGTAGAGCCTCCGCGCAATCTCTATCTCAGTAAAATTCACATATTCAGCCGGCGCAATGCCCTCATCATTCGAAAGCGTGAGAGCAACCTCTGCCATGCCTATGGGTTTCCTTGACTCGCTTCCATTGAATATAACATCCTCCATAAGCTTGCCGCGCAAATGCCTGGGATTATGCTCGCCAAGCACCCACCTAATCGCATCAACAATATTGCTCTTGCCGCAACCATTGGGCCCCACAATGCCAGTAACACCCCTTGGAAATAGAAGAGAAGTCTTGTCTACAAAGGATTTAAAGCCGTGGATGTCAATTTTTTTGATTTTCATCTAAAACACCTTCCCCCTCACCCCTTCGGCTGTGCTCAGGGCAAGCTTAATCCTCACCCCTGCGGGGAGAGGGCAGGGTAAGGGGCATTTTTGTGCAAATCCTATCAGAGTTTTAATCCCTTGTAAAGGAAAAAATACACAATAAGATGGGTAAGTTTATCCTTAATACTACTATATATAGTGGGCATCCTGCGGTTAGCCCCTGTGTAGATATATCTATCCCATGTAAATCTTTCTATTATTTGATTTGTCAAAAATTACTTTCCGTCAACAAATGCATCTTTGAGGAGCTTGCTCTGTCGTTCAAATGCCTGTCTCGGATTTCTGGGGTTTTTCATAAGTGCGATTTCCTGGGTGATGAGCCGAGCGAGGTTTAAGGTATGCGTGTCAATCTTTGCTGATTCCCTTTTATAGAGCGGATGGTCTCTGTTGATATAGATTACGGTCCCCTCTGAAAAGACCTCTGCACCGTCTTCGCCAAAACTATCAATAACGCATGAAACGCCAGTCTCTCCAAACTTGATTCTCTTTATAATTGCATTGGGCGTAAGCTGTTTTACCTTTGGCTTTTCCTTTCTCTTCTTCTCTGTCTTAACCTTTTCTTCGGTTTTTATCTCAACTTCTGCGCCCCTCTCCTTTTCCTGTGAAACTGAGGCAGCGCCGCCTATTCCCTTTATCTCTTCGCCGACCGGGATTGCGCCAAAGGGCGACAAATCAGGATTTGCTGCCAATGCTTTATATATTCTCTGAAGCGCTTCTTTCAGGGCGCGGCTTACCTTTTTCCCTTCCTTTTTCATGGTCAGTTTCTGAAGGGAGGTCTTTACATCCTCCATCACCTTCCCCATAATCCTCAGAAACTCACGGTATTCTTCAGAGTCCTTTATAAAACCTGTCCTGTCGCTTGTTATTGGAAGAAAATCTGCATTCACCTCTCCCCTGACCCTTGACATCGCCTTGCCCCATGTCTCCATGCCAAAGAGTTCTCTTTTTATTGTAACCTGTTTAACCTTGACCTCTATCCCAAGGTCTGTATCCGTCACGGCTGTCTCAGGAAGTATTATTATCTCTCCGGTTACAGGCCCAAAAGAAGTTCCTTCAAGGAATGGAATTCTATGACCTGAAAGGCTGCGAGGGGTTACTGTATGGTTATTTATTTTAACCTTAAAATTAGGGGCCTTGATCGGCGTACCTTCTATTATCTTTGCTTCAATATCATGCGGTTCAAATTTCCTGTCTAACCCCATTAAGATAACAGTAGTTCCATTCTGCTTCCTGAACTCAGGAGAGAGTATCTCAAGCGGTAGCTGCCATATATCGGATGTCTTCTCCCACTCTTCCTTATCAAAGATAACCCTACCAACAAACTCTCCTTTCTTTGTAAGCACCTCAAACCGCTTGCACGCAGCAAGGCTTGCAAATTTGCCGATGCCGAACTGGCCAATCCTGTCCCTGCTGTATATTGGCGACTTTGGAGAATAAAACTTCTGCTGCGAGCCGATATTAAAATACTGTTTAAGTCCTTCAACATCCATGCCGCTTCCATTATCCCTTATCTCAATCATATCCTCTGCAACAATAATTTCTACCAATGTTGCATCTGCATCATAAGCATTATTTACAAGCTCTCGTACAAACTCAATGCTTTCTGCGTACAGCTTCTCGCCTATGGTAATTATATGGCTTTTGTCAATGGTTACCGGAATGAATTCGTGAGATGGATACATACTTAATATCCCTGTTGCTTAGAAGGTGTGTTCTCAACAAACAGCCATTCTTTACTTCTTCAGTGCCGCATGCGCAGCCGCAAGCCGCGCAATCGGCACCCGAAATGGAGAGCATGAAACATAGTTAAAGCCATTCCTGTGGCAGAATTCAACAGTAGCCGGGTCTCCGCCATGCTCACCGCAGATGCCTATTTTTAAATCCCTTCTTGCCTTTCTTCCTCTTTCAATAGCAATCTTTATGAGCATGCCAACGCCCTCCTGGTCAAGGGATTGGAACGGGTCGCTTTTTAAAATGCCTGCCTTTTTCTCGTCCACATAGTCTGGCAAAAATCTTCCTGCATCGTCCCTTGACATACCGAGGGTCATCTGAGTAAGGTCGTTTGTGCCAAATGAAAAGAATTCTGCGACATCTGCAATCTTATCTGCAAGCAAGGCTGCCCTCGGCACCTCTATCATTGTGCCTACAAGGTATTTTATCTTAACGGCTTTTTCCTTTATAACCTTTTCAGCAACCTCTCTGGTCTTTGTTTCAAGAATCTTTAACTCCTTGCCGTCTATTACAAGCGGGTGCATTATCTCAGGATGAACTTTAATTCCTTCTTTAACACACTCACACGCAGCCTCAATAATTGCCCGGACCTGCATCTCAAGGATTTCAGGATAGGTAATGCAAAGGCGGCATCCCCTGTGTCCGAGCATTGGGTTTGCCTCTTTAAGCCTTTCAACACGGCGCCTTACTTGTTCATACGGAACACCTATCTTATCTGCAAGATGCCTCTGCTCACCCTCTGTATGAGGCACAAATTCATGCAAAGGCGGGTCTATGAGCCGAATCGTCACAGGCTTTGCATCCATTGCCTTAAATATACCTTTAAAATCCTCTCTCTGGAATGGAAGAAGTTTTGCAAGCGCAATTTCTCTTGTTTCAAGGTCATCCGCAACTATCATCTCCTGTATGGCAAGACGGCGCTCGTCTGTGTCAAAGAACATATGTTCTGTCCTGCAAAGACCTATGCCTTCTGCGCCAAGCCTTATGGCATTTTCAGCGTCATATGGCGTGTCAACATTTGTCCTGACATGTAATCTTCTTACTTCGTCAGCCCATTTCATAAGCGTGTAATACGCCTGTGGAAGCTCAGGCTTTATAAGATTCATGCTGCCCTGAAACACCTCGCCTGTGGAACCGTTAATGGTTATCTCACTGCCCTCTCTAAGAACCTTGTTTCCCACAACAACGGTCTTATGAATATAATCTATAACAAGCTCTTCGCATCCCACTATACAGCACTTGCCCCAACCCCTTGCAACAACTGCTGCATGAGAGGTCTTGCCGCCTGTAGCAGTGAGTATTCCCTGTGCAGCATGCATGCCGCCTACATCTTCAGGGCTGGTTTCTTTTCGGACAAGGATTACCTTCTCGCCTCGCACTGCCCACTCCTCTGCATCCTTTGCAGTAAATACAACTTTGCCGCATGCAGCGCCCGGCACAGCATCTATACCTCGTGCAAAGCGGTATTTTTCCAATTCACTAAAAGAAATATTTGGATCAATGACGGGATAGAAAAGACCTTCAATCTCTTTATCTGTAATCCTCAGGATTGCCTCTTTTTTTGTTATAAGTTTTTCTTTTACCATGTCAACTGCCATACAGAACGCTGCGGTTGGCGACCGTTTACCGGAACGGCATTGAAGAATGTAAAGCCTGCCATTTTCAACAGTAAATTCTATATCCTGCATGTCTCTGTAATGCTTTTCGAGTTTTTTTCGGACATCGCACAGCTGCTTATATATCCGAGGCATGCTCCTGTTAAGGTCGCTAAGATGAAGCGGCGTGCGGATGCCCGCGACAACATCCTCTCCCTGGGCATTCATGAGCAGGTCGCCATAGAAGATATTCTCCCCTGTGTTGGGGTCTCTGGTGAAACAGACGCCTGTCCCCGAGGTATCGCCTTTGTTTCCGAATACCATCTGCACCAAATTGACTGCGGTGCCGCGAAGCCCTGAAATCTTCTCAACACGGCGGTATGTAACAGCCTTTTCAGCCATCCACGAACCAAAAACAGCATTGATAGCGCCCCAAAGCTGCTCTTCGGGGTCCTGAGGAAAGTCCTTTTTGGTATGCCTCTTATAGACAGCCTTTAGCAAAGATATCAGCTCTTCAAGTTCCTGTTCATTTACATCTGTATCAATAATTTTGTTGTTTCCTTTATTTAGCCTCTGCCTTGTTCTGTTATGCTTAATCCATTCAAGTTCTTGTTCAAACTCCTCTCTCGGGATATGCATTGCGATTGAACCATACATAACGATAAACCGACGGTAGGCATCTAATGTAAATCTGCGGTTATTTGTCTTTTTTGCAAGCCCCTCAACAGATTTATCATTTAGCCCAAGGTTCAATATCGTTTCCATCATCCCTGGCATTGACCTTGCCGCGCCTGAACGCACTGATATAAGCAGAGGGTCCTCGCTATCACCAAGCCTTTTGCCAACAAGCTTCTCAAGCCTCGCAATATTTTTTGCAACCTCTGCCTCAAGCCCCGGCGGACATTTTTTGTTGCTCCTGTAATAAAGGTCGCATACCTCTGTTGTTATAGTAAATCCGGCAGGCACAGGCAGGCCGATATTAGTCATCTCTGCAAGCCCTGCTCCCTTGCCCCCGAGTAGTTCCTTCATGCTCCCTTTACCTTCGGCCTTCCCGCCTCCGAAGAAATAGACATATTTCTTAGATGCCATTATTCAAACTCCAAAATGGGTAGTATCGTATTTTATGTAACCGCTATAAAGTATCTTATTTTTAATTCAACCGCAATATTTTTTTAATGTTTTTATATGCCCTCTCGCCAGCTATCCACCTCCCTCACCTTTAGCCTCCCGCCTATTGCCTATCACCTCTCGCCGCTGATTTTCAAAAACGTCTCCACCATATTTGGGTCAAACTGTGTGCCTGAACATCTCTTAAGCTCTGCACTGATGACATCCATAGTCCTCCCCTTCCTGTATGGCCTGTCAGCGCCCATTGCGTCCACAGTATCGGCAACAGCCATTATCCTTGCAGACAGAGGAATTGCCGCGCCCTTCAATCCTTCAGGATAGCCTTTGCCGTCATAAAATTCGTGGTGGTATTTTATTGCAGGGATTATATGCTTAAGTTGTTTTATAGGCGCAAGTATTTCAGCGCCTTTTCCAGGATGCATCCTCATGAGCTTCAATTCATCGTCATTAAGCCTTCCCGGCTTATCAAGGATTGCTTCATAAGTAGCAAGCTTTCCTATATCGTGAAGGAGCCCTGCAATCTCCATATCCTTCAACCCCTTTTCATCAAACTTCATCTCTCTGGCAATTGATAAGGCATATCCTGTCACCCTTTCAGAATGCCCCCTCGTCCATGGCGACTTGGCATCTATAGCAGATGAAAGGGTCTTGATTGTGTTTAAGAAAAGCTCTTCAAGGTCTGTAATAAGCCTCGCATTTTCCAATGCAACGCCTATCTGAGATGCAATCTTTTCCAATGTTGAAAGGTCTTCAGGCGTCCACGCTGACGGCCTTTTTGCTCCCCCACAGTCAACAAGCCGTAAATCTCTCCTTTCACGAGCAATGGAAGCCTTATGTGGGATAAGAAGCCGTGTTTCAAGAATTTCTCTTCCACTGGTAAGAGTCCCTTAACCTCTGCAAGATTAGATATGTGGTTGATTCTCCCTTCCTTTACCACTACTTCTGCAGCAGATGTATCTTTAAACGGCACAAGTTGCCCTTTTTGAATAAAGGGGACGCCAAACCCTGCCTTATAGATAAATCCCTGTCTTTCATTGTCAACAAGGACAATCGTTGCCCTGTCGCACGATATTACCTTTGAAATCAGCCTTGTAACGGTTTCAAGTATATCTTCTGCCTCCAATGTTGAAAGGATGCTCCTGTCTATCTCGTGCATGACCTGAATGGTTTCAATCTTATGGGATAGTTCCATTGACTTGTTGACCGTCTCTTTATAAAGCCTCGCTTCCTCAAGGGCTGTAGAGACCTGATGTGAAATGCCCTGCATAACCTTTTTGTCTCTGTCTGTAAAACTGGGGACAGATTTGAAATCTGTCCCCAAATATGTGCCGATAATCAGACCGAGATATTGTGTTTTGCCGATAAGCGGGATGACGGCGAGGGTGTTTATGTCTGGAAGCCAGGAAAATGCAGAAGTTGAGGGGCTAAGAGGTTGAGAAATTATCGCCGCCTCCTTCCCCTCTACTATCTTTCTCACAAACTCTATCTTCTCATCCAATAGCTCTGTCCTGAAGATTGGAATGAACTCACGCGCCAAACCATAACACTGTGCAGGTCTAAAAACCCTTGCCTCTTTATCCCACAGGTATGAGAGACACACATCACACCCCATAATCTTATGACCGCACTGCATGACCTGCCCCATGAGTTTATCTATATCTGTTGTCTTGGCAGTCGCCTCCGCAATCATCAGAAGATGGGTCGTTGCCTCCATCTCTTCCTTGATCCTCTCCGATGATTTCTTCACCTCCTCAAACAGCCTGGCATTTCTTATGTAGGCGGCCGCCTGATTCGCAAATGTCTGCAGGAACTCCAAATCCCGTGGAGGAAATTCTTCCGCTGTGTTATAGACATTTAAGACGGCTATGACCTTATCATCATCTATGATGGGGAAGGCCGCTGATGATTTATATCCCCTCTTGGTAGCGGCCTCCCTCCACGGCACATACCTTGGGTCTGTCTGGATATGCTCCTGCACCTCAGGCCTCTTGTTTTTTATGGCCCTTCCCGTTGGGCCTTGTCCCTGAGGAGAATCATCGAACTTTACTTTTATTGAAGAAAGATAACCTTCCTCGAAACCGCCGTGGGCCATAGGGATAACATCCTTTGTATCCATCTTTAAAATGCCTATCCAGGACATTTTGAAACCCATCTCAGATATCGTCTGACAAACGGATTTTACTCTGGAATCAAGGTCAAGGTTAGAAACAATCCTCTGGCTGAATTCATAGAGGGCCTTCTGCCGTTCTTCCGCCTTCTTCTTCTCAGTGATATCGCAGGCAACCCCCTCCACCGCAATAACCTTTCCTTTCTTGTTAACTACCGGCACTTCAGTTATCTCCAGCCACCGGGTGGTTCTATCTTTATGAAATATCTCGACCAGATAAGGAGGCTGGGGTATCCCTTTTATGCTTAACTCCGTATGGTAGACCACGTCTTTGTTGACTGGGTTGTCCGTGAGATATTCGCTATAGTGAGTAAGGAACTCTTCCTGCGCGTAACCAAGGATATTGGTTACGGACGGGCTCACATATGTGAATACGCCGTCGGCAGCATGCGAGTAAAAGAAATATCTTTCTTTAAGGTTTTCGATCAGCCTCCTGTACTTTTCTTCTGACTCTTTCACCATTTCCTCCGCCTGTTTGCGCTCGGTGATGTCAATAGAAAGTATGAAAATGCCGTCAGGCACAGGCTGAATACTAAGCTCAAACCACCTTTTGCTTCCATCAGGATAGATAAATTCATTGTTAATGCGTTGCGGAGCGCGCTCATCCATGCAGCGCCGTAAAGCTGCAAACATCTCTGTATTTTCAATGCCAGGGTATAATTCAATCATTTTACGCCCGATTAAATCCTCTTTTGCTTTGCGACCATGTCTGGCAACAGCGTCATTGACGTAAATATAGCGCCAATCAAAATCAATAATCTGGCAGCCTTCCATCATACTCTCTAACGTATTTAGATAGAGCGCCCTGCTTTGCCGCAATGCCTCTTCTGCTTTTTTCCGTTCTGCAATGTCGCGGGCAAAAGATATGACCATCGGTCTCCCCATAAGATTAAAAAGTCTGACATTAATCTCTACGGGTATCCTTGTGCCGTCCTTTGCAACATGAACCATCTCAAAGAGGGCCTGTCCGTTTGCAATGAAGCCTTTTAACACTACTTCGCGTTTTTCCACCATATCAGAGGCATCAATATCATAGGGCGACATATTGAGCAGTTCCTCACTCGCATAACCAAGTCTCTTACAGGCAACTTCGTTGACCTCAATAAAATTACCGGGCTTGCCGTCGGCCCCTATCGTGTGGACAAAGACAGCATCGTTCCCGCTGTTAAAAAATAGCCGGAACTTCTCCTCTCTCTCCTGAACCTCCCTCGTCCTTTCATCAACCATACCCTGCATACCCTGCAAATTGGAATAAAAGCTGTCCAACTGCGCTGCCATCTCGTTCATGGCGTTGGCAAGCTGCTGGAGTTCATCACCTGTTTTTATATCAAGCCTTGCCTTAAAATCGCCGCTGGCTATGGCATCTGCACCATTGTGAATGATTTCTATTGGTTTTGTAAACATCCTTGAATAAAAAGCGGCAAAGGATGTACCAAACGCTATGAGAAGCATAGCGCCTGAAATCATAATTATCCATGACATCTTCCATGCCCTATTCACTTTTTCTATCGCCTCCTCGTGCTCTTTTCTGTCTATCTCATGGTGTCTGTCAAGTTTCTCTATCGCAGGATAACTCCATTTGTAGTCCATCTCCTCCATGAGTGTTGCAGCCTCTTCGCTGCCAACCGGGTTCTGGATTGCAAATATCTTTAATGAGATTTCTTTAATATGCTGCCACGCACTCTTTACATCATTAAAAATCTCCATCTCATCCTTTACTTCGGGAGTATCAATGCCCTTTAATCTAATCAATGCATCTTCTGCTTTCTCAATCAATGCCTCTACATTTTTTGATGTATTATTAAACTCATCAATATATTTTTTATCACCTGTAATGATGTAGTCATTCCCGGGCATAAGGGCTCTATCCAATGCAATCTGAAGGGACATAACAGAATGCATCTCTTCTGATATTGCCTCAGCCTTAAGAGCAAACTTGCTGATATTATTTACATTATGGACTGTTATAATGCCGGCAATGATAAGGAATGGGAATATTATTCCAAAAAATGCAATGGTGAGTTTTGTGCGGATCCGAAAGGACATAAGATATCCCTCCTTGTGAAAGAAAGCAACGTCTGCTCACCGGCTCGCTTTACCCTGTAAACCCCGTTAGAAGTCCACATAGGGAAAGTAATAAAAAAATCAACCAACAAGAAACCATCGGACAAGAAAACTTCTAACGGGGTAAGGAGTGAGATTATTGCTATAAACAATTGTAATTAATAGCATAAAAAAAGAAACTTGCAAGTTTTTGTCTCAATTATGCGTAAAAGAAGGATTGATTTACCGATTCTCGGACGGCCGGTAAGGAGGATGTTCTTTTTATCCACACACCAAAGATTTTGGTGTGGTGGTTTATACATAGCAGGATTTTTTACTGCAAATGGAGGGGATTGTAAAACCTAATTCTTTCTGCTGAACCTTCTAAAACCAGATGCTGCAATAACTTCTACATCCTTCAGTATATCATCCAGAAGCAGATTCATGCCAAGATTATCACTGCTCATATGTCCTGCAATGACCACATTCACATGATGCTTTTCTGCCTCTTTCCTGTGGTCTTCGCTTATGTGCATGCCAACAATCGTGCCAACACCGGCAGCTGCCAGTTTTTCATAGATACTCTTGCTGCCGCCTGTGCCGCCTGTCATATCAACAAAAATCTTTCCTGCCTTTCTCTTTTCTGCTCCCACGATCACCCTGGGTCCTGCCTTTTCAGTTATTGCGTCTTTATATTCAGGAATACCTTTCAAGATGTCAATGACATCTGAGACCGTATCCGGTCTTTTTTCATCAAAAATCTTCTGCAGATAGTTCGTAACAGCATTGTCTGAAGGTGTATGAATACACATAAAAGGTATTTCCAGAAGCCTTGCAGCATCTACTGCCCTGGTGTGATTGATCGGGAGAAGCCTTCGCTCAACCTCTTTTATCCGCTCAGACATGATATCTTCGGCGACATTAATGGGAACACCATATTTCAGGAGAATGCCTGCTTGCATATCCATAACCTCATAAAGAGCTGCCATAGCCCTTCCCTCTGGATGGTGAGAAATTACCAGGTCAATAGATTTGCCCTTGCCCGTCAGTCTGTCAGCAAGGAGAACTTCGCCAACCTCCATATCAATACCGACAAAAACAACTTTTACATCTCTATCAGGGTCTCCATATAATATACGGGTATCCGCATAGGGGTTTATTAGCTTCTCTTTATCAAATTCTTTTTTCTTGTCTTCTTTCAGCTCGTCAAAATCCTTTTTAGCCCTTTTAAGCTCAGCCTCGACCTCAGACTTGCCGCGTGGGTCAAGTTCTATACCGCATTGAACAGCCTTTGTATAGATATCTTTTATCTTCATTTTATCCCTCAAAAAATACGGAGCAAGCCGACCGTGTCGGCGTCCTAATCATGGCGATAACAGGCAACACGGTTGCCTTGCTCCATATTCAAGCCTTACTGGCCAAGAAGCTCTCTTACAACCTCATTTACGAGTTTACCATCAGCCTTTCCGGCAACCTTTGGCATAACCTCTTTCATGACCCTGCCCATATCCTTAGGGCCAGAGGCGTTCAGGCTTTTTACCACTTCGCTGACAATACCCTTTATTTCATCTCTTGAAAGCTCAGGTGGAAGAAATGACTTAAGTATCTTTAGTTCTGCCTCGGTCTTATCAACCAAATCATTTCTTCCACCCTTTTTAAACATCTCTATGGACTCGAAACACTGCTTTATCATAGTCCTGACAACGGAAATAACCTCCTCATCACTCAAGCCCTCAGAACGCTTGATGAGCGCTATCTCCTTATTTTTTACCTGCGCCAGAACATTGCGCAGCGTTTCAAGCCTCTGCCTACCTGCCTCATCTTTGGCAGCCTTTGCAGCCTCGTTCATCTGTCTAACAATTTCTTCTCTCAGAGACATTTAATACTCCCGTTTCCTGCCGCGCTTGAGCGCCCTTTTCCTTGCCGCTATCGCCTTCTTCTTCTTTTTTACGCTCGGCTTGTCATAATGCTCCCGCTTTCTTACCTCGCTCAGTATTCCGGCCTTCTCGCACTGCTTTTTAAATCTCTTCAGGGCGCTCTCAAAGGATTCACCTTCTTTTATTCTCACACCTGGCATTAAGTTTTCACCCCCTCCGCTTTACAATTTTCGATTTACGATTTTAGATTTACGATTTGGGGTTTTAATTCGTAAATCGTAATTCGTAAATCGTAATTCATTATTATGTTCCTTTCTTAAGCTCAATAAGCACAAGTTTTATTACAGCCTTTAATGTCTCAAAAACACCGTGACCTGTTGCGGCAACTGCCTCAAAATCCGGAACACCGCTAACATTCAAAACTTTCTTCATCTCTACTACCGGAACCACATTTGGAAGGTCTCTTTTATTATATTGAATGATATACGGTATATTCGCAAGGTCATAACATTGCTCTTTTAAGTTCGCCTTCATATTCTCGAAGCTCTCAATATTGGCATCCATCCTCTCTACCTGAGAATCTGCGACAAATACTATGCCGTCCACGCCTTTTAAGATAAGCTTTCGCGAAGCATCATAGAATATCTGGCCAGGCACTGTATAGAGATGGAACCTTGTCTTAAAACCCTTAATGTCCCCGAGAGAGAGAGGAAGAAAATCAAAGAAAAGGGTCCTTTCCGTCTCAGTTGCAAGGGATATCATCTTGCCTCTATGCTCTGGGTTGGTTTTTTTGTAAATAAATTGTAAATTTGTGGTCTTGCCGCAAAGCCCAGGACCATAATAGACAATCTTGCAGTTGATTTCTCTGGATGAATAGTTTATAAAAGACATCCGCTCAAGTCCTTAATGAAACAATTTATCTATATCAGCATCGCTAATCTCTGCAAGAAGGTTCTCCTCGGCAGATGGCTTCGCCTCCACCCTATGCAGAAGCTTTTTTATTATTGTGTTGAGTTCTTCACTTGCCTTCTTAACCCTAAGCCTTACCAAACCAAGGGATGACCTATTATCAAAAATGACAACCAGTATAACTCGCTGCCCTACAATAGAAATATGAATATTGTCCTTCTCGCCTTCGTGAAAGAGTATTGAAAACTCCTTCTCGCCTAAAAGTTTTGCAAGCCCTCCTGTAGCAGCGATATTGCCTGCCGTTAAAGAAGCGAGGGAAGTTGTATCCAAATCTCTTGTGTCGCCGCTTGATGCAATCAGTTGTCCATCCTTATCTACAAGAAATACAAGCTTTGCATTAGCATCTTTCAAAAGGCGATCAATAATAGCAGTAATCTGCTTAAACTCTTCCTCAAACATTATAAGCGAGCTTGTTGGCATAGCCAGATCCCTAGTTATTAGAGATTAGTTGATTGGAGATTAGCGAATTGGCGAAAATCTAATTCTCTAATTCACTAATTCGCTAATTAAATTACTTTCCCGTCAAGGCTCAACAGCCTCTCCCACTCTGCATCTATATATTTTTGCAACTTGTCTAATATTGCCTTATTCTCAGGTTTTAATAGGTGCTTGAATCTGCCCTGCATCTTAAGCCAATCTTCTATGGACCTCTTCTGTTTTGGTTTATAGGTAATCTTTAAGACGCCATTCTCAACTTCATAAAGCGGCCAATAGCATGTATCAACCGCTACCTTGGCTGCCTCTATAGATTCTTCTGATTTTGAATACCAGCCCAAAGGACATGGAGATATAACATTTAGAAAAGTGGGGCCGACTATCTTAAGGGCCTTTTCAGCCTTCTTTGAGAGGTCTGCCCAGTTGTGAGGTGACGCCTGAGCAGCGTAAGGTACATTATGGGCAATAACTATCCGCGTCAGGTCTTTCCTTGTTTCTTGCTTGCCTAAAATAACATCGCCTGCTGGCGAGGTCGTTGTGGCCGCTCCTAATGGTGTAGCGCCTGAACGCTGGATGCCTGTGTTCATGTATGCGCCATTATCATAGCATACATAGAGAAAGTTGTGGCCCCTTTCAAGCGCACCGGACAATGCCTGGATACCAATATCATATGTTCCACCATCTCCTCCGAATGCAACAAATTTTATCTCTTTATCCTTGGGAATCTTCCCCCTCTTTTTCAAAGCCTTATAGGCTGTCTCTATTCCACTTATAGTCGCAGCAGCATTCTCAAATGCTGAATGTATCCATGGTATCCTCCATGCTGTGTAAGGATAGATGGTTGTGCCGACTTCCAAACAACCCGTAGCTGTCGTTGCAACTACGGGGGCATTTGCAGACCTTAATATAAGTCTTACTATGGGCGGAATGCCACATCCAGTGCATAGCCTGTGTCCACCGGAAAAAAGCTCATCTTTTTTTGCAAGTTCTTTAAGTGTTGCCATGATATTTTTACCTCTATATGCTTAAGACTGAGGATTTAAAAATTTCTTAAGCTTAATATTCTTATAGCGTAATATATTTAATTAATGTTTCAACCTTCCCCGTCTCTGCAATTTTCAAAAGCTCTTCAAAGACTCCAACGGCATCCTTGACTTTATAATCTCTGCCGCCGAGACCAAATATTTTATTTATTACCTTGGGCCGCTTTTCAAATTCGTAAAGAGTAGAACGTATTTCATTAAAAAGTGGAGAACCAAAACCACTAAATGAATCCACGCGATCCAGACATGCAACAGCCTTTATGCTTTTAAGCGCATCAGCTATCTCCTTAAATGGAAATGGCCTAAAAAGCCTCGGCCGTAATAATCCAACCTTTTTACCTTTTGCCCTCAACTCATCCACAGCAACCTTCGTAGTACCAGCAGCAGAACTTAATATAACGATGGCGACATCAGCGTCATCCAGCCGGTATTTTTCCATAAGACCATATTCCCTGCCAAACCTGTTTCCAAACTCTTTGCCAACCTCCACAACCACATCCTTTGCCCTCCCTATAGCCTCTGACTGCTGGTGTTTGAATATAATATAACTGTCAGGCAGCGTCATAGCCCCATAGGTCACAGGATTATCCGTATCAAGCATTGGATGCTGTGCTTTATATCCTCCTACAAACTGGCTAACCTCTGCATCCTCAAGGAGGGATATATTTTCAATGGCGTGGCTTGTTATAAAGCCATCGAGACATACCATAACAGGTAATAACACCTTTTCACTTTCTGCAATCCTTACGGCCTGAAAGAGATTATCATAAGCCTCTTGCACTGTCTCAGAGTATATCTGTATCCAGCCAGAATCCCTTGCGCCCATTGAATCAGAATGGTCACAGTGAATGTTGATAGGAGCGGAAAGAGCCCTATTTACATTGGCGAGTACGATGGGAAGCCTCAATCCAGAGGCAATATAGAGCATCTCCCACATAAGAGCCAGTCCCTGTGAGGATGTTGCTGTCATCACCCTGGCACCAGCAGCAGAAGCACCGATACAGGCACTCATGGCAGAATGTTCACTCTCCGCCGTTATCAGTTCTGTATCAACCTTACCATCAGCAACATAGCTTGAAAAATCCTCCATAATCTGCGTAGATGGGGTTATTGGATATGCTGCACACACATCCGGATTTATCTGTTTCATAGCATATGCAACAGCAGAGTTTCCTGTAAGTCCTGCCTGTTTCTTAACCATAGTTACTGCCATCAGCCAGTCTCCTCCTCCATCTTTATTGCCTTGACCTTATCAGGACATTCTTCTGCACATATACCGCACCCTTTGCAGTGCTCAAGGTCAAACCCTACCATTTTGCCATCTTCAACAATAATTGCAGAATCAGGACACATTACCCAACAAATGAGACAATCGGTACACTTGTCTTTATCAAGTACAGGCCTTAATTTTCTCCAACCGCCTGTTACATATTCATGGGCTGTTCCTCCTTCGGTTATCACCCCACCGATAGGCAAATCCTTCATCTTACCCATATTCATTCCCCTTTTACTTCTTGAAAGCCCCTGTTCATAGCTGCAATATTGCCTTCCACAACCTTAGGGCTGAACTTTTTTGAATAGTTTTCCTTGAAATTCTCTACGAGCGCATCCAATGTAATAACATCTGTCGCTTTAGCTAATGCACCAAGCAATGGCGTATTGGGCATAAGCCTGGCAATTGTCTCAAGAGATATCTTTGAAGCATCTACAGTATATACATGCGCCTTTTTACCTTTAAGACCAAGCTCAGAGCGCATTTCATCAGGGCTTTTAGGCGTATTCACAATAAACACCGCATCCTCTGTAGCGCCTTCAGTTACACTGCCAGAAGACTCTATCCCTTTAGATAAGGCCGTCCCTATCAATGTTGAGTCAGCTATCAGCACATACTTAGGCTCTGTGACCTGACAGTGAAGCCGAATAGGCTCACTTGAAATTCTATTAAATGCCCTTACTGGTGCGCCCATCCTCTCCGGTCCAAATTCAGGAAAAGCCTGCACATATTTACCCAATCTTAAACACGCCTCTCCAAGCACCTTAGCAGCAGTCACTACACCCTGCTGCGCCCTTCCATGCCATCTTATCTCAATATAAGCAGTCATGCATATACTCCTCTTAAAAAGTTAAGGTTAAGGATAAGAAACTCATAAATTCTCAACCTTAACCTGAACCTCTCTTTGCCTGTATTTACATCTCCCTCCTGCCCTCTATAGCCTTCTTAAG
This sequence comes from Deltaproteobacteria bacterium GWF2_42_12, assembly GCA_001797665.1. GTDB lineage: Bacteria > Desulfobacterota > GWC2-55-46 > UBA9637 > UBA9637 > UBA9637. Next base: position 18,889 of record MGQA01000110.1, on the reverse strand, counting down.
CGTTGCTCCATCTATATATTCAAGGTCGCTTCCAATCGGCACCCCTGTTGCAATCCTGGTAATTACTATACCATCTTTCTTTAAAAGTTTTGTTATATATAAGGCAGTTGCTTCTCCATCCATATCAGCATTTGTAGCCAGAATTATTTCTTTTATCACATTTCCTTTTGCCCTGTCCATTAGTTCGTTTACCTTTATGTCATCCGGCCCTATACCCTTCAGGGGTGAAAGTACGCCATGCAGAATATGGTATTTCCCTTTAAACTCACCCATCTTCTCAATCGCCGCCATGTCCTTGACATCCTCTACCACACATATAATATCATCCCTTCTTGCAATATTGCTGCATATTGAACACGGATTTCTATCAGAGAGATTAAAACACTTTGAGCACAGCGCAATCTTTTCTTTTACGTCAATCAGACTTTTTACAAGGCTTTCAACATATTCCTTATTTGCATTGAGCACAAAAAAGGCAAAACGGGACGCGGTTTTTTCACCTACCCCAGGAAGTTTTGACAACTCTTTTATGAGACGGGTTATCGGCTCTGCATAATAGGTCATTCAACTTTCCTCAAAAAAGCCCCGGGATATTCAGCCCCATAGTAGCCTTTCCCATCTCTTCAGACATAATCTCCTGCGATCTTTTGACCGCCCCATTGACCGCTGCTACAATTAAATCCTGAAGCATATCTACATCATTAGGATTAATCACGGATGGGTCTATCTTAATAGACATGAGCTCCTGTTTGCCGTTTATTATCACACCAACCATACCGCCACCAGATGAAAATTCTACAGTTTTATTTGCAAGCTCCTTCTGAACCTCTGCAATCTTTTCTTGCATCATTTTTGCCTGTTTTAACAGATTTCCCATGCCTTTTTGCATTTATCCTCCTATCACGTTAAGCGTGACCTGCGTTCTTCTACTATCCTTCCTCCAAAGGTCTTAACAGCATCTTTTATAATTTTATCATCTTCCTTTGATTTGGCGGAAGTAGTATTATTCTCATCAGCCTTGATTTTTATTGGAATTTGCCTTCCAAAAAACTCTTTAGAAAGTTGTTCGAGAATTTTCTTGTTCTCAGTAAGATATGTGTAATAAGGCCCCCCCTTTACATTTAACACAATATCCCCCTCTTCAAAAGTTAGGCTCACAAGTTCAAGATGTGAAGCCAGGGCCGGCCTTTTTTTTCTTATAAAGTTTAGAAAATCAGGCCATTGCTCAGTCTTTGCAGACGAATCAGCCAATTTCTTATAGGATGGGGCTTCTTCTAATATCTCACTTGTAAATTTTCTCTCAATAGATTTTGTAGAAATATCTCCCTTATTTGATATAGATGAATTTAATCCTTCCAGATTGCCTATTATAGTATTAATTGATTCAAGATTTTCCAGATGAACCATCTTAAGGAGGGTCATCTCTAATGTAAATCTTGGGGAGGGAGACCTGGATATGTCTTCATAACCCTTACTCAATAGGGTAAACATCCATTGTAGGTTCAAAAGACTAACCTTACCGGCCAGCCTCTGTAACTCTTTTATCTCACTCTCGGGCATATCCAGAATGCCCTGTGGCTCATCCACCGTTTTTGTGATAACCAGGTCCCTTATATGCTCAAGGAGATCCTGACAAAATCTCTTTAAATCATAACCAAAATTATATATCTTTTCAATAATTTTTAAGCAGTCCCTGCCATTTTTGCCAATAATAGCCTCTAATAACTCAAAAAAGAGCATCCTGTCCATAAGCCCAAGGGCTTCTGTAACACTATTCTCCTTTATATCAGTCCCTGCAAATGCTATCACTTGGTCCAGCAAACTATGGGCGTCTCTAAGGCTGCCATCAACCTCTTTCGCTATAAGATATATACTACTTTCAGTAATATTTACACCTTCAGTCTTTGCGACAAATTTAATATGATCCTGAATCTCTTTTAAAGATATGCGTTTAAAATCAAACCTCTGGCATCGTGAAAGTACTGTATCAGGGATCTTATAAGATTCCGTGGTAGCAAAAATAAAGATGGCGTGAGAAGGCGGCTCTTCAAGTGTCTTTAGTAAGGCATTAAATGCAGGATTCGAAAGCATATGAACTTCATCTATGATGTAAATCCTATACCTCCCTCGAGAAGGAAGATACTTAATATTTTCTCTAATCTCCCTTACATTATCTACGCTTGTATTTGACGCACCATCTATTTCAATAACATCCACAGAAATATTAGTGGTTATCTCTTTACAAGACTGGCATTCGTTGCAGGGCGACGGTGTAGGGCCATGCGAACAATTTAAGGCCTTTGCAAATATTCTGGCCACAGTGGTCTTGCCTACACCACGCGGGCCTGAGAAGAGGTATGCATGGGCAATCTTTTTTTCCGCAATAGCATTCTTTAATGTTGTGGTGACATGGCTCTGGCCAACTACATTTTCAAAAACCGTAGGGCGCCATTTTCTTGCTAAAACTATATAGGACATATTTTAGAAACAGGTTGAGGTTCAGGCTAAGTTTAAGATAAAAATCTATAGCTTTCACACCCTCAACATCACCCTCGGCCTCAGTCTTAATTTATGTTTACTATTGATAGCTAGGCACCCTTGCGGCACATAGAATCATGTTGCTACCGTTGCTTCCTTCCGGACCTGGCGGGATTTGCAACCTTCCATTGCGCAAGACCCAGCTATCAATACTAAACACAACTTAGCACTCAAGCTACCAAGCAATCAAGCTACCAAGTTTCAGAGGCCCATTCTCGATAGCTGGGTAGCTTGATAGCCATTTACTGTTTTTCTGGCGGCACGCTAAGCGTGCCTATACCAAGCTGAGCTTGGCGGAGAGAGAGGGATTTGAACCCTCGGTACACCTTTTGGATGTACACACGATTTCCAGTCGTGCTCCTTCAGCCGCTCGGACATCTCTCCAGTAAACTAACGGTTTAAACAGTTTAAGCCGTTTAAACGGTTTAAACTGCTTTTTGGCGGAGAGAGAGGGATTTGAACCCCCGGTCCCGCTAAGCGGGACAGTTGATTTCGAGTCAACCGCCTTCAGCCTCTCGGCCATCTCTCCAAATATAAAAACCGTAATGCGTAATACGTTATACATCATTTTTCTTATATGCCACGTATAACGCACACGTATAACGGCATTCAAGTTTCTAACATTTTTTGATTTTAAAGTCAAAACTTTTAATGAGGAGAGAAATAAAAGAAAAGAATGGAATTAACAGGATTTGTATTTTGGGGTATCTTTTAACGTTGCAATAAATGACATAAGGATTTCTCTATCCCAGTATCCCTTGCCAGCCTCTATTTTCATAACCTCTAATGCCACATCCTGCATCATCCCTCGCCTGTAAGGTCGTGCAGATGTCAACGCGTCATAAAGATCCACAATTGCAATTATTCGAGCCCCAAGCGGTATATTATCACCATAAAGGCCATCCGGATAACCTGCCCCGTTAAACCTTTCATGATGGCTGCGAATTATGGGCAGAAGCGGCTTGGCAAAGTTAAGGGGACTACATATCTTTTCTCCTACAACAGGATGTTGTTTTACATGCTCATATTCTATACCATTTAACGCCCCGGGTTTGTGCAAAACACCCTTATCGGTTGCTATCTTCCCAATATCATGCAATAACCCAGCATCTCGAATATTTTCTTGCTCCATGTATGATAAGCCGAGGAAGCCAGATAACTTTACAGCAAGTTCTGAAACCCGCTGAGAGTGCCCATGGGTATAAGGATCATTGAAGTCTAAAGCAATTGCAAGGCTGAAGATTACATTTCTAGCGTCTTCTAATTCTTCTAATAGATTTTTAACCCTTACAAGAGACCTAACTCTTGCCAAAAGCTCAGGTTTTTGAAATGGTTTAGATATAAAATCATCTGCCCCAGCCTCTATCCCTTTCACTTTATCTTCCACACTGCTCAAAGCAGTCAGCATAATAACTGGAATAAACTTGGTCACGTCGCTTGTTTTTACTCTTTTACATACCTCATAACCATCCATTTTGGGCATCATAACATCTAAAAGTATTAAGTGGGGGCGCACATCTTCGGCTAACTTCAGGGCATCCTCTCCGTTATATGCCTTAAGAACATTATATCCTCTTGATGATAACAGGGCATCCAGAAGTTCCACATTACTATAGTTGTCGTCTACCACCATTATATTAATAATGGCATCATTTATTTTATTATTTGCTTCCTTTATGTTTGCTGCAGGCAACGACATAGTCCTTTTCTCTCCACAATTGATCTGTTGCTGTCTATAAAAGTTGGTTATCTTAAATATCTAAAAACTAAATCTTGGTCTACCCAAAGCTGTTTCCTCATTTCTTAGATGGTGAAGAAACAGGGGGAAGAACTACTTCATATCGATTATGCTTATACGAATTGAATGCTGTTAAATTTGTAAACACCCAACCCTTTGCCACACTTTTCCCCCCCTGCAAAAGTTCTATTAATACCGCAGGATTAACTGGTTCATTCGATTTTGAGCTTATATAAGTGTCATAAATGGTATAATCTGGCAAAAACGCCTCAACCTTTACAGCAAAATTACCGCCCTTTATAGAAGTCTCTTTACCTATATTTACAGAGATCAATTCTTCGGAGTTTTTCTCCATGTCTCTAACCTTCAGATTAACACTTTTCCATTTTGTCTTAACTTCATTAGGTACTTTTACCTCTCTCTTAACTTCTGACCCTACTGGATGGCCTGCAGCCGCCCTGGTAGGCTCCTCAACACTACTTACACCACTCTCTTTATTACCGCTGATCGCCGGATGACCTTCAGGAAGCTTCTTTTCTTCCCCTTCTACCATAACCTCCTGTTTTTCTTCAATTTTACTTGCACCTTCTTCCTTTTTTTCTTGTTTACTACATGCAATAATCCCAACCATTAAACAAAATACCAATACCCCCCTTGCTAACACCCTTATCATCTTAAAATAACCTCCCTATATATAGTTTTTGCGCATACATTAACATATTTTAAGAATAAATGCAACGTAATTTCTCACTACTTAACTATCACATCTAATCTAATCGCCATGAATAGCCGAGCTGGATAGTTTCATTCAACTACCTAATACCACGAACCTTCTTTTGAACACTATGACACCGCTGGCAGTTCTCGAATCCTTTTGGTTGGAATGCTATTTTACCATGACATCTGCCGCAGTACTTGCCTTGCCATACATCATACATAGTAAATCTATTAGCCCCACGCCTATCTATAAATATTGACGGATGGCATATCTTGCAGGAAAGCCAGAAGGTGTGTACCTTGTGCGAAAAACGCACATCTGCCATTAATCTATCATTAATTTCAAAAATAATATCTTGGTCAAATGGAGGGTCATCTGGTGCCTCTTCTATGATAGTGCCCCTCGGCTTTAATATCTCTTGTCTTACAGCAGCGGTCCAATCAGGATATCCAAATTTATCTTTTGGAAACCCCCTGAGAGCGGGAGGAAGATCTTTGAGTTTTCTATTAGCCGGAGGAATCCACGGATCTGGCACGTCTCCCTGAGAAGACTGAACTTCTAATCTCTTTTTCAATTCTTCTTCAAGCCCTGCTTTACGCTGCACTTCAAGTTTTTTCTCCTCTTCCATTACCTTAAGTGCACCTTTCGTATCAAAAGCAAGAGAGCCGGCCAGGTAAAATGGAATAGTATCTAAACCTGGGTTTTCCCCCACTTCTTTAACATCCTTTATGCAGCCACAAATAAAAATTAACCATAATAATATACTGATACGAATATAAAGAATATATATCACCCTTTCTATTCTTTAAAAACCTGGATTCTATTACCATCTATAAGATATATTCTCCCTTCTCTGTCTATAAATATATAAGATGGATTAGACAACTCACCTTCTTTTACACCTGGCTTTGCTATTGTGTATTGCAAACTCCCTTTTTTATCAAAGACAGATACCTTTCCTGCATGCTGGTCGACTACGTATATAAGTCCATTTTTATCTATCGCCAGGCTCACCGGAAAACGTAAAGTACCGATGCTGCTTGCTCTGCCACCAAATCGTGAAACCATTTCACCTTTATTGTCAAATACATAAACACTGCCACTTACTGCATCTACTGCATATATATCCCCATTATTATCAACTCTTACATCTGTAAGCCCTAAAAAGTTCTTATCCTTTACAGTAATCTCCCTTACAAATTTACCCGTTTGCTCCACTATAAGGAGCCTTTTGTTTAGTTTATCGATGATATAAAGTCTATTGGCCTTGTCAATTGCTATCCTACCGGGTACGAATTTCTCTTTTCCGGGTGGGATTCCAGTTAATGAAAGAGGTTCAACTACCTTTTTTTCAAGGTCAATAAATATTATATCAGCTTTCCCATTATCCAGTATAAAGAAATGCCCTTCCTTATTCCTAACAATACTTGTAGGCAGTATGAGTTCTTCGTGGGACAACTCATTAAGATACTTAAATTCTGAGTCAAAAGAAATAAGCCTATTGTTGCCACTATCTGCAACATATAATCTTTTTCTTATTTCATCAAAGAATAGACCAGAAGGCTTATTTAATTTACCCACAATCTCATCTCCGCTTATTACAGCAACCACTTTTATCTCAGCCTTTTCTTTTGAATATAACTGAACTGGAAAGAGAAAATATAGAACAAATAATATCAGAAGCTGAATATAAGAAAAAACCTTCCAGCTTATATAACTTGCCTGTTGTCCATTATCATTAGTATTGATTTTGCGTATCATAACTTTGGCCCCACTTACATTTGATGACATTGAACACATAATTCTTTATCCTTTTCAAATCTCAGTATACTACTTTCTGGTGAACCCATTGGGTTATGACACGTACTGCAATCCATAGCGACTTTGGAACGTGGATCTATTATTTTCTCTCCAATGGGGTGAGTAAAGGTACCCTGTGTCTCATGGCATTTCTCCTGAGAGCATGTATTACTCCCTTTTGAAAGGAAGAAGAGAGCATTTGAGCCATGGGCTACATGGCAATCTAAGCATTCGCCAATTTTGGGATGTTTATGGGCGCTTTTTGCAACATAATCCTTTGTGTCAGTATGGCATTCATAGCAGACTCTCTTTTCTTTATCCTTCAGCAGATACCTTTCATCAGACGCATGAGGATTATGACAGCTATTACAGAAACTATCGTTTTTGCCTAAAATCAAGTGATTACTTATTTTATTAAATCCTTCCATTGAAGTCTTATGGCAATCTACGCATAAGCTCATACCAGTTCTCACAACAGCTGTAGAGCCAGCAACATGGCAACTTGAACACTTGTTTTCTTCAAATGGTTTATGCAACGAGGCCTTTAATATACCTTTTCTATTTGAAGAATGAGGACTATGACACCCTAAGCAATCGGAACCTCCAACCTTATAACCCATGTGCATATTTGCAAATGCTACTGTCTCAGTATGACAACCAGCACAAAGACTTCTTCTATCTTTATTCAGCAAACCTTCTCTATCAGAGGCATGTGGGTTATGACATGATGAACAGTTGCCTTTTCTGACCTCGGGGTGTATATTCTTTTTAGCAATTATACCTTCCTTGGGATGACATGAAAAACACCCATCTCCACCTGCCTTTTTCAATAAAGCTTTAATATCTGATGAGTGCGCATTATGACAGACAAGGCAATTACCTTCTTCTACCGGCCTATGGACAACTATGCCAATAAACCCTTTCTTCCTATCATGACAGTTATAACATAGCTCGCCGCCTATATCAGATAAAAGAGTGGGGTGTTTTGAAACATGTGGATTATGACACTCAGTACATTTACCCTCCTTAAGCGGTTGATGGACGCGCCCCTTCATGGTTAAATCTTTTGTCTTTGGATGGCATTCCAAACACAAAGCGAAGGTGTCTACCTTGCTCTTCGCATAGATTGATGTCTCCTCAAAGCCGACAATAACCACGAAACAAATTATTATTCCCAGTGCGTAGCTAAAGAACTTCATATATATCCTCTTCCCCTGCCTGTTTTAAACAATATTCAACTTCTACCTTTATTAGTTATATTCAAAACTTCACGACTAAAATTTTATAGCCTCTCGTGGCATCTCTTGCACTCACCCTTTTCAAAAGGTGCATGCATAAGGCGATGCAGCAGCCCTTTACCTTTCCCAATGTGTGGCTCATGACAACCAAGACAATCGCTATTTCTGGTAGGTATATTTCCGTGTGCCTTTACAAATTTTACATCACCCTGATTTGAATGACATTCATTGCAAAGCAATTCTCTTTTAGTCTTTAACAGAGCTTTCTCACCCGCATAATGCGATGAATGGCACTTCTGGCAAGCGCCATCTATAACGGGTTTATGCACAATGACGCCTTTTTCTTTCATGCCCTTTTCCAGTTCTGCATGACAGGAAAGGCAGAGGTTATTAAGTGGTCGTGGTAGAAAAGCCTTTATTTTGCTGCCGTGCGGCCTATGACACACAACACATTTTTCTTCAACGACAGGCTTGTGTTGAGATTTCGCAATCCCTATAGCAATCTTTGCATCTTTATGACAGCTATAACAGAGTTCTCCCCCCTCTGCTACTAATTGCTTTATGTTATTACTGGCGTGAGCATCATGACAACTAAGACATTTACCTTCCTTGAAGACCGTATGTACCCCATCCTGCCCTACACTCTCTGACAAATTGGAATGACATTTAAAGCATAATTCCCTATCATTTGATAATAACAACTTTTTTTCTTGGGCTCCATGTGGGTTATGACATACAGTACAATCTCCGTTCCGCACCCTCGGATGCTGTGTAACCTTATCAAATTTCCTCTTTTCCTGAGTATGGCAACTATAACACAAGTCTCCAATAGATGAGACAAGGACATTTTTAAAGTCAGAAGCATGTGAATCATGGCAGGAGACGCAATCATTTTGAGCAACAGGAGCGTGCATTACTGTCTTAACGAAACCATCCTTAGTATGGCAACTATAACAAAGTTGTGCACCAACTGCCTTTAGCATACCCTTATTCTCTGTAGCATGGGGGTCGTGACAGCCTGAACAATTTCCCTTGCTTATTGGAGTATGAGTGAATTTCTTTGCATGCCTATTTTCAGTATCTTTGTGGCAACTGTAGCAAAGGGACTTCTCTGCCAGGATAAGCTCATTTTTATAATCAGATACATGTGGGTTATGACAGGCTATACACTCTCCTTTCGTAACCGGCGGGTGAATATTCTCCTTTTTAAATTGACCTTCTAATGTTGTATGACAATTATAACAAAGCTTATCAGCCTCAAGCATGGTCTTTAATGGCTCTTTCGAATCAGGTGGATTGTGACAATCATTACATTTTCTTTGACTAAACGGATTATGGCTGTATTCTCTTACAAGCTTGTCGCCTGACGATGAATGAGGTTCATGACATGTAAGGCAATCTGAACCTGCCACCTTATAATCAAAATGCGCCTTTACAAATTTCCCAGCTTCCACATCATGGCACTTTTCGCAAAGCTTGTTGCCCTTATCAAGTAAATTATTATTATGCTCTGAGGAATGCGGGTTATGGCAATTATTGCATCCGTCAGAACCTGCTTTATGCACAGTCTGTTTTGCAAAAGGTTCTTGAGAATGACAAAGATAACAGAGAGCATTTCCTTCTACCCGTATAAGTCCCTTTATCTTTGAAGAGTGCGGATTATGGCACTTTAGACATACACCCTCTTTTAATGGTGTATGTAGCATTGGTTTTTCTAATTTTTCCTTATCTTTTTCGTGACACTGATAGCAGAGCTTTGCGTCAGGCGCCTTTAGCTTAAGTGCACCGATAAGACCATGAGGAATATGGCAACCCTCACAGTTATTGTCTATAAGGGGTTTATGGAGTTTCCCTTCTTTATATTGCAGAAATTCCTTCTGGTGACAGTCAACACAGGATTTTCTTACAACCCTTGGCCCGATACAACTCGTTATAATTAAACTCATCAAAATACCAAGTATAATTAACCGATTAGATTTCAACTGCTTTCCTCCTTAACGACCTACGCAATGCATACTACTATAGTCAGAATTAAATTTTTATTACTATTTGTTAAATTTTTTTTAATTGCCTTGAAATCTATTAAGTTCTGCCTGATTTATTTCTATTGGTATAATCTGTCTTAATTGCTCTATATAGGTCTTAAGCGTGGCGTTGTATCTTTCAGTGCCAATAGTTTTATCAATCTCATTTCTTACATTTTCAAGCGGTATATACCCACCCTTTTCATAACCATAAAATTCTACAATTACATATCCGGCCTGCACTTTAAATGGCCCGAGGATATCTCCTCGCTTTGCCTCTGCAACTGCGTGCGTAATATCATCCGTTAACTGGTCTACCATCACCCATCCAATATCTCCACCTTTTTCTTTTGTGGGATCTATTGACTTTTCTCTCGCAAGATACGCAAAATCCGCGCCCTTTTTTAGTTCCTCAAATATGGCATTGGCTTCTCTTTCATGCAACACATGTATCATCTTTAAGTTTACCTTATCAGACAGCTTATATTTCTCCTTGTTAACATTATAGTATTCCATAATGTCTTTTTCCTCAACCTTTACTGCAGGTAAAATAGCCTTTCTCTTGAACTGGTTAATAAGTAGTTGCTCTCTATACCTTTTTATCTTTTCGCTAATTTCCTTTTCTCTTTCATAACCTCTGCTCAATGCTTCTTGATCAAGGACTTTATACCAGATAAGTTTCTCCAGCGCTTCTTTCCTTATCGCCTCATCCTTAATATTAACTCTGGTTAAATTCCTTAAAACATCTATCCCCAATATGGGTTCGCCATTTACACTTGCTACTTCTTTACCAAAGAATTCAGTGTTATCATGAGTAAGCGCATTCAAAGTTTCGTTATTTATTTTTACGCGAGCCTTCTGTCTAATGTAGGCAAAATATTCTTTTTCCCTCGCTTGCACTTTTCCATTAAATAAATTTCTTCTAATTGTTTCTTTCTCGTCTGGCGCTGCCGATTTGTGTCCTCCTATTTTACTGTCACCACTCCCATTTTGTGTCTCCACTGCCTCTTTTATTTCTTCTTTAGCAGTATCGCCCTTCTCTTCATCTGCCTTTTGTCCTCCAGACTTCTCCTGTCCCTTTTTCTTTTCTTCCTCTTTCCTCTTCAATTGTTCCTGATAATAATCTTCTACCTCTTTTTCATCTACCTTAATTTTATTGATTATCTCATTTTGTCGAAGTCTTTCGAGGGATAAGTTTAGAATATAATTATCTCTTTGATTTATAAATCCTGCCTCTTTATCCAGACCAAGATTAATAGCTTCTATTACCATGAGCTTATTATCTACAAGTTCATTCAAAAATTTAATAAAATCCTGCTTTGCAAATAAACTTTCCCGAGATAAGGCTTCACCTGCACGATTACTCTTATGAAGTCTACTTATCTCTTCTATAAACTCAATTTTCGTTACAATCTCATCCCCAACTATAGCCATTATATCTTTCTTCTTTGGGGTAAATGGCCAAAACCCTAAGGAATCTGTAGAATTGCATATGACGATCAAAAAAATTAAAGACAAGACCATGAATGTCATGTATCCCAACCTTGATTTCACTGATGCTCCTAATAATATATTTATCATTATCTAATTGTCTCTATCATCTCCCTGACAACTTTTTGAGCAAGTGTTGTAACCGATCTCACTTCTCCAAAGTCAAGTATGATAATATAATCGTCTCCTTTCTTTTTATTTTGAGCAGACCATATAAGTTTTCCACTACCTGATTCAATCATCCTGGCGGTTATTGAAACTACAGGCGTTGGGTACCTACCGCCTTTACCATCATCAAACTCATCTACCGTCCCGACTATAACCGCATCAACCCCAAGACGTCTGCCAAGAATCTTTGCCCTCTCTATTTCAATCTCACCAATTGTGCTTATTCTCTCCTGTACCATAAATTGAAAGACATTACCTGGCTCTTCGACATGGAATCTCCCGATTTTAAATATTTCAGTAACGAATACATTTGCAACTATTTTACCTGCCTCCTTTTGTCCGGATATATTATTAAAGGGAAGCACAGCTACCTTCCTTATATTTTTTAATGCTTCCGAAGCGGGTATGGGTTTTGATAGAGCCGAACAACCCATAACAAAAAATGCATGGATTAAAAAAAGCACCTGTGTCAAGAGTATGCAATATACCTTAAAACTTGGCCTTACCCTCAAACATTCACAGCTTGTCATAGCTTAAATTCTTTAACTGCCTCTTCTAATCTTCGTGCAATTTCTGAAACCCTTCTTACAGATTCATCGTCCTTATTCATAGTATCCGCATGTAACAAAAGGTTCTCTGCTGTGTTTTTGATTCTGTCTATTTTTAATCTCAACTTTGCCATCATGGTATTCAAGGCGTCAGCAAGATCTGCAACCTCATCGCCTTTACGAACCGTAAACTTTACAGTAAAATCCCCTTCCCCAATCTTTTCCTTAATATCTCGTTCTATTCTGTATAAAGGGCCGGCTATTTTATGAGGAAAAAAGATAGCCATGCCAAAAGCTATGATAACTCCAATAACAAGCGCAATTATAATCGCCGGAAAAAGAAAGTCTAAAAAGTTTCTGGCATTGATATGAAATTGTTTAAATGACTGACCTACCTCCTGGTTACTGTATAAGTAGAATACTGTGCTTGTGAGTCCTGTTGCTATTAAAGCAATTATCATTACCTTTAC
>MGQA01000110.1:2448-6143 GCA_001797665.1 Deltaproteobacteria bacterium GWF2_42_12 | reverse complement strand
TTGAATAGTTTATAATACTTCTTTTCTGCTTAATATTGCTCATCGCTCCCTCCTCAAATAAGGTTAGGTAAAATTATAAATTTCACTTCCAATAACTTCAGACACACTTTGGTTATATAAAAGGCGCCCCTGTGTGACAAGCCATACACATATCGCGCTGGAAATCTAACCTTGCAAAATATCTTTTATTTCCACCGTGCGCATAATGGCATGTAACGCAGGTAATTATTCCTCCCTCGACGGTTGGAAGCTCGGCAGGAATCTTTGTTTTCGGCCCCTTACTCATAATCCCTACAGGATGTGAAGCGCCCTGCGCATGACACCTCACACATGCATCTATTCTCGAAAATCTTGAGGGTGCGAGACCAAAACCATGCTTATCTATCTCGGCTGGCTCATTAACTGTCAAATATGCTCTTATTGGTTTATCGCTTACAACTTTTAGGTATATATCCTTCGTTTCTTTTATTTTGAAAGTACTAACCTCTTTTACAACAAGCTGAGATTTGTCTATGCCTCTAACACCCTCCTCTTTGCTGATTTGTTCTGATGTATTGAGTATGAAATCGTCTGATGAGTTTATATTCCCGAATATATCCCTTGATAAAACACGATAATGATATTGTTTTCCACCCTTCAAACCACTTATTGCCACCTTATGTCTCTTTAGAAACACCTTTTCAGATATTACCGTCTGGCCATATTGAGGTGTTAATCCATATTCTACAACTGAATTAGATGGTTCATCAGTCTCCCACCTAATTACAGCTTCCAAAAAAATTTTTTGCCTTACTTCCTCAACTTCCACATTTTTTAAAAGGGGCGCGCTTTGGTCATTAGATATAGCCAATGATACCTGTGACGGAATAAATTGAACAGACTCGGCAGGAATCTCCTTTCCAGAATTATCCTTTATCCTTAAATCCACCTTGTACTTTCTATCCCAGGACAGGTCTTTTAAAAAAAACACATGCTCTTTTTGGGCATCTGGTGAAGAAAGCTCCCATGTTCGGCCCGTCTTAAAACCTCTTATAATATGGCATAAATCACACTTTTCTTCTTCTACAATTGAATGTTTAAACGGCAATGAGTCAATCTTTGCATACACATCCTCGAGTCCCATTTCCACAGCTTTTGCCCCAGAATGACAATCTTTGCAGTTGCTTGGCGGTTTAGCATTACTCAACGATATAGTAGCAATATTTGCCCAAAACAGAAATCCCATGGAGACAGCGGTACACAAAATTAAAGTTAAGATATGTCTCCTCATAATTTAAAAATCCTCAGCCAAGTGCCCTTTGCCATTGCCATTGCCGTTGCCATTACCATTCGATTTCATAAGTGGGGCCTTCTTAGAAAGGATAGACCAGATTGGCTTCGTCAGAGTAAAAACATTGTCTACCACATCTACAGCTGTTACAGAAAATAACATTTTTCTTATATCAAACCCTTGCTCCACGAGGTAATCAATCTTTGGAGGCAACTCACCATCTCCTTCCATTGTCTGTATCGTCTTGCCATCCCTATCAAGGATAGACAATTTCCACGATTTTATATTTTCATCATGACTATACGCAAAGCTAAACAAAACCTTATCTTCTACTTTGTCTATATCAACCTTTATCGCTGGAGGTTGATTTTTTACCCTTACACTATCAGTCAAGAACGTTTCGTTGCCCGCCACATCTTTTGTAGTAAACTTATAAACATATTCTCCGTCTCCAACTCTATTAAGCTTGTCTGTCTCACCTCTCCATATCAGCCCCTTTGGCAATTTGCTATACCCTCTATCACTTCTTACTTTATTTCCTTCTTTATCAAAAATTTCTATTACCCACTCATCAATATCATCAACACTCATTAGTCTTGGGGTAAATAATACAGAACCCTTTTTTTGTGGGGAAAACACCTTATTACTAACGTTCAATTCAATCTTTGGAGGTGTGGTATCAACAACTATCTTTCCAGTAGCATCAAATATATATGCCCTATCTGCCTTATCTCTTGCAATTACCGATACTGGATACACACTCTCTGCAGATGGCGCCGCAACATAACCCTCATATCCTCCAGTCTCCTTCAATACAAGTTCGAATTCAACGTTATCAATTACTGCTTTTACCTCCACTGGTTCTTCAGAAATGGCTAACATTTTTATTCTTATCCATACCTTATCTCCTCCTCTAACCACAGTGGGCTGTGCCTCTATCTTTTCCAACTCGAATGGCCTTAAATTCGTTCCTTTGATTGTGAACGTTTTATCTGATATATCCTCCATAAGACCCTTCGCAACTTTAGAACCAAGAATATTAGTTGACGTTATTATACCAAATCCAAGGATCCCCTCGAAATCATGACCACTATAAGATAAGGTATCAGCCCATATTATGCTACCATCATCAGTTCCTATCAAACGGGCTGTTACCCCAACATTTACCTTACCCATTGTATCGGAGAACTGATTTATAGAACCAACAAGCACTGCATCAACTCCAAGTATCTTTCCCATCTCTCTTGCTAATACTCTTGTTATACCACCTGTATAACGAATCCGCCGCTTTGCAAGAAACTTTTCAACAGTATCTTCCTCTTTTACATGAATCCACCCTTTGCTATTTAATTCTTTTTTTATAAATTCACGAAACATCCCTGTTGCGGCAGAATCTTCGCTCAGATTCTCAAGGGGGAGTATAGCGACATTCTTCACCAATTCCGATTGGCTAAAATTGTTATTGGAACTGCTCTTTGGTAAGGCAAAAGATGGAAAGAAAACCAAAAGAAGACACACCATTAAAGATAGGGACACAGCATATATCTGCCAATTCCTAATTCTCACTTTTTGTTCAACGGCTTTTATTCTGTCTATATCTTTTTCAATCACTGTCAATAGTGCCTATAATATTAGGCATCTCTCCCACTTATTAATGTAAACCCTGTTAGAAAGTCTTCGCCTTTCTAACAGGAAGGCTCACACGGGGCATTAAACCCCGTATTTATTATAAAAGGATTTTTATTCCATTTCACCCCCGCCCTTACGGGCGGCTTTCTAACTGGGTAAACCTTTACAACAATGTATCTATGGCATTTTTAACAGCTTTTCTTGTTAATTCACTTCTATCCACCTCTTCGATACCCACCATCTTCCTCCAAACACTCCTGCCTGTCTCCGTAGTCTTGACCTGCCATAGAATTATACCTGAACTCGTATCCAGCATTCTAATAGCAACAGACACTATATTGCCCCCCACGTACCCCCCTCCAGCCGAATATTCATCTACACTCCCAAGTATTATAGCCTGCACACCCAACTTTTCACCTATCATCTTTATAGTTTCGCTGTCCACTTGTACCGCTCTACCTTCCTCTACCCCAGCCTCTCTGAATATTGCCCCAAGTACGCGCGTAACCTCACCCTGCTCAACCACATCAAAAACTCCTCTGGACATAAGGTCCACAACCAAAGTATTCCTTACCCTTTCACCCGCATACCTATCATCGCTGAGGTTGTTAAAAGGCAATACAGCTACTTTCTTTATATAAGAAAAATTGGCTGCAGGATTAATATACCTTATGGTCGCCCTGCTGCACCCGCTTATTACAATAATAATAAGAAAAAGTTGAACTATACTTTTAATCTTCACTTTTTTGAAAACATTGTACATTATTTTCTCCTTTTATGCAATATCTTTTATAAG
>MGQA01000110.1:631-2441 GCA_001797665.1 Deltaproteobacteria bacterium GWF2_42_12 | reverse complement strand
TATATCCCCTTGTTATCTCTAACTATCTTTCCACGTTACAATCGTAAAGACATACTTGCAGAAACTGAATCAGACTTGTCTTGTGTTATGTTATCAATTCTTGTAGCAGCATAGCCAAAATGTAGGGTGAGTCTCGGAGTCGGCGACCAACTAATGTTGGCTCCCATGCTTGTGGTTTCTCCTGACAAACCCAAGTTCAATGCAGCCTGTAAATTTCTAACAAATAGCCAAGAAACGCTATAACTCTGAGAGCTTGTAGGTTCTATATTATAAGTACCTGAAATATAGATTTTTCTCGTCGGACTAAATGTAAAAGCTGTTGATAGCGAATCAGCTGTTGTAGGGGATGCCTCTCCACCTGCTGTCTCAGTAGAAGTGATAGAAGTGCTCCTGCTTATAATCAGCGTCAATACCCTCCATGGCGTAAGCTCAAGATTTCCAGAATAGTTTAGCGAACTTGACTTTGAGGCAGACTTGAAGTCTTCTGATTTGCTCATACTGCCCCCAAAATTAAGATTAATGCCCTTATACAGCCTCATAAATATACTGCCATTAAGTGAATCGCTTGTAGAATATGTTTCACCGCCAGTTAATGCCTCAGTATAGCCATAATTCAAGTTTAAACCTAAAGTGTCAAGTGGCGTAGACGAAAGCGATATCGTGTAATTATCGGTTCCGCTCTCTGTTTCAGTATAAGTCGCAGCAGTTGCCGATGCTTTTTGAGTAACTCTACTATTAGTTGTTGTATAACCAGTAGCGCATATGAGATACTGTGGTATAATAGTTAAACTAACATTGACACCTTGATTAACACCGATTGACTCATAATCAGTACTATCGTTAGTATCGTGGTTATAATTAACACTATAACTTGTATTAAGCCGGTTGTTGGGTGTAAAGGAAATATTAATACCACCAAAATCTCTTTTTGTCTTGGTTGTTAGTGTTAGTGTAGGTGTCACATTTTTATAACTAAATGCCTCGATTTCAGTCACAAATATATTACTTCCTGTTGCACCATTATACTGATTTACAATCTTGAAATACTTGGCGCTAACCTCTGAAAAAGTAAAAACGAACCTCGTGTAAGTTACTGCTTCATAAGAAGTGGTTAATATCCCACCAGATTGTGTCCAGTTTGTTCCGTCATTGCTTGTATATAATTGCCAGCCAAAGTTAGGATAAGTAGAAGTGATAGTTGCAGATGTGTTTATATATATATGAATCTTATGTACTGTTTGAGCTACTGCAAATCTAAGCCCTATATTCGCAGAAATAGTTGTGTCCAAATCATTGCTCACCGCAGGGCTGCTGGTGTTATTGTCTATTAATGCTGGTGTGCCTGAAAGAGTATCAACTGTAGGTGAAGTATCTACACTGAACAATCCCTCAGCTGCCGCAAGCTCCTCCTCAAATCTTGTTGGTGCTCCCAGACTTTCATCTATCCTAGTTGTTTCGCCATAGCCAAAATTTGCACTTGTCTGAATCTTTTTATCTAAAAATAGCCTGCCAAGACCTACTGACACATTATGATTTTGTGTCTCGGCTTTGGTATTACTAACCTTATCCTCGGATATAGGATTGGTATATGAATAATTTAGATTAGTAGACACCCCAAGGAAACTAAACCCGTAAGACAAATTTAACGCCTTATCAGTCGACACGCTATTTGTTTTATGAACATCAAGAAAATCTTGAGTTGTTGTACGATTGTATGTGAATGAAATGCTTGGCCACTTCTCTAAGGGAATAGAAAAGACGATATTCATATTAGAGGTTGCGATACGATCGCCGCCAGGAGGAAAAACTT
>MGQA01000110.1:0-587 GCA_001797665.1 Deltaproteobacteria bacterium GWF2_42_12 | reverse complement strand
GTATAACTGAGATAAAATAACGGATACATATCTTCCCTCTGCTGGCCATTTTTCTCAGTTATACTCCATCTTACATCGCCTGAAATATTTATTGTAGAAGTTAGCGCATGAGTTAAGTTAAGTGAATAACCTTGGTTAGAGCTTGTACTTTCAACGGTTTTGCCAGCGGTGGTTGAAGTCGTTTTATAATAACTTGCATCAACTCCAGCAGAAAAACCAGCTATACCAATATTAGGATATATAAAGTTTGCCAGCATTACTAACAAAAAAAGGGTAATTATCCCTTCCCCTCTTCTAATTTTTTTTTGTAGTTTGACTGAAACAATATTCATTAAATTTGTTTACCCCCACACCTTGCTGGGAATGCCCTGCGTTCTTGGTGCAGGGTTACTTCTTTCTCACTTACCCCCTACATAAAAACTTTTGGTGTGGGGCTTATCACAGGGTATAATGCCCTGTGGTCAAGGTGTGGGGGTTATAATTTTGGGAGATACAACCAATTAAAAGACACTTCACCTTTCTACCGATAGTATTGCATATGGACTTTTACCAACAGTTAATTCTTTCAATACCCTTTCTCCAATAGG
>MGQA01000109.1:61146-68904 GCA_001797665.1 Deltaproteobacteria bacterium GWF2_42_12 | reverse complement strand
AAGGGAAAGAGAAAGAATATCAAAGAATTCATCAACAACAATTAACGTTTTTCTGATACCCCGTCAGCTTGCTGCGGGGTAGTTCATCATATTGATTTATATAAAAACGAGATTGCTTCGCTTTGCTCGCAATGACAAGTTCGGTAGTTTTTCAGAGAGTCCTTTAGTATCATGTATATCTTTTTGTTTAAGACCAAATAAACGAGGTTATAATTGACTGCATCTGATAATAATTTAGGCAAAGGTATTGGCGGTAAGATATGGAATTTGTTTGGCTCTCTTAAGTTTACCTTATTTACACTCTTTTCCCTCGCAATAGTCTCAATAATAGGCACTGTAATACAACAAAACCAGCCACAAGAGTTTTATGTTAGAGAGTATGGCACATGGGCATCTTTAATCCTGCGCCTTGGTCTGGAAGACATGTACCATGCCCCGTGGTTTACCGTACTTCTAATATGTTTAATTATAAATATAATTGTGTGCACCATTGACAGATTTCCGCAAAAGTGGAAGGCCACCCTGGAAGGCAGGGTAGATGTGGATGTCAAATTTATTAAGAATCTGCTGAATAACCATACTCTCATTATCAATGAAGAGCCGCAGAGTGCAAGGGAGAGAGTTATAAATATCCTCTCTAAGAGGCGATATAGGATAAAAGAGTCAAATCATGCGGAAGGTCTATCAATATATGCACATAAAGGGATGATAGGAAGGTTTGGTTCCGATGTTACCCATATAAGCCTTCTTTTAATACTTTTGGGCGCAATCATTGGAAGCATATTTGGTTTCAAAGATTTTGGGGCATTTTATGAAGGTGAAGTTACAACTATTCCTATAACAGATTGGCGAATAAACATTGACCGTTCATTTTATGGCATACCACTTCCACTGATTGATCGTCAGAAAATACCGTCTGATATTCAATTAAAACTTGATAAGTTCTGGATAGATTATTATGAGACAGGCCAGACAAAACAATACAATAGCATCTTAACACTTAGCGACGGAGGAAGGGAGGTTATTAAGGGTAAGCAGATATGGGTTAATGCGCCTTTACATTATAAAGGAATAACCTTCTATCAAAGTAGTTATGGAATAGCTTATGACAGGGTGAGAGAGGCTTCATTTTCCTTAAAAGATAGCAAGACCCAGAAGACTGTTGTAGAACCGTTTATGGTTAACTGGAATATGCCATTCCATATTCCTAACATTAATTATGATATTAAAGTTGTTGGTTTTGTATCGGATTTTGCTTTCGATGCAACAACAAAGACAATATATGCGAAATCGACTGAACACAATAATCCGGCTATTCAAGTTGAGATTTATAAAAATGGCAAGCCTATATCAAGGACGTGGCTTTTCTATAATTACGCAGATTACCGCACAATTATACCTGATACCAATTACGAACTTGTATTTAATGGATATAAAGGTATAGTATATACAGGCTTATCTATAAATAGTGACCCAGCAACCAGCATTGTATGGATAGGCTCATCATTAATGGTTGTTGGTTTTTTGATGGCATTTTTTGTTTTCCACAAAAGGATATGGGTTCTCATACGAAGAAATAGCAGCGAAACTGCCGTTCACTTCGGAGGTATGATTAATAAAAATAAATTTACCTTTGAAAAAGAATTTTTAGAAATTGTAGATTCTATGAGAGATATAAAGAAATGAACCTTATTAGACTGGATTATAAACATTAGACTAAAGGAGGTCAATGAGATGAAGGTAATAATGAGTCTTTTGTTTTTCGATATGGCCTTCTGGTTTTATCTGGCTACAATGCTTTTATATTTTGGATATTGGATAACGAAGAGAGAATGGCTCGGCCAGGCTTCGACTGTTTTGGCAATTATCTCTACTTTCGCTATCTCAATGATGCTGATTTACAGAACAAAGGAAGCAGGTCATGCCCCGTTTTCAAATCTCTATGAGTCTATGGCCTTCTTTGTCTGGGTAATGTCTATTGCCTACTTAATAATGGAGTTTAGGTATAAGATAAGGATTTTAGGTGTGTTTGTAATGGCTGTTGCATTTATAGCAATGTTCGCTACCTCCCAGCTCTCATATCGTTTCCAGGATATTCAGCCTTTGAATCCAGCGCTGCAGAGTATATGGTTTGAGCTGCATGTATTTTCAGCCTTTATAGGATACGCAGGCTTTGGGATTGCCTTTGCCTTAGCCATAATGTATCTTATCAAGGCAAGGTTTGAAGATAGAAAAACACCCAATGTTTTAATAGACAGGCTACCATCTTCTAATATGCTTGATGAGCTCAGTTACAAATCAGTGGCATGGGGATTTGCATTCTTTACCCTGGGAGCGCTCATACTAGGCGCAGTATGGGCCAATAAGGCATGGGGGACATATTGGAGCTGGGACCCAAAAGAAACATGGAGCCTCATTACATGGTTTGTATACGCTGCCTATCTCCACGCAAGGGTAACAAGAGGATGGAGGGGCAAGAAGGCGGCATATATAGCTATCTTTGGATTTCTATCAACCATATTCCTCTATTGGGGCGTGAGTTTTGTTCTGCCAGGTCTTCATGCCTATGCGTCACAGTAAAATCAGTGTCCAGTGAGCAGTGGAAAGTCAGCAGTAAAAGATAAAGGTAATATTATATACTTATCGCCTATATATCTAAGAGGATTTTATGGAAAATACATCACAGGAAAGTAAAGGTCTATCCAATAAAGCTATAATTGTTCCTATTGTTGTCATAATAACGGTTGTTGTATTATTAATAATAGGAGGGCAGAAACATAGATTTAAGCCCGTTCTTGAGGGAGAAGCTGCCCCTGCATTCACTGTGTCTGATTTGAAAGGCAACACGGTTCAATTGTCTGATTATAAAGGCAAGGTGGTTTTTTTAAATTTCTGGGCAACTTGGTGCAAACCATGTGAAGAAGAGATACCTTCTATGGAGGTAATGTATGCGGTGCTTAAAAAGCAATATAGTAATTTTGAGTTGCTTGCTATGAGTATTGATTCTCAGGGGGCAGATGTAGTAGAATCCTTTGCAAAGAAATACCGGGTCACATTTCCTGTATTACATGATAGAAAAGGTAAGATTAAAGAAATGTACAAGACAACAGGCGTGCCTGAGACATTTATTATTGACCAAAATGGGATTATAGCTGAGAAGGTAATAGGCCCGCGAAACTGGAATAGACAGGAAAGCGTAAAGACAATTATCGAATTGCTGCTCAATGGCCCTTCATCGCCTGATAAGTACAAGCGGAATAAGGCAGTATATTAATGTTGCTGTCAAGGCTAATTCCAGCTACCCTTTTATTAGTCTGCTACATAGTAGTTAATAGCTCGCATCTTGCATGGGCAGCTAATCAGGATTTATGGACAGATGCAGGTATAGTAAAGTTAGGTGAAAAAAAACCTATCCCAGCCCCAAATTTTACACTTGAGGCGCTTAATGGCAAAAAGGTCTCCTTAAAGGATTTTAAAGGGAAAGTGGTTTTTTTAAATTTCTGGGCAACATGGTGTCCGCCTTGCGTTGTAGAGATGCCTTCAATGGAGGCCTTGCACAAAAAATTTAAAGACAAAGGGCTTGTGGTTATTGCAGTTAATTCAGAAGAAGGTGTCAAAAAGGTTAACAAATTCATAAAAAAGAAAGGTTATACCTTTCTCGTCCTCCTCGACAGCGATGGCACTGTAACAAGCGATTCTTACAGGGCTATTGGATTCCCAACCACATATCTGATAGATAAGCATGGAAATGTTGTTGGTAAGGCAGAAGGTGCCAGAGAGTGGAATTCGATAGAATCATTTAAGTTAATAGAATTTCTACTAAAACAATGACACAGGAAGTTTCAATACCTATTGCATTTTTATTCGGCCTTCTTTCTTTTATCTCGCCATGTGTTCTGCCGCTCGTCCCATCCTATATATCATTTGTTACAGGAATATCATTTGAGGAATTAACAGACGATAGTGATAACAAAAAGCTTAAAAAAGTCATACTTGTAAATTCTTTGATGTTTATTCTTGGTTTTTCTGCTGTATTTGTAAGCCTTGGCGCATCAGCCAGTTTTGCAGGAGAATTGCTTAGGACATATCAAGATATAATAAGAAAAGTTGGTGGGATAGTAATTGTTCTTCTTGGCATTCATATTATAGGTATAATAAATTTAAGGATACTTCAGCGGGATAAAAGACTGCACTTTTTCAGAGAAAAACCCGCAGGCATCCTTGGGTCATTTCTTATTGGAGTTGGCTTTGCAGCTGGTTGGACGCCATGCATAGGCCCTATATTGGCAACAATTCTCATGATTGCGGCTTCTTACGATACACTTATAAAGGGGGTATTGCTTTTGATATTCTATTCCCTCGGTCTTGCTATACCATTTTTCCTAACATCTATAGGCATCAACACCTTTCTTAAACATTTCAATAAATTGAAGAAGCATATGCGTGTGGTGTCAATCGCGACCGGCAGCTTCCTTATCTTCACTGGCATCTTGATTTATTTTAATTATTTTGCTATATTTACTGCATACCTGAATAGTTTATTTTCTTAATAATCATAAAAGAGAAGGCCTGTATTATGATTAAAGTTGAGATTTATTCGAAGAAGGGGTGTTGTCTTTGCAAAAGGGCAAAGAAACTGATAAGCAAAGTAAATGCAGAGATGCCATTTGCCTTTAAAGAGGTAGATATTGCTGCCAGCGATGACCTTCTGAGAAAATATAAAGAAGATACCCCTACTATTTTTATAAATGGCAAAAAGGCCTTTAAATTTAAGGTGGACGAAATAGAGTTTAGAAGGAAAATAAGGAAGGAATTGATAAAGAGCAGTTTTGACAGGGTGTGGCACAAAAAAGAACACTTCGCATAAATAGCCTCTTTTTAAATAAATCCTCCCCATTTATTCATTAATCAAATCAAAAAATCTTGACTCAGGTGGAGATTTGCTTTACATTATAAACCGTCGCCCCGTTACGCTTTAGAGTTGGATGTTGTAACGGGGTTAAAATTGGGGGATCGTCTAATGGCAGGACTACGGACTCTGACTCCGTATATCTAGGTTCGAATCCTAGTCCCCCAGCCACGCTTAGCGTGGCTATGTCCCGCTTAGCGGGACAGCCACTTTACATATACGGCAGATTAATAAGTGCAAATTGAAGAGATTGCAAATGGTAATTTAAAATTTAAATTTTGCAATCTTCAATTTGCAATGAAGCGAAGTGACAAGGGTCCCATCGTCTAGAGGCCTAGGACGGAGCCCTCTCAAGGCTTAAACACGGGTTCGAATCCCGTTGGGACCGCCAATATTTCGTATTAGAATCAGGAGCCACTATTTTTATTATGATATGTGAGGGTATTGTATTGCTTTAATTCACTCCGTTACACAATTTCCTCCCCACCCCGAATGGTCGGGTGGGGAGGAATGGTGTTTAAATATCAAGTCCTCAGACCCTGCTTAGCGGGGCAGAGAAGCCCCACCTTTAAGGTGGGGTGTAAAGGGTTGCATTTCATCCAAGCAGATTCTCTTAAATTTACCCCGTTAGAGATAGCCACCGTCTGTATAATTGTTACAGAACAAAGTTCTCTGACTGGGTTTCCCCTTACAAAACTTTCTTCGCTGAGGTTTGAGAAATATTTTAGGAAAGGTGTTTTTTAATTTAGGCAATGTTTGAGCGTATGTTAAAGAAAGTCTTTATTCTTTTTTTCGTGGCAGTTGCAGCAATATCTGTGTGGTTATTATTGTGGGTTTATAGTATTCCTGATATAGAAGACCTTAAGAAACAGGACACTGGTCTTTTTATCAAGATTAAAGAGATTAGGGGAGGTGTTAAAGAGTGGCCTGTAGGGACAAGAAATCCCTGGTGGGTTTCTCTAAACCAAATTTCGCCATATCTGATTGATGCCGTTATTGCAAGTGAAGATGATGCATTCTTCGAGCATGACGGTTTCGATTTTGATGAGATAAAAGACGCCATTAAAACTGATATTAAGAAAAAGAAACTTGCAAGAGGCGCTTCTACAATTACCATGCAGCTATCAAGGAATTTATACCTTACCAAGGAGAAGACACTTACAAGGAAATTGAAGGAGGCATATATAACTTATCGCCTTGAGCGGATTTTGACAAAAAGCAGGATATTGGAATTATACTTGAATATTGTAGAGTGGGGTCCTGGCATTTATGGAGTAGGTGAGGCATCAGAATATTATTTCGATAAAAGTCCTTCAGAATTAAATCTAAAAGAAGCTACGCTTTTAGCAGTAATCCTTCCTAATCCCAGTTATTATAATCCTTATCTAAGGGTTGAAAAGGTGGAAAAGAGGCAGAATTATCTCCTCACAAGGATGCTGATGGAGCATGATATTCAGGAGATAGACTACGAATTGGCGGTGACTACGCCAATAGAGTTGAAGGAGAAACTATAAAGCAGACTGCAAGGCATGCTTAGAGCGCTAAGTCGTTAGACAAAAAGGCTGTTGAAAAAGTCTTCACCAGCAATGATCAATGATTACACATATATTTTCAGAAATTTCAAGGAGTTTTAATCTGCGTAATCTTGTCTTTTATCTGTGTAACCCCGCTTAGCGGGGTGTAATCGGAGATTGTTGGGTTTTTCAACAAGCTCCTAAGAGCCTATAAGAAAGAAGCTTTTAAACTCTTAGATTTTTTCTATCATGTTGGATTGGGACGCAAGATACTCCAGTGGAGAATATTCTTCTACAAAGAGGCCAAGCAGGCTGCTTGCGGAACTCTTTTATCTTCTACCTAAAAAGGGCAGGGTATTGGATATAGCCTGCGGTGAGGGGAGAAACGCCCTGTTTCTTGCAGAGAATGACTACGATGCGGATGCTATAGATATTTCAGGGGTGGCAATAGAAAGGGGAAGGCTGTTGGCGGCAAAGAGTGGCGTAAAGATTAATTTTATTCACGCCGATTTGGAAAGTTATAAAATACCCGCAAAGACATATGACCTCATAATAAATTTTAATTACCTCCAGCGAACTCTGGTGCCCAAGATTAAAAAAGGCCTGAAAAAGGGAGGAGTTATCATCTTTGAAACCTTTACCCTGGAACAGCAAAAAATCGGGCCTCCCAAAAATCCAAGTTTTCTGCTCAAACCGAATGAACTTCTCAAACTATTTAAAGACTTCCATATCCTATTCTATAGAGAAGGTATTTTTAAAGAGAGAAAAAAAAAGGCAATAGCTTCTTTGGCTGCAAAAAAACCATGAATCAGAAGTTTATATCAATAATCGCATGTATTTCAGCATTTCTTATAACAGCGCCAGGTCTTTCGGAAGCGTACATCTATCATCCTGCAAGGCAAGGCGATGTGTCATTTTTTATTGGCGAAAAGACATGGCTGAGTATCGGCGATAATAAATGGAATATAGGCGGAACCAAATCAGGCGGACCGCCCAATATCCTTTCGGAATTGGAATATATCGGTCTTGAGAGCACTGTATATGAAATATTCGGCGGTATACAGGAAGGCAATGGCGTCTTGAGTATTGGCTATGGTTTCGGGTCTCTGCATGATGGTATCTATAGGGATAGTGATTATTTGAGAGACAATAGGCAGGGTTTATTCTCTCTCAGCACAGGAAAGGCTGAAGGTGATTTATATTTTTGGAATATAGATTACAGCTTTCGCTTGCTTCCAAATGGGGCTGAAGAGATATTGGATGAAAGATATCTGAATATACTCATAGGGTTCCAGGAATGGCATGAAAAAGTAACGATGACCGATGGCGTTCAGG
>MGQA01000109.1:57402-61124 GCA_001797665.1 Deltaproteobacteria bacterium GWF2_42_12 | reverse complement strand
GTTTTCAGGGCTGAACTCAACATACGAATTTATGTGGAAGATTTATCGCATCGGCTTTGAAGGAGGGTTGCCAATATATAAAGGCTTTGGGTTAAAGGGAAGCGCAATCTTTATTCCATATAATGATTATGAAGGAAAGGGCATATGGAACCTCCGCACTGATTTCAGGCAGGATCCAAGCTTTGAACATACGGCAAGCGGCGGTCGGGGTGCGCAAATAGAGGCATCTCTTTCTTTTATGCCATATCCTGAGTTGAGCATAGGTTTGGGTTACAGATACTGGTTTATAAAGTCCGGAAAAGGCGACGACATAACATATTTCTCGAACGGTGCAGCGTCTATTACTCAATTTAACGAAGCGGTAAGCGAACGGCAGGGGGCCTTTTTGGACCTTACCTACACCTTTTAAGTTGTTGCAGGTTCAAACAGGTTTAGTTTGTAGGCTACCATTTTTTAAATATAAAAAATACCGCCCCGACCATCATGGTAAAACCAACGATATAATTCCATTTTAATTCTTCCTTTAAATAAACTATTGAAAAGATACAAAATACAATCAAGGTAATGACTTCCTGAATGGTTTTTAGCTGAGCAGCGGAGAACTGATAATGTCCTATTCTATTGGCTGGCACCTGAAAACAATATTCAATAAAGGCAATGAACCAACTTATCAAGATAACCTTGAATAAGGGAGATTCTTTGTGCTTCAGGTGACCATACCAGGCAATGGTCATAAAGATGTTTGAAATGGTCAACAGGATAATTGTCTTCATGGCTACTTTTTTTCTACTGTTATGGAAATGGAGATGCTTATCCCCCGTTACTTACTAATCTGTCCATAATAGTAACAACATGGCCAAAGATAAATCTGTCATGCCCGAATGTTTCTATCGGGCATCCAGTGTCTTTGCAATACTGGCTAAAACATAAAGCCTGCCCCCGAATGTCTATATCGGGGGACGCTGGATTCCCGCTTAAAGATTGCGGGAATGACACCGTATGGGATTTTGGTTCAATTGAGTCTATTTAAAATATGTATATTCTATTATGGACTCCCTAATAACTAATGACTTTTATTAGATTTTTTGATAGAATTTTTTGGTTAAATTATTTTTTAGCACTAACTAATTAAGTTTACATGATTTTAAAAAGAGAGTAAAGATTTTACATTGAAGATATGCAACTCAAATCAGATAAGAAGAATCCTCGTCAGGGCGCCAAACTGGATTGGTGACGCAGTGCTCTGTCTGCCTGCGCTGGAGAGGCTTAAATCAGCCTATCCGCAGGCTGATATGACAGTTCTTGCAAAACCGTGGGTCAGCCCTGTTTTTTCCCATAATCCAGCCATCAAGAGGATTATTGAGTATGATACGTCAGTAAGACATCGTGGTATTTATGGAAAATGGAGACTTGTTCAGGTAATACGGGGATATGGCTTTGATATGGCTGTCCTTTTTCAGAATGCGTTCGAGGCGGCTCTTATTGCATTTCTATCTCGAATACCTGTGAGGATAGGTTATAACAGAGACGGGAGACGATTATTGCTTACTTATCCGGTAGAACTGACTTCAGATATAAAGAGAGCCCACCATGTTGCTTATTATTTGAATATTATTGACAGAATACAGAAGCCAGAATACAGAACTCAGAATAAGAATATTTCGCAATTAGATAAAGAGAACAGGCCCAAACTATATCTAACAGAAAAGGAAAAGGATTGGTCTAAAGGCTTTTTGAATGATAAAGGCATTGACAGTGGCATTATCATAGGCATAGCTCCAGGGGCAAGTTATGGTCCGGCAAAGAGGTGGATGGCTGAAAGATTTCGTGGGGTTGCCCAGCGATTGATTGAAGCGTATGGTGCAAGATTGATTCTCTTCGGCGAGAAATTTGATAGGGATATTTGCGGCGAAGTTTTAAATAGCCTTGATGACAAGAAACCCTCTAAAGGTATAAACGTCCACACCTCCCCCCTTTCTCCCCCTTTGCTGGGGACAGATTTGAAATCTGTCCCCACAGGGGGACAGGGGGAAAATGTGTGGGTAAATCTGGCAGGGGAGATTAGTCTGAGAGAGAGTATTGCAATTTTAAGCCGATGTAATCTTTTTATAACTAATGACAGCGGACCAATGCATATTGCAGCAGCGCTTGGTGTTCCAACAGTTGCCATATTCGGTTCTACTGATCCAAGCCTTACCGGTCCCATTGGCGATACAGTGAAGGTTTTGAAAAAAGATATCTCATGTAGCCCATGTTTTGAAAGGGAATGTAAAAAAGGGCATTATGATTGTATGAATATGATAACTGTTGATGATGTATACGAGGCTTGTGTTGCTTTTCTGGGCAGAAAAGGAATGGGGGTTCAGAATTTTTGAGAAAGGGCATAGAAAATAGCGCTTCGGTTAGACATTATCCGGCTGTTTTTCTTGATAGAGATGGAACTTTAAATGAAGATACAGGTTATATTGATTCTCCAGAGAGGCTGATTCTTATTGAAGGCGCCTCTTCCGCAATAAAAAAACTCAACGCAGAAGGATTTAAGGTTGTCATTATAACCAATCAATCAGGTGTAGCAAGGGGGTATTTTTCTCAAGAGGCCTTAGATGCCGTAAACAAAAAACTTGTCAGAATTCTTGAGGCCGATAATGCTTATCTTGATGGCATATATTATTGTCCCCATCACCCAGATGATGATTGCGAATGCAGAAAGCCTAAGACTGGTATGCTTGAACAAGCAAAAAAAGATTTGGCTATAGATTTAAAGAAGTCTTATATCGTTGGAGATAAGGCCTCTGATGTAGAGATTGCGCATAAGATAGGCGGCAAAGGTATACTTGTCCTAACAGGAATGGGTAGAGATGAGAAAAATAAACTTAATAATAAACCCTCTTATATTGCGGATGATTTAAATGATGCGGTGGAGTGGATAATAAAAGGTAGTGATAAGTCAAAAGTGTAGAGTCAAAAGTAAAAAGAGTTTAACTGTCACAGCGCGCCGTATGCCCCGACCTGTGGGCGGGATTATTAACTTCTGACTATTTTATGAAAATCCTGATAATAAAACTTTCATCTATTGGAGATGTTGCACATACACTTCCATGCCTTTCAGCCTTGAGGAGTGCATATCCTCATGCGAAGATAGATTGGCTTGTTGAGGAAGGACCGAGTGAAATTTTGAATAACCATCCTCTCTTGAATGAGGCGCATGTAATTAAAAAAAGAGGGTGGTTTAATGATTTTAAGGGTTCATGGAGCATTGCCAAAAAAATAAAAAGTATAGGTTATGATATTGTTATAGATTTTCAGGGGCTCTTTAAGAGTGGTATTTGGGTGTTTTTATCAAGGGGTAAGAGACGTGTAGGATATGATAAGTCAAGGGAGTTTAGCTACCTTTTTTTAAATGAACGGTTGCCTCAATATAATCCAGACAGACATGCAGTTGATAGGTATCTTGATGTTGTAAAATATTTAGGGCTTAAGTGCGACATTGTTGAATTTCCTATATACATTTCTGAGCATGAAAAGAAAAGAGTTGGTGCGCTTCTTAAATCAAATGATATGGGGGACAGGACGCCTTTTTTAGTTGTCAACCCTGTGGCAAGGTGGAAGACCAAACTTTGGGGTGCAAGAAAGTTTGTAGACTTGTGTAATAAATTGACAGATAAACTTTCATGCAAGATTGTCATTATAGGCGCATCCTCAGAGGGTGAAATTGACAAAAT
>MGQA01000109.1:0-57385 GCA_001797665.1 Deltaproteobacteria bacterium GWF2_42_12 | reverse complement strand
TAATTTTGCAGGAAGGTTAAATCTAAAAGAATTAGCATATATCATGAGTCTTTCTTCTATGGTTATTACTGTCGATTCAGGGCCTATGCATATTGCGGCTGCTATGTCTGTGCCAGTTATTGCGATATTTGGACCAACAGCGCCATGGAGGACAGGACCATATGGTAAAGGTCATACAGTTATCAGGAAGGAATTATCCTGTAGTCCATGTTTTTCAAGGTCTTGTAATAATAACATGGCATGTATGGAAGATATTGAAGTAGGTGATGTAGTGAAGGCAGTGGAAAATAAATTTCATGTTTTAAGGGAGAAGGTTGGTGGGTTACATTTTACAACTTGATAGAGACCTTTTTTATTTTCTCAATACTCAGCTAACTGCCTCTATTCTGGATTTTTTTATGCCATTTATAACATCTAAGGCAAATTTTGTAGGTGTTATAATTTTGAGTTGGTTAATAATATTTATAATGGGAAAGCAGCGCGATAGGAAGGTTCTAATAATAGTCGTGTTAGCTGTATTGATGAGTGATTTGGCCGCAAATACCACGAAATATCTAATTCAGAGGGGTAGGCCTTGCAATGTATTGACCGATGTTCGCATATTGGTGAGCTGCACCCAGTCCTTTTCATTCCCTTCAGGTCACGCGGCCAATATTTTTGCTGCTGCTACTTATCTTTCTTACAATTACAGAAGATATTCTATAATCTTCTTGGTTATCGCAATACTTGTTGCCTACTCAAGGATATATGTGGGCGTTCATTATCCGTTAGATGTGATTGGCGGCTCCATCTTTGGGATCATGGGGGCTATTCTTTTTATACAATTAGATAAATGGCTCGTTCCGGTGGTTGTGTCGTGGTCTAAGAAACGGTTCTCGAATGCGCAATCATAACCTTAACAACATAAGATGCCTTTTAATAAAAAAAATTTTTTTATATTTTTAATATTTATAACGATATTTCGTATTTATTATATCTGGCAGGGGCCATTTGATCTCTCTGCTGACGAAGCTCATTACTGGGAATGGTCAAGAAGGTTAGACTTGAGTTATTACAGTAAAGGCCCGGCGATTGCCTATATAATAGCCTTTTTTACAAAGATTGGCGGTAACAATGAGGTTTCTGTTAGGCTCGGCTCGGTAATCATTGCTGTGATAGTCTCTTTAATATTATTCGCTTTAGCTCGCGAGATATTCGATAGCGAGAGGGCTGGTTTCTTTGCTGGATTGATGCCATCGCTGACACCGTTATATGCCGCCGGTTCTGTTCTCATGACAACAGATGCCCCGCTCATCTTATTTTGGGGACTTACGATATATTTTTTCAGAAAGGCAGTGAGAGAAGAAAAAATTGCAAATTGCAAATTGCAAATTGCAAACTTTAAATCTAATATCCAAAATCCACAATCCAAAATCTGGTGGTATCTCGTTGGCGTTTCAATTGGTATAGGTCTTTTGAGTAAATACACAATGGCTCTTATCTTTCCATGTCTTTTTCTCTATCTCTTTTTTTCAAAGGAGGATAGGTTCTGGTTTAGGAAAAAAGAGCCTTATATTGCTGTTCTCATAAGCCTTTTTATCTTTAGTCCGGTAATTATTTGGAATAGTCAGCAAGACTGGGTTACTGTCCGGCATACAATGGGGCATGCGCATGTTGAAAGAGGTTTTATGTTATCAGGTGTATCCCTTGTTGAATTTCTAAGCTCTCAGCTTGGCCTTCTTACGCCATTTATTTTTCTCATTTCTATGTATGGCATATTTAAAACCGGTGTCATAGGTTTCAAGCAATGGAAAAAAGATTATCTGCTTCTTTTTCTTACGTCAGTGCCTGTTTTTTTGTTTTTTTTATTTAAGAGTCTTCAGGCAGAGGTTGAGGCAAACTGGGCAGCGCCAGCGTATTTTACGGTATTTGCGTCGATTGGCATTTATGAATACTTATATACAAAAAAAATGGCTAAAATAATATTTGCAATATCGTTATTTATTGGTTTTTTGACAGTAATGGTTACTTATTTCCCAGGACTCCTTAAATTTGTTGGCATAAGAAACCTTGAAGCCAAGGCCCCTATAAATCGCATTATAGCCTGGAAAGAACTGGGGTTGAAGGTGGGCGATATTTATCATGACATGTCAAGAAAGAACGAGGCGTTTATTTTTAGTGATACTTATCAGATGGCGAGTGAGTTGGCATTTTATGTTCCCAAGAACCCTGTTACATACAATATAAACTTAGGCGATAGGAGAATGAACCAATACGACATCTGGGGTGGTTTCAATACATTAAAAGGTAAGGATGCTGTGTATGTAAAAGGCGGAGATGCAGAGCTTGATATTTTGGTTGAGAATGCCTTTAAAAGTTGTGAGAAAGAACCAATTTTTAATTCATATAGAGGCAATCTAATAGTCAGGAAAGCTACAATATATAGATGTTATGATTTCAAAGGGATAGATACAAAGTATGTTAATACTTATTAAGTAAATGGAGGATATTTTGTCTGAGAAGACAGTTTCTATAATAGTGCCGGTCTATAACGAAGAAGAAAGTGTGCCCATACTTTATAAGGCTATAAAAGATGTAATGGATGATACCGGCTTGCAATATGAGATTATTTTCATTGACGATGGGAGCGCGGATAATACCTTCTCACTCCTTAGTAGTATCCAAAAAATTGATAATAATGTTGTTGTCATAAGTTTTAGAAGAAATTTTGGACAAACTGCGGCTATGGCTGCTGGCTTTGACTATGCCAGGGGGGAAATTATTGTTACCATGGATGCAGATTTGCAAAATGACCCCAAAGATATTCCAAGACTTTTAGAAAAGGCTAAGGAGTATGATGTGGTGAGCGGGTGGAGAAAAAATCGAAAAGACCCGTTTTTTTCAAGAAGACTGCCGTCAATGATAGCAAACTATCTTATCTCGAAGGTGACAGGCGTTTATTTGCATGATTATGGCTGCACGCTTAAGGCCTATAGGAAGGAGGTAGTGAAGAATATACGATTATATGGTGAGATGCATAGATTTATACCTGCTATTGCAAACTGGATAGGCGCAACATTTACAGAGGAGGTTGTAGGACATCATCACAGAAGATTTGGAAAGTCTAAATATGGCATTTCAAGAACCTTAAGAGTCTTATTAGACTTGCTAACTGTAAAATTCCTTCAGAGTTTTTCAACGAGACCCATTCATGCATTTGGCACACCAGGATTAGTATTGGGTGGAATAGGTTTTTTAATATCTTTATATCTTACTTATGCTAAACTTGCGCTTGGTTATCAAATAGGCGGCAGACCGCTTCTTCTTTTGGCTGTTCTTCTTATAATCCTCGGTGCGCAACTTGTTGTAATGGGGCTTTTAGGTGAGATGCTTGCAAGGGTTTATCATGAATCTCAGAGTAAGGCCATTTATACTATCAGAAAAATTCTAAAATAAAGGAAAGGCGTATGAGAAAAAAAATATTTTTAGCGTTGAAGATATTTGTAAGTGTTTTTCTTATCGTCTTTCTTTTCAAGCAAGCGGATACAAATAAGGTTCTGGAAATTATGAGATCAATGGATATTACGCTGTTTCTGTTTGCAATATCTTTATATGCACTTTCACAGATTGTATCAGCATTCCGCTGGTCTTTATTTCTGCCTCATGCAGATATTCATTTGCCATTTCTGAAATTGGTTTCGCTCTACTACATTGGCATGTTTTTTAATATGTTTCTTCCGACTATAATTGGCGGCGATGTTGTAAAAAGTTATTATCTTTATAAATTCTCTGGAAAGGGTGGAAACTCTATTGCCTCGGTATTTCTGGATAGGTTTACGGGTTTTTTTGCGTTAGTTACCATTGCCTTTGTATCGCTTATCATAGGTTACAGGTATGTAGAAGATACCAACATTCCGTTATTCGTCATATCGCTCACAAGCATGTTCCTACTGGTAAGCCTCATCATTTGGAATAGAAGTCTCCATAGGGGGGCGCTTGTCTTCATTGATAAGATACGGTTGTTGGGTATCAATGAAAAGTTTGAATCGCTTTATAATGCTGTTATGCTCTATAAGGGCGAACCTCAGGTTCTTTTAAAGGCATTTTTGATCTCATTTGTTGTTCAAATCAAAGGCGTGGTTATATTCTACTTAATATCGAGAGGATTTGGGCTCAATGTATCTATCGGTTATTTTTTTATGTTTGTGCCAATTGCTGTCTCAATCTCGATGATACCAATCTCTCTTTCTGGTCTTGGCTTGCGAGAAGGCGCTTTTGTCTATCTTTTTTCAAAAGTTGGCATGACCAGCGCACAGGCGCTCAGTATTTCTCTTGCGGGTTTTGCAATTATGGTTTTGCTTGGTTTGGTGGGTGGTGTTGAGTATATAAGAGTTGGCAGTGTGAAAGACACAGTCAAAAGTCAGGAGTCGAGAGTCAGGAGTCAAGAGAATAGTCATTAGTCAAAAGTCAGGAGTCGAGAGTCAGGAGTCAAGAGAATAGTCATTAGTCAAAAGTCAGGAGTCAGGAGTTAAAAAGTTTATTCTTATACTATTGACTTCTGACCCCTGCTTAACGCCTGCAGGGGCAGGCTTCCGACTTTTGTCTATATTTATGGGAGGTGTATATGTCGATAAATAAAGAATTGTTAGAGATTCTTGCATGTCCAAAGTGTAAAGGCGATATACGGCTGACAAAAGACGGCAGTGGGTTAATATGCGACACATGTAAGCTCATATATCCAATAAAGGATGATATTCCGGTAATGTTGATAGATGAGGCAATAGCGGTTGATTAGAGGATTAGAGAATTAGTGAATTAGAAAAGCTAATTCTCTAATCACTAATTCGCTAATCAACTAACCTATGCAAAAGGTTTCGGTTACCATTATAACTATGAATGAAGAGGCTAATATTCAAGCCTGCCTTGAAAGTGTAAGCTGGGCTGATGAAGTGCTTGTTTCTGATTCTGGAAGCATTGACAGGACAGTTGAGATTTGTAAAGGATATAATGCAAAAGTTTTTTTAGACAAATGGTTTGGTTTCGGCAAGCAGAAGAATTTGATAGCCAGCAGGGCTAAGAATAACTTGGTTCTCAATATTGACGCAGATGAGCGGGTAACACCTGATTTGAGAAAAGAGATAGAGACTGTTTTAAATCAAGATGACTGTGACGGTTACAATATCCCTCGAAAAAACTTTTTCGGCAACAGATGGGTAAGATATTGTGGCTGGTATCCTGATTATAATCTGAGATTATATAGAAAAGATAAGGGTAGTTTCAATGAACGTGATGTGCATGAAGCAGTCAAGATAGATGGAAAAGTTGGCTATCTCAATGCACCGTTGGTTCATTATACATATAGAGACATAAGCGATTATTTGAAGCGGATGGACAGGTATTCCACCCTCGCAGCAGAGGAGATGCTGAAAAATGGAAGAAAGGTTAGCTATCTAAGTATATTATCAAGGCCAATAGCTACCTTTCTCAAGATGTTTTTCTTGCAAAAAGGTTTTTTGGAAGGATATAGAGGTCTTATCCTGTCAGGCCTTTATGCGAGTTATACATTTTCCAAGTATGCCAAACTGTGGGAGATGTCGGAAAGACAATGATGGGTTATGAATATAAGTATTGAAGAGTCAAATCATGTTTAAGGTCTTAGAGAGGCTTAGTTTTATTGACTGAATTTAGAAATGTAAAGAAAATCCTTGTCATCAAACTTCGACATATCGGCGATGTTCTGCTTGCTATACCTGCCATAAGAGCGGTTAGAGATACCTTCCCTGATAGTCACATCACAGCGTTAGTAAATTCAGGAACAGAGGATATGCTTAAGGGTAATGCACTTATTAACAAAGTGTTTATTTTAGACAGGTCTTTGTTAAAACAATCTCTATCCAAGCGGATAAAGTATGAACTCTCTTTCTTAAATATCATTAAGAAAGAAAACTTTGATATGGCAATAGATTTGACCGGGGGAGACAGACCTGCGATATATTCTTTTTTAAGCAGAACAAGGTATAGGATAGGATATGAGACAAGCGGAGGTTTTTGGGGTAAAAAATTTTTATATACACATAGATTTGCTGTTAACGCAGACAGACATACAGTTTTACAGAATGTTGAGTTGTTAGACAAGGCTGGTATAAAAGCAAAAACTCTAAATGTTGATTTTTATATTTCAAAAGAAGATGAAATATGGTTGACCAATACCTTAACAAAAAGAGAGGTTAAAGAAGGCGATGCTATTGTCCATGTTCATCCCACCTCCCGCTGGCTTTTTAAATGTTGGAAAGATGAATATATGGCCGAAGTGATTGACCGTCTCCAGGAGCAGTATGGAGCTAAGGTTATCATGACCTGCAGCCCTGATAAAAGAGAGATGGATAAGGCAAACAAAATTGTTGAATTGGCCCGAAAAAAGCCGATTACATTCATAGGTAATATAAGCCTTAAAAAACTTGGCGCAATTTCAAAAAGGGCAAAGTTGTTTTTTGGCGTAGATTCAGCGCCAATGCATATTGCCGCTGCTGTTGGAACGCCTGTCGTAGCGCTCTTTGGCCCTTCAGGGGCATTCCACTGGGGGCCGTGGGACAATGACTATAGGGAGCAAGGGGCAGGGGGCAAGGGGCAAGAAGAACCTTATCAAAGAAGGAATGGGGTGCAGACCTTTGGAAGGCATACGGTAATCCAGAGAGATTGGGACTGCATTCCCTGTGGCAAGGATGGCTGTGAGGGTAGCAAGGTAAGTGACTGTCTTGAAGATATAAGCGTTGATGAGGTTATGGAGATAATAAGTAATCGCTTTAAAATAAACTGATGAACATGCCTTTAACAATATTACATACAGAATCTTCAAAAGGTTGGGGAGGACAGGAGAATAGGACGCTTAAAGAAGCAGTGGGTTTAAAGAAAATGGGCGCTCGGGTAATTATTGCTTGTCAGCCAGATAGTAAACTTGCGAAGACAGGGGCCGAGAACAATATAGATATAAGAACAGTAAAGATGGAAAATAGCGCTTCTCCTTTTACTATTTACTCGCTTTTAAAGATTATAAAAGATGAGAATGTCAACCTTGTGTGCACCCATAGCGGCAAGGATAGCATGCTCGGGGCAATTGCCGGTAGGCTTTCGAGAATAAAACCGGTGATTGTAAGGACCCGGCATCTTGCACTTCCGATAACTTCAAGAATTACGTATTCTCTTTTTCCGCATAAGGTCGTCACTGTAAGTGAGTATGTAAGAAAATATTTAGTTAAAGAAAAGAGAATACCTGCAAATAAGGTTGTCAGTATTCCAACTGGAGTGGATTTGGAACGGTTTGCCCCTGATACTGTGAACGCAGTGCCAAGAGAAGAGCTTAGTATTCCCAATGATGTTCCAGTTGTAGGAACTATAGCTATTTTCAGACGCAAGAAAGGGCATCATACACTGCTTGATGCCATACCTTTAGTTTTGAAGAAAATCCCAAATGCAAGATTTGTCTTTGTTGGCGATGGGCCGCAGAGAGAAAACATAGAAAAAAAGCTCTCAGAGCTTGGATTAGCTGGAAATGTCAAACTCCTTGGTTTGAGAAAAGATATACCTGAGATATTGAATACAATAGATTTGTTTGTTTTGCCAACACTTCAAGAGGCATTGGGGACATCATTTCTCGAGGCCATGGCCATGAGAAGGCCTGTTATTGGCACAAGGGTAGGGGGTGTTCCTGAAGTAGTTAAAGATGGGGTTTCAGGTATCCTTGTAGAGCCTGAAGACCCGGTTGCTCTATCTGATGCAATCATGGGCCTTCTTAATGATAAAGGGCAAATGAAAAGGATGGGAGATGCAGGGAGGAGGATTGTGGAAGAAAAATACAGTATAGATGTGATGGTAAGGAGTTTGTTTAATTTTTACACATCTCTTGTGAGTGAGGCTGGAGTATGAGGCCTATCCCGGTATTTATGTACCACCACGTAAACCCCAATAAAGATGATATGGTAACCGTGGTCCCCGACATCTTTGAGGCGCAAATGAAATTTTTGGCGGAGACAGGGTGTCGAACTTTGAGTGCAGACGAGTTAGTTAAATCTATTAGCGGGAATATGGAAACTGCTAAAAAGGCTGTCGCAATCACTTTTGATGATGGTTATCTCGATAATTACCAATATGCATTTCCAATCTTAAAAAGATATAATATCAAGGCTATAATCTTTATCGTTGTTGCTTGGGTGGAGGCAGCGTCAAAAGGGCAAGGGGCAAGGGGCAAGGGGCAAGAGATAATATTGCCATCTCACCATGAAGGTAAAGAATTCATAGCAGCCGGTCGGGTCGATAAGGTTGTAGTGAACTGGGATATGGTAAAAGAGATGAAAGAAAGCGGTCTTATAGAATTTTATTCGCATACTATGAGCCACAGGAGATGCGCTGAGCTGCCTCCTGAAGAGCTGTCCAAAGAACTTGGGGATTCAAAGAATATCATTGAAGAGAAATTGGACAAGACCTGTTCTTATCTCTGTTGGCCTAAAGGGTCTTATAATGAAGATGCAATAAGAATTGCCAGAGAGATTGGTTATAAGGCGTTATTTACAACGAAAAGAGGCGTTGTCAAAAAAGAGTCTGACATGTCTTGCATACAGCGAATAGCGGTAAAAGATAATCTGCGATGGTTTATGAATAGGGTGAGGATATATACAACTCCTGTGTTGTCACACATATATCTTAAACTTAGAGGTAAAGAATGAGGCTGAATCCCATTGATGGCATTCTTTATCTTGTAATGCGGATACTTAAGGCATTTGATAGGAGACATACAGAATTAGAATATCTTGTTCCAAATAAAGTCAGGAATATTCTGATTGTATCATCAACTGCTATAGGAGATACTCTGCTTTCAACTCCGGCAATAAGGGCTGTCAGAGAATGCTATCCTGGTGCGAATATAATTGCCCATTTTAACAATGCAAATATGGAGATGTTTGAGAGTAATCCGCACATAAGCGGAATAATTCCGTATTATGGCGGTTATAAAAGATTTTTGCGAACTATAAAGGAGTTTCGTAAATTTAAATTTGATATTGTCCTGATACTTCATGGCAATGAGCCTCAGGCTACACCAATGGCATATTTATCAGGCGCGCGATTTATTGTAAAGCTTCCTAACACGAGCAGCTACAAATTTCTTCTTTCCAACAGGGAGCCTCAGATTAAATGGGGAGACCTTGGGCATGGCATTGAGCAAAGGCTTAAGGTTGCATCGCTTATAGGGTGCGGCAATTTAAATAAGAGGATGGTGTTGCCCTTAAGGCAGGATGATAAGAAGTCTGTCGTGCAATTTCTTAGAAAAGAAGGTATTGGAGATAATGAGCTGCTTATAGGTTTTCAGGCAGGGGCTTCTACAGTAAGCAGGATGTGGTTTCCTGAGAGATTTATAGAATTGGGGAAAAGGCTTATTTCAGAATATACCAATATAAAAATTCTTATTACTGGTTCTCCTGATGAAAGAGACTACTGCAATAAAATTGCGCATGGCATTGGAGACAAGGTCATTGTCTCTGCAGGAAAGCTTCCTTTGAAACAGATACCAGCCCTTGTTGAGAGGCTTAAAGTTCTTATTACAGGCGATACCGGTATAATGCATACTGCCATTGCTGTCGGGACATCTGTTGTGGCTTTATATGCTGTTGCAGATTGGAGAATCACCGGGCCGCATTATGATTTGGAGAAGCACAGGGTTATCCAGAAATGGAAGACATGTGATTCTTGTATAAGTAAAAAATGCGAATATCAGAAGTGTATGGAGAATATATCTGTAGACGAGGTGTATAATGCAGTCAATGATATCGTGGGGGTGAAAGTGTGAGAGTTGGTATTGTATGGGAAAATGGGGTTTCAAAGTGGATGTCGCAGATGTTTGAACCTCTCATAGATATAGATGGGACCGATGTAAATGTGTTTGTAGGCGAGAGAAATAAATACGACGTAAGCGAAGTTAAGCTGACAAAGAAGATGCTAACGCACAGGGAAGAGTTATTATTGGGGTTTTCAGGATTGCCGTATTCACTTTCTCGAGTCATAAGGGCTCCTTTTAAGAGAATGGATTTTTATTGCAACTCCTTGAACAGGCATCTTGAGAACTATGATATAGTCGAGTGCCCTGACTCAAGCCGTTCTCTTTATACACTTGCTAACCTTAAAGAAAAAAAGGGGTTCAAGCTCATTGCCAGCTATGCTGAAAATATACCATATAGGCAGATTTTCGATGAAAAGACGAATTACATAAAGCATTCAACATATGAGAGGATTAATCATTTTATCCCCTGGTGCGATACTATAAAAAAGGTTCTCATGCTCGAAGGTGTTCCTGAAAAAAAGATTACAACAGTGTATACAGGATTAGACCTTAATTTATTTAAACCTTATGAAAAAGATTTGGAGCTCTTTAAAAAATATAATATTGATAAAGATGACTTTATAATCCTGTACATCGGTAAACTTGTCTCATGGAAGGGCGTTCATATGCTTCCTTATGCAGCAAAGATATTGCTTTCCAATGGCTACAAAAAATTCTCTTTCCTTATTGCAGGGGGCGGCGCTCAAATGGATAATCTTAAGAAGGTTATTGCAGAGGCAAAGCTTGAAAGGCATTTTCGCTTCACCGGATTTATACCTTATATGGAGATATATAAACTCTATAATTTTTCTGATTTGTTTGTTTGCCCGAGCTATCCTACTATGATATGGCAGGAGCAGTTCGGAATGGTGCTTGTTGAGGCGATGGCATGTGGAAAACCTATTGTGGCTTCTGCCTCAGGTTCTATACCAGAAATAATTGACGACGCAGGATTGACGTTTACCCCTGGAGATTTTTTTGGATTTGCTGAAAAGATAAGCCTATTTGTGGATAAAAGAGAGCTATTAAATGAGCTTGGGCAAAAGGGCAGGAGACGCGCTGAAAATTATTTTGACGCCAAGAAAAACGCTTTAAAAATATACGATGTATACAAAAAAGTAATGAAAGACTAATTATTTGACGCTGGAAAATGCCTTTTTCGCTCCAGTCGCCAAGATGGGTTGCCCCAAAAATTTCATAATTTCGCTCAAAAAGCATTTTTCAGCATGAACTAATACAAACGCATTAATTAGGCCAAGTTTTTAGCGGAGTATCATTGCATATAGTATTCTATTACAATAAGAAACTGCCAGTAAAAGAGTATGGTGGTATTGAGAGGGCAATAGTATGGTTAATAAAGGGGTTATACGAGCTTGGCCATATTATTACATTTATAGGCCCCCAAGGTTCAAAAACTCCTTATTGCACTAATATCGCAGCCCCGTTTTCAGAAGTAAAAATACCAGAACCAGAAAAATTGAATGGGCTCATTCCAAAAGAGGCTGATTTGATACATTTTAACAGCGATGGGGTGTTTGATCGGGATTATAATATTCCCTCTATAGTTACTCTGTATGGCACAATAAAAAACGTAGGGGGGTTATCAAAAAGATATTGTTTCATTTCAGATGCGCAGAGGAAATACTGGGGGTATCCGCAAAACCCGGTAGTTCATATTGGCCTCGACAAAAGCGAGTATATCTATAAAGAAGAAAAGGATGATTATTTCCTCTTTCTTTCAAGAGTTGACTGGGATGTGAAGGGGGTTGACTGGGCGGTTGAGGCAGCAGAAAAAACCGGTGTGCGTTTAATAATTGCAGGGAATGTTCACAGGAAAAAGTTTGTGAACTCTTATTGGCGCGGGTATCTGAAAAAAAAGTTGAGCGATAGAATTACCTATATCGGGCCAGTGGGAGGAGAATTAAAGGCCATGCTTCTTGCAAAGGCAAAGGCATTGATTTTTCCAACACAGTGGTGCGAGGCATTTGGCATCGTTACCATAGAGGCATTCGCGAGCGGGACGCCTGTCATTACTACACGTAATGGGGCAATGCCTGAGATAGTTGATCACGGTAAGACTGGTTTTCTATGCAAAGATGTGGATGAGATGGTTGGGGCAATAAAAAAGATTGGTTCCATAAATCCGTTGGATTGCCTTAAGAGAATTGAGGAAAGATTTAACTACAGGAGGATGGCCTCTGAATATGTAGCATTTTACGAAGACACCCTGAAGGGACGCAGATGAAGATACTTGTAATAGGAACCCCAAAGAGGGATTTTTCTATTGGTTTTGATACTGCTATCCTTGGCTTGAGTAGGGCAGGGATAGATTTTGACCATTATCCTAATATACTCGCAAGGAGTTATGGCCATACAGGGACGTATCAGCTGAGATTTGATACAGATAGGATATCCTATCCTGAATATCATGTCATAGAGGGAAATATCAAAAAGGGGCTCTACGACCTTATAATAACAACGGTATGCCGGGTAGATTATAATGCAGGCAAACACGGCATTTTTTCAAAGGCTGTGCGAAGACTAAAGTATTCACTGAAATCCAATAAATATAAATTAGGCGGTATGCTTGTGCTGGACTGGCTGAGGAAAGGCATTGACCTTCCTCCTATTGTTGTGGTTGATGACCTTGACGACCCATTTATACACCCTCCTGATTTTGGTCTGCTGGCAAATTGCGCTGTCTATTTT
The DNA here is from genome assembly GCA_001797665.1 of Deltaproteobacteria bacterium GWF2_42_12. Lineage (GTDB taxonomy): Bacteria > Desulfobacterota > GWC2-55-46 > UBA9637 > UBA9637 > UBA9637. The sequence goes on along the minus strand of MGQA01000109.1, from coordinate 44,829 downwards.
AAAAGAGAGCTACCGTTTAACAGATTTCTCTGTTTTAGGTTGAGATTAGGTTTTTCTAATGATGAATTGATGAGTTTTGCCAACAAATTACGGCCTGTCTGGACATCATATGACAGGGAGTCCATCTCCGCCTTTACCATGATGGATGATATTACACTGTATGAAGAAAGGGATATTGATATCCTCTTTCTTGGGAGCACCTATGCAAGCTACGGCCGCCAGCTTATATTGCCAATTCTCCGCAGGCTTGGGAAAAGATACAGGGTAATAAGCCCAGAGAGCGGCAGACGACCGAAGGAGGAGTTTTACAAGCTGCTTAAACGTTCAAGGATATGTGTAAGCCCTGAGGGGAGAGGTTGGGATACGCCAAAGCACTATGAGCTACCGCTTTTTGGAGGACTCCTCTTTCTTCCCCGCCCCACAATAGAACTTGCGATAGATTTTAAAGACGGCGAAAACTGCGTCTTTGTAGATAATCATTTCAGGGATTTTGAAAGGCTTGCTGATTATTACCTTGCAAACCCTGCCATAAGCGCAGAAATTGCCAGGAATGGATATCAGCTTGCACGAAATCGCCTTGGCAATGATAGGCTGGCTGAATATGTCCTTCAAACAACAAAAGAGGCTATTGGAAAATAATGTCGGCTAAACGAGTTCTTATTTTAGACACAGGCAAAGAATGGGGCGGCGGGACAAACAGCCTTATAGAACTCTTAAAGCGTATAGATAAAACGAAATATAGGTTTACAGCCTTATTTTATGACAACTATAAAAGAGGGGACAAGTCGGATATAAAGAGTGAAATTGAAAGGCTTGGCGTTGATTTTATACATTTTGGAAGGCATAAGCAGATGGCTGCGGCTAAAATGCTTAAGGAAGCCGGAAGGGTAATCTTTTTTTTTAGCAGGAAGTTGCGTAGGAGTTATCTATTCTGGATAGATTATAATTTTAGAATTAAATATGATTCTGAAAGAATATTTGATATTTTAAAAAGGTTAAATAATGTAGACCTTCTTTATATGAATAATCAACCATCATCAAATCTTGAAGGCATAATTGCTGCAAATTATGCCGATATTCCCGCAATACAGCACAGTCGTATAGTGGCCAAATTAAACAGGTTTGAGGCAAATATGGTCAACAAATGGGTTAAAAAGGTAATTTGCGTGTCACAGGGTGTTAAAGACAATCTGGTCCACCAGGGGGTTGATGATGATAAATGTGTAGTGGTCTATAATGGTATAGATCCTCTTGTTATGCCTACATCTTCAATCGCTGCAATCAGGGAAAAATGGGGAATAGGTGAAGGAGAGATATTGATAGGCACTGTTGGTTCACTTCTGAAAAGAAAACGCATAGAACATATTATCAGGATGTTTGCAGAACTTGTGAAAAAACACGGTAATATTAAATGTATGATAGTTGGTGACGGACCAGAAAGAGAGAAACTTAAATCAGAGGTTTTAAGATATAGGATAAGTGACAAAGTGGTGTTTACAGGCTTCCAGACAGACCCGATATCTTACATAAATGCTATGGATATATTTATAATGACATCCGAGACAGAGGGTTTGCCGAGAGTTATTTTAGAAGCAATGCTAATGGCAAAATCTGTGGTAGCATACGATGTAATCTGCATATCCGAACTTGTCGAGAGTGGCAGGACTGGTTTTCTGATTGCTGAGAGCGATATATCTATGCTTGCAGAAAAGGTATCTCACTTAATAGGGTCTGAAAAGTTAAGGAAGGAAATGGGGGATAAAGGCAGAGAAAAGGTGATAAAGAATTTTTCAATGGATAGTTATGTAAATGGGGTGAGCAAAGTTATTGATGAGGTCTTGGCAAAGTGTTCTATATAATCTTAACCTACCTGTTGTCGCCGCTTATTTACGCGCTAATTTATTTCAGAAGAGTAAATATAAGGCGCATCCTTGTCATCCAGACTGCAAAGATTGGCGATATTATTTCTTCAACACATATATTTAGAGAGATAAAGAAAGGCTTAGGAGATGTTCATCTTTCAGTGATGGTTAGCCCTGTTAGCAGAGAGGTTCTTGAGTATAATCCATATATAAACGAGCTCATATCGCTTAACAGAGATTCATATAAGGGGCTGTCGGGTAAGATAAATTTAGCAGTAATGCTCTATAAAGGCAAATATGACGCAGTTATATCACTTAATCCTTCTTTACCATTCCTACTGTCCGCCTTCTGGGGGCTGGTATCTCGCAGAATATTTATTATGCCTGATCCCCGCTTAAAGCCTGCGGGGACAAGTTTTGTCGGAATTACATACAAGATGGCCTCTCGTTTTTGCACATATCTTGAAAGGCATATAAGGGGAAGGCTTGTTGCTGAGACTAATTTAAAAATGCTGGAGGCCATTGGAATAAAAAGCAACAATCTATCCAAAGAGGTCTACAAATCACCCATAGCGGATGTTAAAGTTAAAAATCTGCTTTCAGGAAGGGATGGAAACCTGATAGGAATAGCCGTCTCCAGTGGAAACAAAATGAAGGAATTGGGCGCTGAGAAGATAGTTGCCTTGGCGGAAAAGCTGATAACTGAATTTAACGCGCACGTAGTGCTTATCGGTTCAAGCTCAGACAGCGAAACTGCCGGTAAAATAATAACTATGGCAACACAGAAAGAAAAAATAATTGATTCTGTAGGATGCTTTAGGCTTAGCGAGTTGCCTGCGCTACTGGAGAAGTTGTCGCTATTTATAGGCGTAGATACAGGTGTTACATATATTGCCGACGCATTAGGCGTACCGTTGATTGATATTGCCGGACCCTCTGATATGGAAGACCAGAGGCCGACAGGCAAAAATAGTTACATCCTGCAGAAGAAAGAACTGGGCTGCGTACCATGTTCGCATGCCTTTGATGCCCCATATGAATGCAGGTATGGACATAGAGAATGTATCACTCGCATAAGCGTGAAGGAGGTGTTTGGTCTTGCTTCGCAGATTATGGTTAAAGTATGAGACAAAAGCGCTTAGCTTAATACCGCCTCTTCTCTTAATATATATCTTTTTTCAGCCATTCAACCATTTTGCGGGTATACGAAATACGGCATTTGTATTAATGTTGGTGCTTTTTCTTATAAAAACAGTGCGAGGCGGCATTGATATAAATTGGAAAGACGGCACTATAATAATACTCCTAATACTCCTTTCCACTATATTAATTAGCATACTATTTAGTAATTACAGTGGAGAAAGCCTTAATGCATTTAGAAAAAATTTCTTTTATCAGTTAGTAGCATTTTTTGTAATTTTAACAGAATTTCGAGATAGGAATAGGCTTGAGTCATTATTTTATTGCTTAATTATAAGTTTTGTCACTCTGACGATAATAATTTTTATACGAAGCCCTATAGCAGATTTACTGAATTCTATAAATGAATTAAAAGAATCCAGAGATACATTCCTGAGCGGTTATGCTATCAATGCCGCATTTTACATGCCATTTGCAATCAGCTATCTTCTTTGTTCAAGAAATAAGATTATGCTTAAATTGTTATTATGGACAGCAGTGGCGGCGGAATTTGTGCTTGTGTGGCTTTATTATAATTCAAGAACATCTATCATGGCGATAGTATTGGCAACAATCTTTATGTTAATTATTTCCAGAAAATATCTGATACTAATGCTTATCCTCGTGGTTATAATGTCTGTTGGCGCGGTAAGCTATCTAAAGAAGCCCGAACTTTTTAACAGGTATGCTACTCTTGCTTCCATTAAGACATTTACAACAAATGAGGGGCTAAGCGGCAGGCTGGATATCTGGAAGGGTATGATTGACATAATCCAGGAAAGACCTTTTATTGGTTATGGTTATGGATGGAAAAAGCTTGCTACTGTTGCAAAAGATGAGGAGTTTCTGGATAATTGGAGGAATGAATTGCCAGGGACATATAACTATTTTAAAAGCGCCGGTTACGGCAGCGCAAATCCACATAATTTGATATTACAGATTATATTCGAAATAGGCATATTGGGATTAATCGCCTTTTTTATGTTCTGGATTACACTTGTTGTCAAAATTTTAAGACTTTATTTTGTTGAAGCGAGATATGGCGGTGATTTTGCAAAATATGGCATCCCGGGTATATTAATATCCTATGCAATGTTAAATATAACGAATGGTCTCTGGGAAGAAACGTATGGAGTGCTTACCTTTACATTAGCTGCTATTATTATTGTTATTTATGAGAAAAATACAGAGGGAAAATATAAAGAAAATACTCCTAATCCGACGCGATAATATTGGAGACCTCATATGTACAACACCTGCGATACATGCTTTACGCGAGAGTTATCCTGATGCAATGCTGGGTGTCCTCGTAAATAGCTATAACGCGCATGCAGTGATAAATAACCCGGATATTGACAAAATACATATATATGAAAAATTTAAACATGTTTATAGTAAAGGGAGATATAATGTATGGTCTTCCAACGCAAGGGTTTTATTTGATATACGCAATGAATGTTATGATGTAGCTATAGGATGCAGCAATAAGTATTCTTCAAGACTTGCCAGATATGCGTTTCTGACCGGCGCAAGATACAGGATAGGGTATCTGCCTGCTGGCAAGAAGAGTGTATATTATAATCTTCCCCTTATTGAAGCTTCAGAGCCTGTTCATGAGGTGATTTCTGTTTTCAGGCTACTTGCTTCTTTTGGCATCGAAGTTGAGCCGTCCAAACTTGTTTTAATGCCGTCAAAGATAACGCAAGAGAAGGTTATAACATTACTGCAGTCTTCTAACTTCAGCACAGATAAATTAGTTGCTGTCCACATAAGTTCCAGAAAGCCAAATAATAAATGGCCAAAGGAAAAATTTGCGGAATTGATAAATAAGTTGGTAAACAATGATAATGCTGCTGTCATGCTATTATGGGCGCCGGGAAGCAAGGATAATCCGTATCATCCTGGAGACGATGAAGATGCAGAGTGGATAAGAAAGGCAGTGAATGCGAAAATATTTTCCTATCACACTGAAAGGCTTGATGAGCTGATTGCTGCGTTAAGCATTGCGAGATTGGTGATATGCTGCGATGGCGGGGCAATGCACATTGCTGCTGCGCTTGGTAAGCCGATTTTAACTATATGGGGTTCAACCGATAAGAGGAGATGGGCGCCGTGGAAGGTTGATAATATAATACTCCAGAAAGGGAAAACGGCAGATGAGATCACGGCCGAGGAAGTGATGGCGGCATTTGAAAAGTTGTGGAGATGATATGGAGCGAGCCAACCGTGTTGGTGTTATGGAGCAAGCCGACGTGTCGGCGTAAAAAGCACGGCAACACGGTTGCCTTGATTCAAAAAACACGGTCGCTCAGGTCCAAAATATAGGAGGTTTAAGCATAGCTTGAATATCGGTATTATAAGGATGCGATATAACCCATATGGCGGGGCAGAGGTTTTTGTTTCCAGATTTGTAGGCGAGCTTTTGAAAAGAGGCCATACCTGCCATATATTTGCAGCAAAATGGGAAGAAAATATATCACCCTCCCCAGAGTCCCCTCCCGTCACCCCGCTAAGCGGGGTCAAGGGAGGGGAGGTTTCTTTGATCCCCTCTCCCCCTGCGGGAGAGGGAAAGGGTGAGGGGAGATTTTCAGGACAAAACCATGCCTCTGCAAGCAGTAAGCAGGGGTCAAAACTTATATTCCACAAGATTAAAACATTTGGCCCCTCTTTTTTGCGGCTATTAACATTTGCCATAAATAGCTATTTTGCTGTCAGAAAGGCAAGTCTTGATATTATTTTAAGTTTTGACAGGACGCTTTATCAGGATATATACAGGGCAGGGGATGGCTGTCATAAAGAGTGGCTGATTCAAAGGGCAAAGGGCAAAAGGCAAAGGGCAAAGGGTTTTTACTCTATGCTCTATGCGCTATACTATGTTCTCAATCCGCTCCATCTCACCTTGCTTTATCTTGAAAAAAGGCTTTTTCAGAGCAAGAGTTTAAAATTTGTCGTGGCAAACTCAAACCGTGGCAAGGCTGAGATAATAAGGCATTATAAATTGCCTGAAGAAAAGATTTGTGTTATATACAACGGAATTGACTTAAACCAATTTGACCTTAATGAAAAAGGCAAAACGAGAGCTGTTTATAGGGAACGGCTCGGAATTAAAAATGAGACAACACTTCTGTTTGTCGGCTCTGGTTTTGAGAGGAAAGGCCTGCGATTTCTGATAGAGGCGCTGGGTACTTTAAAGAAAGAAAGCAAGGTGGGATCTGCCCCCCAGAAAGTACAAGGGCAAAATGGTGGGCAAAGCCCACCCAACAAGCTGAAACTGATTGTTGTAGGAAAAGGAAAGAACGGAAAGTATCAGGAGATAGCGGACAGATGCGGTGCAGGAACAGATATAACATTTGTCGGTCCAGTGAAAGATGCACAAGATTATTATTATGCCGCGGATATTTTCGTCCTGCCGTCTATCTACGAACCTTTTAGCAATGCCTGTCTTGAGGCAATGGCAAGCGGGCTTCCTGTCGTAACGTCGAGAATAAATGGAGTTTCTGAAATACTCTCGGATGGGAAGAATGGAATGATTGTAGAAGATCCCGCTGACTCGGAAGAATTGGCATCAAAGATCAGGCCTTTATTGGATAGAGAGGTGAGGTCAGCAGCAGGCAGTATGGCGCGACAGGTAGCAGAGAACTATACGATAGAAAAAAATGTAGAGGAGTTTTTAAGACTTATTGAGGTAGCCAAATGAAATCAATTATGACCTACAGAAAGGGATTGGATATTGTAAATAAATTTAAGAGGGCAAGGGTCCTTGTTATTGGCGACCTTATCATGGACCATTTTGTCTGGGGAAAGGTAAGGCGGATATCACCTGAGGCCCCTGTGCCTGTTGTAGAGGTCAATTCAGAGAGCCTTATGTTGGGAGGCGCTGCCAATGTGGTTAATAATATTCATAGTCTTGGCGGAAAGGTCTTGGTCACGGGTGTTATTGGAAGGGATGAGATGGGAAAGAATCTTGTGCATGAGCTGAGATTGAAAGGCATTGCCACTGGCGGTGTTTTTATTGAAGAAAAGAGGCCAACTTCGGTAAAAACGAGGGTAATAGCCCACAGCCAACAGGTAGTAAGATTTGATAGAGAGAGAAAGGATAAGATACATTTGGATACAATGAAAACTATCGTAGACTATACCAAGAAAAAAATAAACTTGGTTGATAGCATTGTCATATCAGATTATGCCAAGGGTGTTATTTCTGAGGAGCTTGTTGAAGAGGTTGTAAGCATTGCCAGAAAAAAAGACAAACCAGTTGCTGTGGACCCAAAGGTTGCGCATTTTGATTTTTACAAGTCTGCAACAATAGTAACCCCAAATAATGATGAGGCGTCAAAGGCCTCTGGCATAGATATTGAGGATGATGATAGTTTATTGCGGGCAGGAGAGGTGCTTCTTAATAAACTCGGTTGTGAAGCTGTTTTAATAACAAGAGGCGAGCATGGGATGAGCTTATTTGAAAACAACGGCGGTATAACGCATATTCCTACAGTTGCGCAGGAGGTTTATGACGTCAGCGGCGCTGGAGATACTGTTATTGGTGCGCTTGCCCTCGCAATTGCGACAGGGGCAAATTTCAAGGAGGCTGCGGTAATTTCCAATTTTGCCGCAGGCATTGTTGTGGGTAAAGTAGGGACAGCTGCAGTTGCGCCGAAAGAGCTGAAGAGGGCTATGGAGCAAGCCAACCGTGTTGGCGTCAAAATGGCGAAAACGGCGACACGGTCGCCTCGGTCCAAAAGTGAAAGATGAGCATGCCCAAAGAACCGAATTCGGTCAAATTGATAATCAGCCTTATAACAGGCGATAAAGGAATTCTCAAAGCCGTTTTAAAAGAACTGGAAGATAAATTTGGCAGCATAGATTTTTTAAGCGGTAGCATTAAGTTTAATCATACAGATTATTATACGGATGAGATGGGGGATAATTTATTCAGGAAGCTTATCTCCTTTGAGAAACTCATTAAGCCAGAGACCTTGTCAGATATAAAACTCTTTACCAATTCCATTGAGAATGAACATCTTGCTGAGGGCGGCAAGAGAATTGTAAATATAGACCCTGGCTATATTTCACTTGAAAAATTGGTTCTCGCAACTGGTAAGAATTTTGCGCACAGGATATATTTGCGAAACGGGATTTATGCAGATTTGACCCTTGTTTATAAAAATGGAGATTTTCAGCCATTAGAATGGACTTTTCCAGATTATGCAGGTGCTGATATGAGGGTGTTGCTGAAGGGTATACGGGCGCGATATGTTCATCAATTGCAGCAGGAGGAACTAACAGGTGATTAAAAGTATGACAGGATATGGGGTGTGTGATTTCTTGATTGGTGAGGATAAGTTCACCCTTGAAATAAAGAGTGTTAATCATCGCTTTATTGAGATAAATGTCAGGGCTGCGGACAGATTTTTCTTGTTGGAAAATAAGATTAGGGATGAGATAAAGAACTTTTTTTCCAGGGGGTGCTTATATATATCAATTACTGCCGAGAGAGAAGCTGGGATAGAATTAAGGCCAAATATCCCTTTAGCAAAACATTATTTAGGGGTTCTTCAGGAGCTTCAAAAAGAGCTTGACCTTAGAGGCGAGATAGATATATCACTATTATTAAGATTCAAAGATGTATTTTCGTCTGGAGCGGCAGCGCATGATTTAGAAAACGACTGGCAAGGGATAAAACAGGGACTGAATGTTGCGCTGAATTCCCTTGCTAAGATGAGAGAAGAAGAGGGTGAAGCGTTATCAAGGGATATAGCTTCAAGATTAAAAGACATGGAGGATATCGTTGTAAAGATGACCGGGAGGGCGCCGATGGTTGCTGAAACATATAGAGAGAAACTGAGAGAAAGATTAACAGGTATTTTGGGCGGTGTAAGCATAGACGAAGCAAGGGTTTTGACAGAGGCAGCCATCTTTGCAGAGAGGAGTAACATAACTGAAGAGCTGGTGAGACTAAACAGTCATTTGACCCAGTTTAAGAGTATGCTTAAGTTAAACGAGCCTGTTGGCAGGAAGATGGATTTTTTGTGTCAGGAGATTTTAAGAGAGATAAATACCATTGGTTCAAAGTCAAACGATTTTGAGTTGAGCAGTTTCGTTGTGTCGGCAAAGGCGGAGTTGGAGAAGATTAGGGAGCAGGTGCAAAACATTGAGTAAAAAAGAAGTCAGAAGCGGTGGCATTCTTTTCATAGTTTCCGCCCCCTCTGGGGCTGGTAAGACAACGCTTTGCAGAAAGGCAGTTGACTATTTTCCTGATTTAAGGCACTCTATATCATACACAACAAGGTCTCCCAGGGAAGGCGAGAAAAACGGTGTTGACTATCACTTTGTAAGTGAGCTGATATTCCAGAAAATGCTTGATAACAGTGAATTCCTGGAATGGGCCCGTGTTCATGGTAATAAATACGGAACATCTGTTAAGGATACTCAAGCCATTCTTGAGAAGGGATTAGATATAATTCTGGATATTGATGTTCAGGGTGCAGCGCAGGTTAAGAAAAAGGGCATGTCAGCAGTATTTATATTTATTTTTCCTCCCTCATTAGAGACGACCAAAGAAAGGATTAGGAACAGAGGTAAAGACAGCAATGAAGTCATTCTCGACAGGTTGGAAACAGCAAAAAAGGAAATAAAACAAGCAAAAAAATATGATTATTTTATTATAAATGATAATCTTGATTACGCATTTGAAAGACTTAAGTCCATTATTATTGCAGAAAGAAGCAAGAAAGAAAGGATGTTAAAAAAGGTTAAGAAGTTGTTTGATGTTATTTGTTAATAAATGGACAAAAAATGTATTTATTAAGGAGGTATTTAAATGGCAAGAATAACAGTTGAAGATTGCCTTGCAAGGGTGCCGAACAGGTTTTCGCTTGTGGTACTCTCATCACAAAGGGCTAAGGAATTACTAAAGGGCGCAAAACCATTTGTAGATTCGGATAACAGGGCTATTGTGACAGCATTAAGAGAGATAGCAGCAGGCAAGATTACCTATGAGGAGTCAAAGGCGATTGTCAAAAAAAGACATAAATCGAATGACTGAAAATAGACAAGTGTTACCAAAAAAACCCTGTGTGTTTAAACACACAGGGTTTTTTATTTTCCAGACCCCAAAAAATAGCGTTTGATTTTTGGGGAAACCTGCAAGTTGTCCCCGATAGATTCAATCGGGGACAGAGGCTATTTTTGCGACGAGCCCTCCCCCTTTATCCCCCTTTTCACAGGGGGACAGGGGGAGGATACGGCGAGGAGCAAAAACATGTCCCTGAGTGCTTTTATCAGGGATGCGCCGATAACGAAGTATGGCGGGCAAATCGCAGGTTTGTAAAATAGCGAGGTTTTTAATCTCTATTTTACTGGACTTCAATCATCTTGCAAAAATAACATAATTGAGTTATTTTAGGCCATCATGCGCCTGAGCAGTCTCAAATCCCATCCGCCTAAGGCGGACTCAAATCTCAAATATACAATACCATTTCTTACCCTACTTCTGATTTTTACCGGCGGTTGCACAAAAATAGACAAAGAGGCAGACGCAGAACAGGTTATAAATTACGACACAGGCCCTGCTTACGGCGACACCCTTGTTGAAGGCACAATCGGCGAGCCAAGCATTCTCATTCCCATGCTTGCAGGCGACGCTGCATCCCACAATGTAGCAAGCCTCGTCTTTAATGGCCTTGTCAAATACGATAAAGATTTAAGCATTATTGGCGATTTGGCGCAGTCGTGGGATATATCCAAAGACGGCCTTATAATTACATTTCATCTGCGAAAAGGCGTCAAATGGACTGATGGAGTTGAATTTACTGCTGAAGATGTGATGTTTGGCTACAAGACTATCGTAGATGAGAAAACTCCAACAGCATATTCAGAGGATTACAGGCAGGTCAAAATGGCAGAGGCCTTAGATAAATATACATTCAGGGTTACATATAAACAGCCGTTTGCCCCGGCGCTCAGCAGTTGGGGAAACCTCACTGTCCTCCCAAAGCACCTCCTTGAAGGAAAAGATATAACAAAGAGTGAGCTGGGGAGATACCCAATAGGCATGGGCCCGTTCAAATTTGTAAAATGGACACCTGGACAGGAAGTTGTGCTTGAGACAAATCCGGGCTATTTTGAGGGCAGACCATATATAGATAAATATGTATACCGTGTAATACCTGATCCTGCGACAATGTTTCTTGAGCTTAAGTCAGGCGGCATAGACTGGATGGGGCTTACGCCAATCCAGTATACAAAACAGACGAATAACCCTTATTTTGAAAAAAACTTTAGAAAATACCGATATCCTGCGCCTGTCTATACATATATGGGATTTAATCTTTGTCTGCGATGGGATAAAGCCTCGGCAAGGTGTTTAGAAAAACATCCTTGGTTTAGCGATAAGAAGGTGAGGCAGGCTATGGCGTATGCGATAAACAAGCAAGAGATAGTTGATGGCGTCTTGTTCGGCCTTGGGTCACCAGCCACAGGCTCCTATGTGCCGAATACATGGGCATATAATCAGAATGTAAAAAAATATGAATATAATCCAGAAAAGGCAAAGGAGCTTCTTGCTGAGGCAGGGTGGAGAGATACAGACCGAGATGGTATTCTGGATAAAGACGGAAGGCCGTTTGAGTTTACCATCCTTACAAATCAGGGGAACACGGTGCGTATAAATGTAGCAACGATTATCCAGTGGCAGCTTAGAATGATTGGAATAAATGTAAAGGTGCGGACACTCGAGTGGTCTACATTTATAAATGAATTTATTGATAAGCGAAGGTTTGAGGCAATCATTCTTGGATGGAGCCTCGGACTTGATCCGGACCAGTATGATATATGGCACAGCAGCAAGATGAAAGAAAAGGAATTTAACTTTGTAAGCTATAATAATCCGGAGGTGGATGAACTTTTAGAAAAGGGGAGAAGGACATATAATATAGAAGAAAGGAAAAAGGCATATTTTAGAATTCAGGAGATACTCGCAGACGAAGTTCCGTACATATTTCTCTATGTGCCTGATGCAACGCCTATTGTCCATGCGCGATTTAAGGGCATAGACCCGGCGCCGCTTATAGGCATGGGTTATAACGTTAACAAGTGGTATGTGCCAAAAGAACAGCAAAGGCATAAAATGACAAAATAAATCCAAATGTCAAAATCCAAATATCAAATGAATGTCAAAACTAAAAACCAAATGTAAATTAATTTGAACTTTAAGCTTTAAATTTCATTTGAATTTTGAGCTTTGACATTTGACATTGTTTGCATATGCTAATCTACCTATTTAAAAGACTCCTTGAGATGATTCCGACGCTTATCGGGATTACCATTATCTCTTTCTTAATCATCCACCTTGCACCGGGCAAGCCAACAGATATTTTAGCAGACCTTAATCCAAAGATGACGCCTGAGGCAAGGGAGAGGCTTGAGAAATACTATGGTCTTGACAAGCCCATTCATGAGCAGTACTGGATGTGGCTTAAAAGGGTTGTAAAGCTTGATTTTGGAGATTCTTTCTCAACGGATAGAAGGCCGGTATGGACAAAAGTTAAAGAAAGACTTCCAATTACTATCCTCATTAACAGCCTTGCCCTTATTTTAATATTTATGATTGCTATTCCGATAGGGGTGTCTTCTGCTGTCAGACCGTATTCTCTCTACGATAAGATTACTACCGTTATTGTTTTTATTGGCTTTGCCATTCCAACATTCTGGCTTGCGCTGCTTTTAATGATACTCTTTGGCGTCAACCTGCACTGGCTTCCTATATCAGGGCTAAAATCCCTTGGTTATGAGAACTTTTCAACACTTAATAAGATTTGGGACAATGTCAGCCATCTGATTCTTCCTGTTACCATTGAGGCATTTGGCGGGCTTGCAGGGCTTTCAAGATACATGAGGAGCAATATGCTGGAGGTGATACGGCAGGATTATATAACAACTGCAAGGGCAAAAGGGCTTCCTGAAAAGAAGGTTATATATAAACATGCCTTGAGAAACGCCCTGCTTCCAGTGATAACAATACTTGGCTTGTCTATTCCGGGGTTGATCGGCGGGAGTGTAATCTTTGAGAATATTTTCAGCATCCCAGGCATGGGTCAGCTCTTTTTTCAGTCTGTGATGATGAGGGATTATCCTGTGATAATGGGCATATTGACCATCGGCGCAATATTGACCTTGCTTGGCAATTTACTGGCAGATATTGGGTATGCGCTGGCGGATCCGAGGATTAGGGCAAGATAAAGGAAATACGAATCGGAGAATCGGCGAATGGGAGACAAAGGATAGAATCGGAGAGCGGGAGAAACGGAGAAACGGGGAAAAATCTTTCTCCCATTCCCCCATTCTCCGATTCCCCGATTCGTGTTTTTCATATTCTCCGTTTCCCCGTTTCCCCCACTCTCCCGTTTATTTAATTATATGGGTCAACCAACTTTAAAAACTCTCTTCTGGCATAGATTTAAAAAGAACCGGCTTGCGGTTATCGGCGGGATTATTGTGTTTTTGCTTTTTGCTATTGCTGTCTTGGCACCCTTGATTGCGCCGTATGACCCGAGTGCGATAGATGTCAAGCATGTGCTTGAGCCGCCAAGTTCAAAGCACCCATTCGGGACGGACGATCTTGGGAGAGACATCTTAAGCCGTGTCATACATGGGTCATGGATTTCTCTGCAAGTTGGGTTTGTTGCCGTCGGCATTGCCACAATCATCGGCATAATCTTTGGCGCATTGTCAGGCTATTATGGCGGTTGGGTTGACAGGATAAGTATGCGTTTTGTTGACATCATGCTTGCAATTCCAACCTTCTTCTTAATCCTTGCAGTCATTGCATTCCTTGAACCGAGCATATGGAATATAATGATTGTCATAGGCGTAACATCATGGATGGGTGTTGCGAGGCTTGTGAGGGCAGAGTTTTTGTCTTTGAAAGAAAGGGAGTTTGTCCTTGCAGCAAGGGCATTGGGTGCGAGCGACTTTAGGATAATCTTCAGACATATCCTGCCCAATGCCATGTCCCCTGTGCTTGTGTCAGCGGTGTTGGGAATTGCAGGCGCAGTGCTTATTGAATCAGCATTGAGCTTTCTTGGCATTGGCGTCCAGCCACCAACTGCAAGCTGGGGGAATATCTTAACCATTGGAAAAGACAATATTGAGATTGCCTGGTGGATTTCAGTATTTCCCGGTCTTGCCATATTTGTAACAGTGCTGGCATATAATCTTTTAGGCGAGGGGATACGGGATTCTATAGACCCGAGGTTGAAGATATAATTCATGCTGAAATCATATCTTAAACGCATATCTGATATTGCAAATAGAGGCGATGCAAGGGAAGAGAGCTACTATTCGTGCCTTGAGGAGCTTTTAACAAATTATGCTGACTCAATAAACAGGGAAAATGTAGACATTACAACCCTGCCTAAAAAAACCGATGCCGGCAACCCTGATTTCAGAATATGGGATGGAAAACAGCAGATAGTAGGATATATTGAGGCAAAGACACCCCCCTTTACTTCCCCCCTTGATAAGGGGGGATATCGGGGGGTTGAATATTTGGACCAGATAGAAGAAACCGAGCAGTTAAAACGTTACCTTCATACCTTTCCCAACCTCATATTAACTAATTTTTTTGAATTCAGACTTTACCGCAATGGCCAGTTAATTGATAAAGCCCAGATTGCGCGGCCGTATGTCATTCACAAACTCAAGACCGTCCCGCCGGTTGAGAAAGAAAAGGATTTTTGTAATCTATTGGAAAAATTCCTCTCTTTTTCTTTGCCAAAGGTCTATGATGCCAAAGCATTAGCAATAGAGCTTGCAAAGAGGACTCGCTTTTTAAAGGATGAGGTGATTGCACAGGAGTTGGAAGAAGAAGAAAAAAAGGGGAAAGGGAACATTCTCGGTTTTTATAAGGCGTTTAAAGAGCACCTTATAAGCGGGCTGACAAAGGAGGACTTTGCAGACCTTTATTCGCAAACTATCGCCTACGGTCTCTTTGCTGCCAGAACCCGCACAGAAAACGGTTTTAACAGAAAACTCGCATACGATAAGATTCCCCGGACAATAGGCATATTAAGAGATGTATTCAGATTCATCTCGTTGGGCGATTTGCCCCGGCAGATGGAATGGATTATTGATGACATATCAGATGTTCTGGCTACAACAAATGTTTATAAGATACTTGATGAGTATTTTAACAAACATAAAGGCAAAGACCCCATTGTCCATTTTTATGAGACATTTCTTGCTGAATACGACCCAAAGACACGGGAAAAGAGAGGCGTATATTACACGCCGGAGCCTGTGGTCTCATACATCGTTCGCTCCCTTCATCATATCTTAAAAGAGTATTTCAATAAAAAGGACGGCTTCGCAAATCAGTCAGTTACTGTGTTAGACCCTGCTGCGGGGACGCTCACATTTTTGGCAGAGGCTGCGAAGCTGGCAATGGAGGAGTGGACATCAAAATACGGAGAAGGAAAGAAGACAGGTTTTATTAAAGAGCATATCCTTAAAAACTTCTACGCCTTTGAACTTATGATGGCGCCTTATGCTATTGGTCATTTAAAGATGTCTTTTCTTCTTGAAGAGTTGGGTTACGGATTGCAGGGGGATGACAGGTTCAAACTCTATCTCACCAATACCCTTGAGATGGAAGAGCTCTCGCAGACTGAACTTCCCGGCATGGCATCTCTTTCAGAAGAATCCCATCTTGCAGGCAAAATCAAAAAGGAGCAGCCTATTTTGGTCATCCTCGGCAACCCGCCGTATTCAGTTAGTTCTGCAAATAAATCAAAGTTTATAGAAAAAGAAATGGACGTATATAAAGAAGATGTTCGTGACGAAAGAAACATCCAGCCTTTGTCTGATGATTACATTAAATTCATCCGATTTGCGCACTGGAAAATAGATAATGCCGGCACAGGTATTATCGGGATGATTACTAACAACTCCTATCTTTCAGGATTAATTCACCGAGGCATGCGTAAGCGCTTGTTGGAAAGTTTTAATGAGATTTATATTCTCAACATTCATGGAAACAGTCGCATTGGCGAAAGATGTTCTGATGGAAGCAAGGATGAAAATGTCTTTGATATTCAGCAAGGGGTTTCGATTGCTATCTTTGTTAAAGATAAAAAACAGAAAGGTCATGGCAAAGTTTTCTATCAGGATGTCTATGGCATTCGGGAAAAGAAACATGAATATCTAAATAAGTATGCTACTGATTCAACAAAATGGTTTAAGTTGCAACCGACCGAGCCTTATTATTTCTTTGTTAAAAAGGATTTTTCAGAACAAGCAAAATATAAAAAATTTATTCCCATTCAAGGCATATTCATTCAGTCTTCAAGCGGGGTGAAAACTCATCGTGACCATTTTTTAGTAGGCTTCACAGAAGAGGAGGTCAAACAAAAAATGCGAACTTTTGTCAGCAATCTGCCTGATGAACTTGCTGCCCAGAGTTTAAACTTAAAAGACACAAGAGATTGGAAATTAAAAACTGCAAGAGAGAGCCTAAAGAAAATAGACTGGAAAGAATACATAAGACCTTACTCTTATCGCCCCTTTGATGATAGGCAGATTTGCTATATCCAAGATTTAATTGACAGAGGATGTGACCGATGGGGTTTGATGAAAAACTTTTTTGAGGACAACCTTGGAATTTGTGTAACAAGGCAATTATCCACTATGGACTTTTTACACGCTTTTGTAACCAAGAAGGTTGCAGATATGTGTTTCGTTTCACTCAAGACCAGGGAAACAGGCTACATTTTCCCCCTCTACCTTTACCAGCAAAAAGACAAACCTAAAAAACGCTCTTTTGGCAGCACCATGATGCTCTTTGAGCCGCAGGCAGAATATACGGCAAAGAAGCCAAATCTCTCTCCTGCATTGGTGGAGAAATTGACGAAAGAGTATAAAAAATCATTTATTCATGATTCGTCATTCCTGCGGAAGCAGGAATCCAGAGAAAAGGATATGGATTCCCGTTTTCACGGGAATGACAAACAATACATTACCCCAGAGCAAATCTTCTATTATATCTATGCTATCCTTTATTCAAACACCTACCGCACAAAATACGCAGAGTTCTTAAAGATAGATTTTCCAAGGATTCCCTTTACAAAGGATTATAAACTCTTTAAGAAGATGGCTGGCTATGGGGAAAGGCTTATTGAGTTGCATCTTTTAAAGACATCGGAGATTGATACTCCGGTTGCAAAATTCCAGGGCAAGGGGAATGATAAAGTTGAGAAGCTGAAATACGAAAAAGGCAATCTCTTTATAAACAAGGAACAGTATTTTGAAGGCATACTGCCGGAGGTCTGGGAATACCGGATCGGCGGTTATCAGGTTCTGGATAAATGGCTCAAGGATAGGAAAGACAGGGTGCTGTCTCTTGATGATATAAAACATTACTGCGGGATAGTTGCTGTCCTGAAGAAAACAATAGAGATTCAGGCTCAGATAGACAACGTATATCCTGGTATTGAAAAAGAGATTATTGAATTTCACCAGTAAAACACTATGCCAACCCCCTTACTTAAAATAACCGACCTCCACACATCATTCTTTACCGATGCAGGCGAGGTAAAGGCTGTGCGCGGGGTGAGCTTTAGCCTTGAGAAAGGCCAGACCCTCGGTCTTGTAGGAGAGAGCGGGTGCGGAAAGAGCGTTACAGCGCTCTCCCTTATGAGACTTGTATCTTTTCCCGGAAGAATTGTGCGTGGGGAGGTTTTTTATAAAGAGAAAGACCTGCTAAAGCTTTCTGAAGATGAGATGCGGAAGATACGGGGCGCTGAGATTGCAATGGTTTTTCAGGAGCCCATGACATCACTCAATCCTGTGCTGACTATCGGCAACCAGATTTCCGAAGCCATTACCCTGCACCAGAGTCTGCATAAAAATGAAGTCATGGAAAAGACCATAGATGCCCTGAGATTGGTGGGCATCCCTTCGCCTGAAAAAAGGATAAAAGACTATCCGCACCAGATGAGCGGCGGCATGAGGCAGAGGGCCATGATTGCCATGGCGCTTTCGTGCAATCCCAGTATTTTGATAGCAGACGAGCCTACAACAGCCCTTGATGTCACGATTCAGGCGCAGATTCTGGAATTGATACAAGGTTTGCAAAAGCAGCTTGATATGGCTATGATTCTCATAACCCACGACCTCGGCGTTGTTGCAGAGACAGTAGATGATGTTGCAGTGATGTATGCGGGCAAGATTGTGGAGTATACGGATACAAAAACTTTATTTGCAGAACCGATGCACCCATACACTATCGGGCTTCTCAACTCTCTGCCCACAATGGAGAGCGTAGGGGAGACCCTTGTGGTCTCCCCTTTGGAGGGGACAAGCCCCTCCCCTACAAAACAAGGGGAAATGGGAGGCAGGGGTCTTTTGAAAACAATCCCGGGAACAGTGCCGGGGCTTCTGAATCTTCCAGCCGGATGCACTTTCTATGACCGATGCCCAAAGGCAGATTTTGGCTGCACAGAACATGAGCCGGAGTTGGTAGAAATTAAAAAAGGGCATTTAGTAGCTTGTTATAAAGCGTAGTTTGCCCTATCTAATTTGTGGTGAATCTCCGCACAAATTGACCTGAAATTCGCTAAAAGATGTATGGAGATATAAAAGAATGTTATGTCTAATCAATTGAATGCAATCTACCAGGGAACATTATGACAGGAAAACGAAAGATGGAAAAAATATCAAAAAACACATGGAACAGTCCACCCCCTTGATCCCCCGCCAGAGTGGGACAGAGAAGGAATAGCTACCCATCAGTGGGGGACAGAGAAGGGATATTTACAGTTGGAGGACAATCCTCCCCCTACCCCCTCCAGATGGGGATAAACAAATAGCACCCTCCAGAGAGGGACACAGTCTTGTCCCCCGCTGGCGGGGGTGCAGGGGGTGGAGTTTTTCTTGTTCTCAAAACTTTATGCAACTTCTCACATTAAATAACATCACAAAACACTTTCCAGCCTGTGGCGGCATGTTTAAGAAAAGCGCCGGCATTGTCCATGCAGTTGAGGGGGTGAGTTTTTCTGTAGAGAAAGGAGAGATATTCGGCCTTGTTGGTGAGAGCGGCTGTGGAAAGTCCACGTTGGGACGGATTGTTGCAAGGCTGATGGAGCCGACAGCAGGCAATATAATCTTTGATGGCAGGGATATAACCCATCTAAAATCAAAAGGGCTTAAATCGGTAAGAAGGGAGTTGCAGATAATCTTTCAGGACCCTTATGCGTCCCTCAATCCGAGGATGCCTGTTGGAGAGATTATAGGAGAGGCATTAAGCATACATAAGGTAGCAAGTGGCGCAGAAAAAGCG
The DNA here is from genome assembly GCA_001797665.1 of Deltaproteobacteria bacterium GWF2_42_12. Lineage (GTDB taxonomy): Bacteria > Desulfobacterota > GWC2-55-46 > UBA9637 > UBA9637 > UBA9637. Next base: position 25,458 of record MGQA01000109.1, on the reverse strand, counting down.
GAAAGGGTAAAAAAACTTGTTGATATTGTCGGCCTTCCAAAGAATTCCATCTCGCTCTATCCCCATGAATTCAGCGGAGGACAGAGACAGAGAATCGGCATTGCCAGGGCTTTGGCTTTGAATCCAAAATTTATTATTGCAGACGAACCCATATCAGCTTTGGATGTTTCCATCCAGGCGCAGATTATAAACCTTTTTAGAGAACTTCAAAAGGAGTTTGACCTGACCTATCTTTTTATTGCCCATGACCTGCGTGTTGTGGAATATATAAGCGACAGGGTTGCGGTCATGTATCTGGGAAAGATTATGGAAATAGCAACATCCAAAGAAATTTACCGCCATCCTGTGCATCCTTATACAGAGGCGCTCTTGTCAGCAGTTCCCATGCCTGACCCCAAAACAAAGAAGAAAAGGATTATACTGAAAGGCGAAATACCAAGCCCGATAAACCCGCCGTCAGGATGTGTATTTCATACAAGGTGCATTTATGCACAGGAGAGATGCAGGATAGAAGTGCCTCTATTAGAGCCAAGGAGAGATAATCGGTTGGCTGCCTGCCATTTTCCGCTTTAGTTTTATAAAAGAAAAGACCTATTTAGTTGCCACTGAAGAATGGTTGACAACTAAATCTTTAATCGGCGTAATCTGATTGTAATCTGTGTAATCAAGTTCATGATGAATTTTTCAGCATGAACTATTTTACTATTACCCTTACTGTGCTTGCCTGAGGCCCTTTTTCTCCCTGTTCTTCTGCAAAATGTACTACAGAGCCGAGTTTAAGCTGTTTAAATTCGCTATTCAGCACGCTGTTTTCGTGAAAATATATATCCCTGCCGTCACCGGTTGTTAAGAAGCCATATCCCTTGTCTGGGAATAATGCGCTTACCCTCGCATGCGGTATTTCCTCATGAGATTTTATATCACCCCGCTGTTTTCTGGCATAATCTTCAAGTTTGCGGCGCGCTGTGTCAAAGGCGTCCCTTATGGCTACGTATATATCTTCATTTGGTTCGCGTTTTACCACAACCTCTCCGCCTGCCACTGTTATATAAATATTTATGTTATAGAGGATGCCCTTATGCTTGTGGCGATGGGGAACTTCCACCACAACCCTGCATCGCATGATATGCTCGTAAAAACTGTCCAGTTTTTCTGCCTTTTCGCGTATGAGTTCACGCAGCGGCTCCGTGAGTTCAAAATTGTGAGAAGCGATTTGCAGTTCAAGTTTCATAGGTAATCTCCTTTTATTAAGAGTAAAATTCAATTATCGCAGGCATTTCTATTATCTTTATTTTCTTCATTCTTGTCAATAAAACAATGCGGCCCCGCAGTTCTTTTACCCCGTTAGAGAAAGCCGCCGACTCCTCCGCCTTAGGCGGACGGCGGTTGAGAAAACTTCTTAACTCTGTATAATCATTAGAGAACAAAGTTCTCTAACGGGGTTTACTGTGGGGCCGCATATTGCTGCGATATGTTTTCTTTCAGCGCTATTAGTACTTCTTCTTTGATGAACCGCTGGCGCTTTCACCATGTGATATTGCCTCTTCAGCATGCTCAATAGCCTCTTTTGCATGCTCAACAGCCTCTTTAGCATGTGGGTCGCTGGATTGCTCAAGATGCTTGATAGCTTCCTTAACATGCATTATCCCTTCCTTTACATGCTTTACCCCTTCTTTTGCATGTTCTTCACCTCCGGCTATGGATGCTACCGGATTGGCTATGCTGAAAGCTACAGCTACGAGAAAAGATATAATCAGATTAAACACCATCCTTTTGCCCATATTTTTCCTCCTTTCGGTTTTTCAAGGCGAATACCTTGATATCTTTTGGTGACAAAATTATAGCCTAATTTTTTATATTGTCAACTGCTGCTATTCGGTCTGATTATAATTGACTATCTTAAATTTTTTTGTTTGAATTAATTTGCCGTTATATTATACATTTCGCTGTAAGGGCTACATATATCAATAGATATTGGAGGAAACAAGCTATGAGAATATTTATTTTAAGTGTAATTGTTTCTGTTGTATTACAAACAACAGCAGGGTATACAGAGGAGGCAAAGGCAGGAGAAAATGAAAGTCCAATCAAGGTTGAGATGAGGCTGCTTAATGCAGCATTTATTAACTTAATAAATGCTCTTGTGCTCAACAATCCAAAGGCTATAGAGGAGCCATTCCATGAAGTGCATAAGGCAAAGGCCAATACAGAAAAGGCAATCAAGAAAGGCGGGCTGAAACTCCCTAAAAACAGCGACAAAATGAAGCAATTTATTGAGATGGACGAACGGTTTCATAAAGAGATGGAGGCGCTTATTGTTGCCTCAAGAAAAGGCGATATGAAAAAGGTTCAGGATATGACCCATAAGCTTTTAGACGGGTGCGTGCAGTGCCATACAATGTTTAGGAATTAAAAAAAGAAAGGAGAAATGAATGAAACATATTTTAGCAATGGCAGTAACTGCAATTTTCTTGACAGGGGGCGTTTCCTGCGCTGCTGAGCACAGCCACAGGCACGAGATGATGAAACAAGAGGGGCAGAAATCAGATGACAGGACTGAGCTCAAACTCCCTGAAGCTATGAAGACTATGCAGAAGCAGATGATGCGCCAGCATATGGATACTTTAAGCGAGATTGCGGCAGCGCTTGCAGTCAATGATTTAAATAAGGCAGCAGAGATAGCAAAAGACAAATTAGGCTGGACTGAGGAAGAGGAGAAGCGCTGTTCAATGGTTGAAAAGATGACAAGAGAGCCGGACTTTATGAAACTCGGCAAGGCTGTCCATTTAAAGGCAGATGAGCTATCAGAGGCAGCTAAGGCAGGTAATCGGGATAATGCCCTTACAGCATTAGCAGAACTAATCAATAATTGCAACATGTGCCACAATAAATTTAGGCATTGATGCCGACAATTCGGCATTGATTAAAAATTGATTTGGGTAGGGGTGAAATATAAAGGGCTTAGCTTTCCTATCTAAGCCTTTTATATTGAGGGTTTTAGTTCTTGATTTTTATGAAAAATATCTTCAAGCGCTGGCGCTGCCTCTTTAAATGCCTTTAATACTACAGGATCGAAGTCTTCTGGTCTAGTTCTGCCATCCCCTTCTGTAATGATTTTAAATGCCTCATCGTGAGAAAAAGCACGTTTGTAAGGCCTCTTACTCATCAAGGCGTCATACACATCGCATATCATTACTATCATACCCTCTATAGGTATTTCCTTGCCTTTCAGCCCTCGTGGATACCCTAAGCCATCATATTTTTCATGATGATTTAAGGCAATATTAGCAGCCATCTGAATATTTTTATGCACTGAACCAGCAAGCATATTATATCCAATGGTTGTGTGAGTTTTTATAACCTCAAATTCCTCCTTTGTAAGCGGCCCTTGCTTTAAAAGAATTTTATCAGGGATAGCAATTTTTCCGATATCGTGCATCATTGCTGGTTGTCCGATTGTCTCTATAAGGGACGCAGGCATTTTTAATACCCCTGCAACCTTTTGCGCATAAAAACCCATCCTTGATATATGCGCCCCTGTTTCAGTATCCCTATATTCTGCTACAACCGTAAGCCTATTTACCATTTCAAGGCTTGATTCTTTTAAGGAAGTGAGGGCATCTGCAAGTTTTTTAGTTCTTTCCCGAACAAGTTCTTCCAATAGTGTCTTATAATTTTTTTCAAGCTCTATAATCTTCTTAAATCTAATAGCCTTTTCAATAGTAAAGAAAAGATATTCTGCCTTGTAAGGTTTTATAATAAAATCAAAAGCGCCTTCCCTTATTGCATTTACAGCAGTATCCAGTTCAGCGAATGCGGTCATCAGGATTACAGGCGTATCAGGATAATTTTTGTGGATGATTTTGAGCAGTTCAATACCATTAAGCTTAGGCATCATTATATCTGATAAGATAATGTCAAATGAGGTAGTTTGCAGCTTTTTTACAGCTTCGCGAGGGTCATTGAGGGCAGTAACAGTATAGCCGCGGCTGATAAGTAACTCGGAAGTAGCGCTAAGCACAAATGGGTCATCGTCAACTGCTAAAATAGTCCCCTTGTTTGTCTGTTCCATGAATACGGCCCCTCTCTTAACGCTTATTTCGACCACATCAGAAAGCCCTTCGCCTATGGCGGATAAACACGGGGGTGAATGGAAAGTATTCCAAGCGAAGCCTATAATAAGTATATTTATTTCCAACAATATTCTTTAATTATAGGTCAAGTATGCTAAGTCTTCCTCTACCAGTATGACTTGGTATAGCATAGCACACTTTTTTTCATTGTCTACAGATGAGAGAAAAATAGGTGCAAATAAAAAGGGTATATGATAATGCATAACCCTTTGATTTTACTGGTGGATACGCTGAGCGCGCCAACACCAAGCTAAGCTTGGTGGGCCGCGGGAGAGTCGAACTCCCGACCCGCTGATTAAGAGTCAGCTGCTCTGCCAACTGAGCTAGCGGCCCATTTTTAAATTCTCTTAATTTTTGCATCGCAATTATGGGAAGTAATTGCAGTTTGCAGATATTGAAAGGTTCATTAATATAGCAGAATCTATTATAACCGGTCAAGGAAAAACACTACATTAAATAGAAATTAAATAGGCCCAAAAATAGACATTGATTTTTACGGAGAGTGTTTAAAATTGCAAAACCATGTTGAGTGTGATATTTTTTTCAAACCATGAACCCCGTTAGACCTTTTTGAGTATTTACGATGGCGTTTTTAAAATTTCTCATATAAGAAAGGGATCTGATGGGGACAGGAGGTCTAACGGGTGAAAATCGTTGATTCAGATACAATGAGGCAGTTGGATGAGAAGGCCATAAAGGAGTATGGCATATCCGGGCTTGTGCTCATGGAGAATGCAGGCAGGGGTGCGGCTGAGATTATTGAGAGGGATTTTGGCGGCCTTACGGGAGGGGACAAGCCCCTCCCATACGAAGGCAAAAGGATTTCTATTTTTGCAGGTAAAGGAAACAACGGCGGCGATGGGTTTGTTGTAGCAAGGCATTTGCTCAATAAGGGTTTTAAGGTATGCGTCTACCTGCTCGCACAAAGACGAGATGTTAAAGGCGATGCGAAGGTAAATTTGAATATATGGGAAAAGATGGGCGGAGAGGTAATAGAGATTTTATCAGCAAAAGGCTTAAAGAAATATAAATCTGCTATACGACATTCAAGCTTGATTGTGGATGCAATCTTTGGCACAGGACTTTCAGCAGATATAAAAGGGATTCAAAAGGATGTTATAGAGTTCATAAATAGCCTCAACAAACCGGTTGTATCCGTTGATATTCCTTCTGGCCTTAATGCCTCAAATGGCAGGGTTCTGGGTAGTTGCGTGAAGGCAACAATAACAGCAACAATGGCGGTTCCAAAGATAGGGCTTTTAATCTATCCTGGTGTAGATTATGCAGGAAGGGTTGAAGCGGTTGATATCAGTATGCCGCAGCCGCTTCTCAAAGATGAGAAGATTCGTTGGGAACTCCTTGACCGTGAGGTAATAAAAAAAATCTTAAAGCCAAGGTATGGCAATACGCATAAAGGAAGTTATGGCCATGTATTTGTTCTTGCCGGCTCTGTTGGAAAGACCGGCGCTGCCGCAATGACATCTCTTGGCGCAATGAGATGCGGGGCTGGCCTTGTTACCCTGGGTATTCCAAAAAGCCTCAATCAAGTTATGGCAAGAAAGCTAACAGAGGTTATGACATTGCCTTTGCCTGAACTCCCCATAGTCTCCCCTTTACCAAAGGGGGGAAAAGGGGGGTTAGGTATACTTGCGTATGAGGCAATTGACAGCATACTGCGATTTATTAAAGATAAAGAAGTGGTTGTGCTTGGCCCCGGACTTACAGCCGAAGAATCCGTGAAGAAGCTTGTTTTAAGACTCATTGTTGCGTCGAAGATTCCTTTAGTCATTGACGCTGATGGCATAAATTGCTTTGTTGATGATGTAAACCCCCACACCAAAAGTTTTGGTGTGGGGGTGAATGTTTTGAAAAAGGCTAAAGCCCCGATTGTTCTTACGCCCCATCCCGGAGAGATGGCAAGGCTCGTTGGTTTAACGGCAAAGGATGTTCAGGCAGACAGGCTCGGCATAGCATCAAGGTTTGCAAAAGAGAATAAGGTTATCGTGGTGCTGAAAGGGGCAAGAACGGTTATTGCAGAGCCCTCTGGGAAAATTTTTATAAACCCCACAGGAAATCCTGGCATGGCAACAGCAGGCACAGGCGACGTATTGGCTGGCATGATAGGTGGTTTTATTGCCCAGGGATATACCCCTCTTGATGCATCCACGATAGCTGTGTATATGCACGGTCTTGCAGGTGATGAGGTGGCGAAAAAAAAGGGGCAGGTGGGGATGATTGCAACAGACATTCTTAATATTTTGCCAAAGGTGATTGGCTTCTTTATAGATGATCTGCCGTCGAGAAATAAAAAGAATGTCATTGCGAGGGCGAAGCCCGTGGCAATCCCCGCAAAATAAGATTGCTTCTCTGCGTTCGCAATGACAATCAAGAGAGTTTTCCAATAACCGTTAGATGAAAAGGTGATATGAATACCTCAAACAAAACTTTTTTATTCGTTTTTTTCATGGTCATTTCCATGATTATCTGGGGCGGGAGCTGGGTTTCGGCAAAGGCCATTGCCGATACATTGCCTCCTGAAACCCTCACCTTCTGGAGATTTATCATTACCTTTATTTCGTTAGCCCCTATCTTGCTTTTTCTGAAAGAGCCGGTCAGACTCAACAGACATGGTCTTGTCTATACGATATTAGGCTCTGTTTTCATGGGGCTTTACCTCTATGTGTTTTTTAAGGGTTTGACATATGGTTTTGCCGGAGCAGCAGGCGTTCTTGTTACCACGATGATTCCCATCATAACTTTTGCCTTGTCAGTTTTATTCTTCAGACGAAGCATATCAGCCAGAGATTTCCTGGGATTGACATTAGGCGTTATCGGAGGCGGCATACTCCTTCAGGTCTGGACGCTGGATGCGAATAAGATTTTTATGCACGGTAATCTTTATTTTTTGCTCGGCGCCGTTCTCTGGGCGCTCCTGACCATTTGCAGCCAGAAGTCGGGCAGTTCCATCTCTCCGCTTTTCTTCAATCTTTTTACATCCGGCTTTTGCGCCGTGCTCTTCTTTTTTCTCTGTCTGGCTCACGGAACATTATCCATTGCAGGTCAGGATAATCTCTTCTGGTTCAACATGATATATCTCTCGGTCATATCCAGCGGCCTTGCCACAACCGTATATTTTTTCGCATCAAACCGACTCGGCTCGCACAGGGCAAGCTCGTTTGTCTTTTTAGTCCCGTCCAGTGCAGTTGTCTTTAGCTGGTTCTTTCTGGGTGAACAGCCGAGGGTGTCAACGATTGTCGGCGGGTTGACGGCTATTATTGCCGTATATCTGATTAATGTAAAATAGGTGAAAGGTTGAAGGTAAAAGGTAAAAAAAAATCCGAAATCCGAAATCCGAAATCCGAAACATTTCATACCTCATCGCCAGAGGAAACTCTAGAATTGGGCAGAAAGATAGGCGAGGGGCTTAAAGTAGGAGATGTGGTTGCCCTTACAGGAGAGCTTGGCACAGGCAAGACTTTATTTACACAGGGATTGGTGCAGGGGCTCGGGGTAAAGGGCTATGTAAAAAGCCCTTCATTTACAATTGTTAATAAGTATGAAGGGAGTCTCCCAGTTTATCATCTCGACCTTTACCGCCTCGGCGATGTAAATGAAATATATGAACTTGGAATAGAAGAATATCTCTATGGGGATGGTGTTTGCATAATTGAATGGGCAGAAAAGGCATATTCTTTTTTGCCACATGGATATTTATTGATTAAATTTTTTTATACAGGGGAAAGGACGAGAAAGATAGAGATTACGCAACGGTAACCGCTTTTTTCTTGACAAAGACAGGAATAATAGCTATTTTATTATTAAAATAGCTATTTAGGAGCCCGACTATGAAAACCATGACTGCAAAGGACTTAAAAAACCATACCGGCGAGGTGATGCGGGCTGTGGTAAAGGGGGAGGAGGTGGTGGTAACTTTTCACGGGAAACCGTCTGCTGTCATTGTGTCTTTCAACGAGGCAAAGAAAAAAGTCCGCATGGTGGCAAGACCATTTGAAGAGGCATGGAAAGACATAGAAAATGCTTTAAAAAAGACAAAGCCGGCATTTAAAACATGGAAGGAAGGCATACGATGGTCAAGAAGGCGGAAGTAGTTGTCATTGACAGCAATATCTTTATCATAGACCTGCGATATCAGAGCGACAGAAATTTCGCTGTCAACAGCAGATTCTTGAAGCTGGTCGCTGCGAAGCGGCGCGGCGTTGTATCTCTTATCAATCTTCTTGAAATAGTGGGGATATTATCATTTAACCTGAACGAGAGGCAGTTGCTGGAATTTTACGGATACTTTCCACGGAGATACAATATAGATATTATTCCGTCTTTTTCACTTGATGGCCATCTGCCTGAATTGAATATAAAAGATATTATGGATGTCATGACGCAAAGGGCAAGTTTCGGTGATGCCCTGACCATTGCATCGGTGACGGCATATATTCCCAATGCGTCGCATTTTGTGACATGGGATAAGGAGCATTTTACCGGAAAGATGAATGCAGAGGTTGTAACGCCGAAGGAGTTCTTAAAGAGGTGAGATTGTGGTAATTGGGAATGGTAATTGTCGACACATACATTTACTTTCTTATTATAAAGAAAACTCCAGATAGTACTGATAGGGCAGAAAGTCCAGTGATTTTATAAGACGGTAACCGGCTTTCTTGAACTCCTTTTTCACATCCTCCTCAGATATTTTGTGGGCAACCGATTGCGGACCTACAGGCAAAGGCTTTTTGTAAAAATCAACAATCACAACCCTGCCATCAGGTTTAAGCGCACTCGCCAGCTTCTTTAAATAGCTTACCCTGTCTTTAATATGATGATATGTGTTGCAGATGAATATGACATCAACAGACTTTGAAGGAACTTCTGCATCATCCGGCTTAACTACCTGGGCTTCATAATTTTTTAGACCTCGTTTTTGGGCATCTTCTTTCATATATTCAACCATGGCCGGCTCTATATCCAGGCCTATGGCCTTGCCTTCAGGCCCAACAGCCGCTGCAAAGAGGCGCGTAAAATACCCTGTGCCAGCGCCAATGTCAGCAACAATATCTCCGGGTTTAAGCTCCAGTTTTTTCACTACTTCGTCAGGTTTCTGCCATTCAGCCCTTTCAGGCGCCTCAAAGATATCAATCCATTTCTGAATTTCATTGAATCTCTGCTGGGAAAGGGGTGCTTTATGTTTATGTTCGTCTGACCAACCTGTTATGGGATATGACAGCAATGCGAATACAGAGATTATGATGAGTAACTGTCTTATATGTAGATTAGTTTTCACAATACCCCCTATCTTTCAGATTCAAAAGAGTGGATATTTTATCTTGGAACGACTTAAATCAGCGAAGTATATTAACACATTAAGTGGATTTATTTATTATGCCTTTTTCCCCTATTTTTCCAATAGCTGGGTTCTCTGTTGAGGTACATCACAGCGATTATAAACACCTCTTCATCTGTAATTTGGTATATAACCCCGTAAGGGAAACGATTTGTCAAACATCTTCTGGTATTTGCAGAAAGTGGAGCCCAAGCATGGGGAAAGGAAAGAATGTTTTGAATTGACAAGTAGAGTTCTTTTGCAAATTCTAATCCGAGACCATTTTGGCACTCGTTATAATAAGCGATAGCCTCATTTAACTCCTTTTCGGCATCGGGATGGAAAGAATATTTCAAGAACTTTACCTGCCAAGTATTTTCTTAAATACTTCATCACCTGGTATCGTTTTTACTTTACCACTTTTTATTTCTTTAACCCTCTTTTCCGCCTCCGCTGCCCATAATTCATCTATTTCTTTCTGAAAGGGATGAAGGCTTCGGAGAAGTTTATCTACAAGTTGCGCCCTAATCTCAACTGGTAGCGAAACTGCTTTGTCAAAAAGTTCCTTGGTCTTTATCATGTTTACCCTCCCCATAAAATATGTTTTGTTTTAGTATATCATGTTTACCGATTATGAGTGCATCTTTTTATGCCGCATAACATTTTTTTTATGTCGCAGCATCATTTTTGGCTGATTTTAGGTCAAATAAATAAACCTGTCACGATGACATGACAAAATTGGTTGGTCAGATTTTATAAAAGCCATAAGCATATTGTTACTATTACGAGACTGTTAATATCATATCAAGTATGTTGATTCAATCATTTTCTCTTTAAATATTCCTTGAAATATGTTACCTACTGAAGCTGAAATGTAATAGCTGAGTAAGCTGTTTTGGTTTATGGTCATTGATTATTGGGTATTGTTTGGGATTTGTAATTTGGGAGATACTATGATTACGCAGATTATAAAATGGATTACACAGATTCGGATAAAGTAAACGCTTTAATCAGTGTAATCGCTTTTCAAAAATCTGTGTAATTCGTATTTATGGAGGCTTAATGCAGGAATTTGATGTTGTTATAATTGGCGGCGGACCAGGAGGATATGTTGGCGCTATAAGGGCAGCGCAGCTTGGCGCAAAGGCGGCGCTTATTGAAAAGGATACACTCGGCGGCACATGCCTTAACAGGGGGTGCATTCCCACAAAGGCGCTTTATTATTCGGCCAAGACACTTTCCACAGTTAAAAAAGCTGCTGAATTTGGCGTAAATGCAGGCGAGGTGAGCTTTGACATTGCAAGGGCTGTTGAGAGAAAAGATGATGTTGTAAAAAAACTTGTGGGCGGCGTTGGACAGCTCCTCAAGGGGAACGGCATTACGGTTATGAATGGAACCGGTTCTATTGAGGCAGTCGGCAGGGTCAAGGTTGAGAAAAAGGATGGCTCAACAGAGGTTATTGGCGCAAAGAGCATCATCATTGCCACAGGCTCTGAGCCTGCGATGATACCTGTATTTAATATTGATAAGGAAAATATCATCACCTCAACTGAGGCATTGAATCTTAAAAAGGTGCCGAAGGACATTCTGATAATCGGCGGCGGCGTGATGGGGTGCGAGTTTGCAAACATATTTTCTAAGTTCGGAAGCTCTGTTAAGGTTGTTGAGCTGCTTCCCACCATTCTTTCAACAGAGGATAAGCAGGTGGTGAGGGTGATTGCAAAGGCATTCAACGATGCAGGTATTGAGGTCTATACAGAGGCAAATGTTGAAAGCGTTGAGAAGACAGCCGGCGGGGTTAAGACAAGGCTCAAAGGCGGAAAGGAATTTTTAACTGAAAAGGTGCTTGTTACAATCGGGAGGAGTTTCAATTCTGCAGGCATAGGGCTTGATAAAGCGGGTGTGGAGATGGAAAAGGGGAGGATAAAGGTAAATGACAAGATGGAGACCAGTGTTAAGGGGATATATGCCATCGGCGATGTGACAGGCAGGATGCTGCTTGCGCATATTGCAAGCGCAGGCGCAATCGTTGCGGTGGAAAACGCCCTTGGCAAGGAAAAATGGATGGATTATTCAGCAGTGCCTGCAGGCATCTTTACAGACCCGGAGATAGCAAGCGTGGGTCTGAGAGAAAAGGACGCGGAGGAAAAGGGGATTAAGGTGAGTATCGGAAGATTTCCGTATGCCGCAAGCGGAAAGGCGTTGACAATGGGTGAGTCAGAAGGGTTCATGCAGATAATTGTTGAGGAAGGCACGGAAAGGGTTCTTGGCGCGACTATAGTAGGAGCCCATGCAACGGATTTGATAGGCGAGGCGGCGATTGTGGTAAAGGGCGGTGGGAAATTAAAGCATATAATAGAGACAATTCATGCGCACCCCACGTTGCCAGAGATTGTTTTGGAGGCGGCCGAGGATGTGCATGGGATGGCGATACATAAGATAGGGAGGAAAAAGTCGCATTCTTGAGCGTGAATTGAGAAACGGAAATATTATATGCTCGGCTCAAATCTTGAGTTTGAAGTTGCGGACTAAAAATAATTTGACTATGGCTATCTTAGATGTCATAATGTCATTATGACATCATAATGGGAGGTCAAGATTATGTCAAAGACAATAGGGGTCGCCGAGGTAAAGAGGCATTTTTCTGAGGTAGTAAGCGAAGTAAGTAAGGAGGGGGAACACTTCGTTATTGAGCGGAAAGGCAAACCAATGGCAGCTATGGTGAGTATAAAAGAACTTGAACTTATTGAAAAACAAAAACAAAAAGAGAAAAGAAAAGGTCTGCTGGCCGCATTAGGTGCATGGGATGATTTTAAGGAGTTGGATAAAATTATCGCGCTTATTTACAAAAAGAGGGGAGAAGCCAGAGACCGAAAGATAAAAGGGGTTTTGTGATGTATCTTTTTGATACAGACACAATAAGCCATATAATCAAACGTAACCCCTCACTGCCTTTCATTAAGAAGCTGGCATCTATCTCACCAGAAGAACAGTTTACAACTACGATAACCGTTGGCGAACTGATATATGGTGCTTATAAAAGCAATCGCCCTGCTTATTTTTTAGAGAAACTGGAAACCGTAGTATGGCCGAATATCCAGATATTATCGTTTGATGAAGGTTCGGCAAAGGTATATGGGAAAATGAGGGCAGAGTTAGAGAAAAAAGGAATATCATTATCAGAACCGGATATGAGAATAGCTGCAATTGCGTTACACAATAATTTAATGATTATTACGGGGAATGTACGGCATTTTTCCAAAGTTCTGCTGCTAAGAGTAGAAAACTGGCTGTAAGATATGATTCACAGTTATTAAGAACATCTTTTCGTAGGAGAAAACAATGACCTTAATAGTCCAGAAATACGGCGGCACATCTGTTGGTAATATAGAAAGAATTAGAAATGTTGCTATAAGGGTTGCGCAGACAAAAAGGAAAGGGCATAAGGTGATTGTGGTTGTATCTGCCATGTCTGGGGAGACCAATAAGCTGGTTGATCTGGCGAATCAGATGAAGGAGTTTCCCATTGGCAGGGAATATGATGTTGTTGTGGCAACAGGCGAGCAGGTTACCATAGGGCTTCTGGCGCTTGCGCTTCAGGATTTAGGTTTTGGTGCAAAATCATTTCTCGGCCATCAGATACCGATTATAACGGATAGCGCATTCAGCAAGGCAAGGATTGAAGAGATAGAGATTAGTAGAATACTTTCTGAGCTCAAAAAAGGAAATGTCGTTGTTATTGCAGGATTCCAGGGAGTTGATAAAGAAGGCAATATAACAACACTTGGCAGAGGCGGTTCTGATACAACAGCGGTTGCCCTTGCAGCAGCGCTCAAGGCAGATGTGTGCGAGATATACACGGATGTGGAAGGTGTTTATACAACAGACCCTAATATATGCCCTGATGCAAGGAAGTTAAAAAAGGTTTCTTATGACGAGATGCTTGAGATGGCAAGCATGGGTGCAAAGGTTTTACAGACAAGGTCTGTTGAGTTTGCAAAGAAGTATGATGTCCCTATGCTTGTGAAATCGTCCTTTACGGATGCGGAAGGGACATTAGTTACTAAGGAGGATAAAGACATGGAAAAGGTAATTGTTTCTGGCGTAACATATAATAAAGACGAAGCAAAGATAACAGTGGCAAAAGTGCCTGACAGGCCAGGCATTGCGGCAAAGCTTTTTGCGCCGCTTACAAAAGCAAATATAAATGTTGATATGATTGTGCAGAATGTGAGCCATGATGCACATACAGATTTGACATTCACGGTATCAAAGGCTGATTTTAAGAAGGCGTTACAGCTTGTAGAGAAGACTGCAAAAGAATTAAAGGCAGGAAAGGTGCTCTCTGATATAAATATTGCGAAGGTTTCTATTGTTGGCGCTGGCATGAGAAGTCATGCTGGTGTTGCATCTAAAATGTTTGAGACCATGGCAAAGGAAAATATCAATATCCAGATGATTTCAACATCAGAGATAAAGATATCCGCTGTTATAGATGCAAAGTATACTGAACTTGCGGTAAGGGCTTTGCATGATGCGTTTGGGTTGGGGAAGGAAGATGTGGAGGAGGAGAGGTAGCGGCTTCGTAAAAAGTCCATCTGCGGAGCCTGTTCTGATCCGCCTGAGGCGGAGAGGAATCTCGGCATTGGCTGCGGCTTCTTCGCTCAACATACTCTGTAGCGCCGACCTTTATGGTCGGCTGTTGGTGGGGGATAAACCCCCACGCTACTTATTCCGCCTTGCATCTGGAGCTTTTTACTTTGCCGTTGGAGTATGCCAAAAAGGATAACTTATGTTTAAACTCTACGATACAACATTAAGAGATGGCACTCAGGCAGAGGATATAAATTTCTCTGTTGAGGATAAGATCCGGATTACCCAGAAGTTGGATGAACTCGGCATCCATTATATTGAGGGCGGATGGCCTGGCTCAAACCCGAGGGATATTCAGTTCTTTAAAGAAATGCAGAACGTGAAGCTATACAATGCCAGACTCGTTGCCTTTGGCAGCACAAAAAGGGCAGGCGCAAAGGCAAAGGATGATTCCAACATAAAGGCGCTTTTAAAGGCAAATACTAAGGCTATAACGATATTTGGCAAGTCATGGGATCTGCACGTAAAAGAGGCATTAAAAATCTCTTTAGATGAAAATCTTGAACTTATCCGTGACTCGCTCAGTTATCTAAAAGATAAAGTAGAAGAGGTCTTTTATGATGCTGAGCATTTCTTTGATGGATATAAGGCAAATCCTGAATATGCCTTAAAAACGCTCAAGGCTGCGCAGGAAGGCGGAGCAGAGTGTCTTATCTTATGCGATACAAACGGTGGGACATTGCCTGATGAGCTAATTGAGATTATGAGGGATGTAAAGCATCATGTAAATGCGCCACTGGGCATCCATGCCCATAATGATTCAGAGACCGCTGTTGCAAACTCCGTCCTTGCTGTAAAAGAAGGCGCTGTTCAGGTGCACGGAACTATAAATGGTTTTGGCGAGAGGTGCGGAAATGCGAATCTCTGTTCTATCATTCCTAATCTCAAATTAAAAATGGGAATAGACTGCATAAGCTCTGAGCAGTTAAGAAAGCTAAGAGAGACATCCAGGTTTATCTATGAGTTGGCAAACCTGCCTCACAATAAACATCAGGCCTATGTTGGAGACAGCGCCTTCGCGCATAAAGGCGGCGTGCATGTAAGCGCGGTACTGAAAAGGCCTGATACATATGAGCATGTCAAGCCTGATTTGGTTGGCAATCATCAGAGGGTTCTTGTTTCTGACCTTTCTGGAAAATCAAATGTCTTGTATAAGGCGCAGGAGTTTGGCATTGACATAAAGAGCAAAGACCCAATTATCCAGAGTATACTCAAGACCCTTAAAGAGCTTGAGCATAAGGGCTTTCAGTATGAAGGCGCAGAGGCGTCATTCGAGCTTTTGATGCAGAAGGCCATGAAGGCCAGAAAAAAATACTTTAAACTCCTCGGTTTCAGAGTCATTGATGAAAAGAAAAAGGAGGTTGAACCGCCATATGCTGAGGCTACGATAAAGCTTGAAGTTGATGGCAAGGTTGAGCATACAGCAAGCGAGGGAAATGGCCCTGTGAACGCCCTTGATAACGCCCTGCGAAAGGCGCTTGAAAAATTTTATCCCAGCCTTAAAGATGTTGAACTCCTTGATTTCAAGGTAAGGGTGTTGACCGCAGGCAAAGGGACGGCTGCGTCTGTCAGAGTGCTCGTAGAGTCAGGGGATGGAAAGGAAAAATGGGGCACTGTCGGAGTTTCTGAGAATGTGATTGAGGCGAGCTGGCAGGCGCTTGTGGACAGTCTTGAGTACAAACTCTACAAAGATGAAAAGCGAAAAGGAATGCAAGGTAAAAAAAAGAGATGATATGAAAGATTACACCGATTATAAAGGCAGATAACACAGATTAAAGCACAATAGGGGTTTTATGAGCGTCATGAATAATTCCGCATACAGGGCGTCAGAACAAGGCACGACCCACGCTTCGCGTGGGTTCCCCGGGCGCTACGAAAGCGAGGAGTGAGGCGTATTTTAAGCATACGCCGCAACGACGAGACCCGCTTAGCGGGTCGAGCCGAGGAGTCTGCCTGTGCGTGTCCGCACGCAGACAGGCAACGCGGGTATGAGAAGTTATGTCGCTCTGTATAAATCTGCGTAATCGTATTTCAAAAATCTGTGTAACCCCGCTTAGCGGGGTGTAATCAATATTCTTTCATAGGAGATAGCATGGTTAAATCAAGAGACATAGCCCTCCTTGCTATAGCTGTCTTTCTTACAGCAGTTTTTTTTCTGAAAGAATTTTATACATCTAAAGAGCCTACCGAGATTACCCCGGCATCTTCTGCAGGGCAGACCGTTTTTGAGGTAGAAGACCCTTCTGGTAATAGCAAGGTCTATGTATTGCCAAAAAAGAAACCAGAGGGCAGAAGCCTGTCCTCGAATGTAACTATCGGGGATCAGGAGTCATCCGCCTCAGGCGGAGTCAAAAGCGGTTCAAAGATTACCATAAACAAAAACGGTTCTGCTACCAAAGGACGGATGAGCGGAGAAAAGCACCTAATCTTCTCGATTCCTCTAAATATCAATGAGGCTACTGCACAGGATTTTGAGGCCCTTCCAGGCATAGGGCCAAAATTAGCAGAGAAGGTTATTGAAACCAGAAAGGCGCTTGGCGGATTTAAGAGTATAAAAGACCTTAAAAAGGTAAAAGGGATAGGAGATAAGAAATTTGAAAAGATAAGAGAAATGGTGGCAGTTGATTGAATCTTTGCGTTAACGTATGACTTCAGAAAAAACAGATAATATCTTACTTTGTGCGCTCTTTTCGTTTATATTTTCGATGGGGCTTTCTCAGATTGCAGATTATGATATTTTCTATCATCTTGCCACTGGTAAGTACATCCTTGAAACAGGCAAGATTAACCAGATTGATCCGTTCTCTTTTACAGCAGGCAATACTCCCTTATCAATACAGTCATGGCTATCAGGTGTTGTCTTCTACTGGGTCTACACCATAGGAGGCCTTAATGGACTTATCATCTGCAAGGCAATCCTTTTAACTCTGGTTTTCTTTATTCTTTATAAGACCATGCAGGTTACCGGGGCAAAGGGTTATCTAACTCTCTTTACCTTGATAGTTGTCGCATTTGTTGTAAGATTCAGGATGAGTATCCGGCCTCACATTTTTGAATTCCTTTTTCTGGCAATATTTTTCTATGTTCTCAATATTTATAAATTCAGAGGGAAAAATTATCTCTTTATTCTGCCGATAGTCCAGCTCTTCTGGGTCAATATCCATGGAAGCCACATTCTTGGTCTCATGACACCTTTAATCTTTTTAGTGGGCGAGGGTATTGCAGTATATTCTGGCAACAGAGAAGCACCTATCTTTACCAAGAAACAATTTATCAACCTAACCCTTGCCATAGTGGCACTGGTGATTGCAACCCTGATAAATCCTGCTGGATTCAAGGCCTTTTTATTTCCATTTTTTCTGACCGGGCAAACACTCTATATGCAGAATATTCAGGAATGGCAGCCCCTCAGATTGGTTCACCTTATTGACCTTGATTATGGGATTAGATACACATGGGGCTTTTCCCTGCTTCTCACTCTCTGCCTATTTGTGTTTATCCGCCAATTTAAGAAGATAGATTTTACAGAGTTGTTGACCTTTTTTGCTTTTCTCTATCTTGCTGTAAAAGGGATAAGACTGTTGCCAGAGTTTGCAATAGCAGTAGGCCCTATTGTTGCAAGAAGGCTTAACCTATTTTCTTTTCCTAAGATATCCTCGAGATTTGAACGTATTAAATTTATTACACCGCTCATCTTGACCGTCTGCATAGGCATTATATTTTATCTGGTTGTTTTAAACAGTAAAACATATGCATTCGGCCTTGGGCTGAAAGAGAGGGTTTTTCCAGTAAAGACAGTGGATTTTTTACGACACAATAATATTCAAGGGAATATGTTTAATTCTATAGGCTATGGCGGTTATCTTATATGGAGGTTATTTCCTGAACAAAAGGTCTTTATAGACGGAAGAAACGATGTTTACAAACAGGATTTCTACAAGAGTTATCTGGATGCGCATCTTACTCCAGATGCATGGCAAAAGGTAGTTAAAGATTATGATATAGACTGGGTAATACTGGAATATTCAAGAGACTATGCAAGAAAGGAGCGGATAGCACATCTCATCGAAAACCCTGAATGGGCATTGATCTACTGGGATAGAGAGGCCATAGTCTATGCTAAAAGAGGTTCAAGGAATAAGGATATTATCAAAAGATTTGAATATAGATATGCAAGGCCTAATGAGCTAAATCCTACTTACCTGAACAGGTATCTGGTGCATAAAGAAATTATAAATGAAATCGTGCAGGAGTTTAAGAGGAATCTTTCTATGAATCCGGATAATGAAGAATCTCATCTATCCCTTGCCTATATTTACTTTAATCTGGGTATGCGAAATGAAGAGTTCGAGGAGTGGAAAAAGGTTGTAACAATAAACCCTGATATTGGTTTTGCCCATGTAGCCCTTGGCGAGCTGTATATGCAAAGAGGCGATATGAAGATGGCTAAAGAGGCATTTCAAAGGGCATTGGATATAAATCCAGATGATAAAGCAGCAATTACAGGCTTAAAAAGGCTTAAGGAAAGGAATTTAAAGGAGTGAAACCTCACACCCTGTGCTAAACCCTTTCGCCACAATTTTTTTGTTTGGGGTAAAGGCCAAGGCCTTTCCATTTATCCCCTCCATATGTAAACCCTCACATTGAGTACACTCCAAAAATAGACATTGATTTTTGGGGTACACTTTTTGCCTTGACAAAAAGCGGATACGGCAATTATACTATCACACTAAGGCGGCGTACCCAAGTGGCTAAGGGAGCAGTCTGCAAAACTGCGATGCAGCGGTTCAAATCCGCTCGCCGCCTCCATTTTTTAGTTCAGAGTCCTGAGTTAGAGTATTCTTTTTTGTCTTTGACTCAAAACTCCTAACTCCAAACTTATCACTAACTTTGCCCGAGTGGCGGAACTGGTAGACGCACGGGACTTAAAATCCCGAGGTGGGAAACTACCGTGCCGGTTCGAGTCCGGCCTCGGGCACCACGTAGTAAGACTTAAGGCTGAGGGCTGAAGATTTTTATTGATTTTCTTTGACCTTCAGCCTAATTTTTTTGGTATGATAGTGCTTGAAAAACCTTCTCATCGTGTCATTACGAGCGAAGCCCTGAACCAAATGGTACAGGGTGAAGCGAAGTAATCTCGTTTCTTAAATGACGCAGCAGGTAAGAGATTGCTTCAGCCGATATTTGTCGGCTTTGCAATGACTGCAAAAATCTTGAAAATCATGACCCGCAGAAAAACAAGACAGATTTCAGTTGGCAGCATAAAGATTGGAAGCAATTCCCCCATCTCTGTCCAGTCTATGACCAATACTGATACTGCTGATGTGAAGGCAACGGTGAATCAGATAAAGGCATTGGAAAGGGCAGGGTGTGAAATTGTGCGCGTTGCTGTCCCTAATATGGAGGCGGCAGAGGCAGTAGGCAAGATTAAGAAGGCTATCAATCTTCCCCTTATTGCGGATATTCATTTTGATTATCGATTAGCGTTGAAGGTCATAGATAACGGAATTGATGGACTAAGGCTGAATCCCGGCAATATAGGGGATAAAGAAAGGGTCAAGACAGTAGTAAAGGCTGCACAGGAAAAGAAGATACCCATTAGAATTGGCGTGAATGCCGGCTCTCTGGAAAAGAATATTTTGGAAAAATACGGCCACCCAACGCCAAAGGCAATGGTAGAGAGTGCATTGCGGCATATAAAGATACTGGAAGATTTAGATTTCCATGATATTAAGGTATCATTAAAGGCATCTGATGTCTGGAAAACAATTGACGCATACAGGCTTCTATCTAAAAAGGTTGATTATCCATTTCACATAGGCATCACAGAGGCAGGGACAATCTTTTCAGGCACAGTTAAATCAGCAGTCGGTCTCGGCATTTTATTGGCAGAAGGCATAGGCGATACCTTACGGGTTTCTCTTACAGGAGACCCTGTGGAAGAGGTGAGGGTAGGGTGGGAGATTCTCAAGGCAATGAAATTAAGGGAGAGGGGGGTCAATATCATATCCTGCCCAACCTGCGGAAGAATCAAGCTTGACATCATTACCCTTGCAAATGAGATAGAAAAGAGGCTTTCGCACATCACAAAGCCAATAAATATAGCTGTCATGGGGTGCGTGGTAAACGGCCCGGGTGAGGCAATTGAATCAGACATCGGCATAGCAGGCGGAGATGGAGTCGGCATGTTATACATAAAAGGCAAGCCTGCGAAAAAAATAAAAGAAAAAGATATTGTGGAGGCGATAGTGAGAGAAGTGGAGAAGGGGCAATTCTAAGATAGTGGACACACTTTCTCCCTTGCCCCTTTGCGGGAGAGGGTTGGGGGGGGAATAGGTCAGTCCAGTTTTTCTTTTTAGCTATAGAATAAGCTGGTATTATGATATAGAATTATAAAGCAGCAAACAAGGAGGTCTGTTTTATGAAAGAAGCGGTAATAAAATTGCAAATTGAAAGTCTGGAGCAGCAATTGAAGGTGCTGAAGTCGAAAATTATTGCTCCTAAAAAAGGAAAGTTCTTATCGGATTTGTATGGAGCTTATGAGGGTAAAATGGATATTTCCCTTGAAGAGATCAAAAAATATGAATACTCCTTTAAGAACAAGATATGACCTATATTGTTGACACTCATATATTTATATGGTTTTTAGATAAGAACAAGAGATTAAAGCCGCAGCACCGTCAAATTCTTATAAACAAAGGCAACAACTTTGTCTTTCCCGCCATTGTGCTTGCAGAGATCAAGCACCTCATTTCAATCAAGCGTATCAATATAGATTTCGATATGGTTTTAGAATACCTCAGTGAATCTGAAAACTGCGTTGTCTACCCTGTGGACGAAAACGTTGTTGAAAAGATGCCTGACAGCCTCAATATCCACGATGCTTTGATAGTTGGGACAGGACTTGTTTACAAGAATATCTTGAGAGAGGAAGTAGGCATCCTTACAGAAGACGAAGAAATAGCAACATCTGGAATCCTTCCTGTCATTTGAAAGCAGTGGCGTAGTATAGACTGTGCTTTATCAGCAGGAGTGTGATTTAAAAGCAAATGTGTTTAAAAGCAGAAAATGATTGAAGTAAAATAAGTTATGTCAAAACTCCTCATAAATCAATACTACACCAATCTTGACCGCGCCCTGCAATTCGGCAAGTCCCGCAATGAAGATGCCATAAAGAGCTATTTCTGGATGCTCCTCAATGACTATGCGCACAAGAACAATTACGAAGTAGTCCGCGAAGTCTATTGCATGGGAACGTGTGGCAGCAAGGTAAAGCCCGATGGGATTCTCAAAAACCTTTGGGGTCTGGATGTCGGCTATTGGGAAAGCAAGGATGAGAAGGACGTAATTGATGACGAGATAGGTGCAAAGATTAAAAAGGGGTATCCGCTTAGCAATACGCTTTTTGAAGACAGCCAGACGGCGGTACTGTTCCAACGCGGCGAAGAGGTGATGCGGGTTTCAGTCCGCGACACCGACAAGCTGCACGCCATCATCACAGCCTTCATTTCTTACAAGAACGAGGCTGTATACAAGTTCGAAGATGCGATAGAGAAGTTTAAGCACGATATCCCTGTCATCATAGAAACCCTGAGAAGGCGCATAGAAGAGGCCGGGGCAAAGAATGAAAAGTTTATAAAAGAGCGCGACAAGTTCCTGAAACTTTGTAAAGACGAGATAAACCCGGACATAACCCTCGCGGACATCCGCGAGATGATGATACAGCACATCCTTACAGGCGACATATTCAATAAGATATTTGACGACCCGGAATTCCACCGCCACAATACCATTGCCGCAGAGTTGGAAAAGCTGATCGGCGCCTTGTTCACATACGGCGAGAGAAGAAACCTGCTGGCCTCAATAGAACACTATTACGACGCTATCAATGCCGCCGCTGCCGCCATTGCAGACCATCACGAAAAGCAGAAATTTCTAAAGGTGCTTTACGAAAACTTTTACAAGGTTTATAACCCGAAGGCTGCCGACCGCCTCGGCGTCGTTTACACGCCCAACGAGATAGTGAAGTTTATGATAGAGAGCGCCGACTACCTTCTGCACAAGCACTTTGGCAAGACCCTGGCCGACAAAAACGTGGAGATACTCGACCCTGCCTCAGGCACAGGCACCTTCATCTGCGACATCATCGAGCACATACCGAAGCAACACCTGACCTACAAATACAAGAATGAACTCCACGCCAACGAGGTCGCTATACTGCCGTATTATGTGGCAAACCTCAACATAGAGTATACATACAAGCAGAAGATGGGGAATTACGAGGAATTTCCGAATATCTGTTTTGTGGATACGTTGGACAATACCGCGCCACTTGACTACTCAGGCAAGCAGGAAAGCATATTTGCGCTAACCAATGAGAATGCCGAGCGCATACGCAGGCAGAATCGCAAGAAGATTTCGGTCATCATCGGCAATCCTCCTTACAACGCCAACCAGAAGAATGAAAACGAGAACAACAAGAACCGTGAATACCCTGAAATTGATAAGCGAATCAAGGAAACCTACATCAAAAACAGCACGGCGCAGAAGACGAAGATGTATGACATGTATTCCCGCTTTTACCGCTGGGCTATGGACAGAATTGATAAAAACGGCGTAATTGCCTTCATTACCAACCGCAGCTTCATTGACAGCCGCACCTTTGACGGCTTCCGCAAGTGGGTGGAAGACCATTTCAGCCATGCATACATAGTTGACACAAAAAGCGATGTTCGCGCCAATCCCAAGATTGCAGGGACAACGCATAATGTATTCGGCATCCAGACAGGCGTTGCTATTATGTTTCTTGTCAGGAAAGAGAAACAGGAAGCGAATTGCAGGATTGAATATGTTTCTATGGATGATTTCTGGCGCAAAGAAGAAAAGCTGGAATGGCTGCGTACAAACCAGCTTCAGAAGATTGAATTTGCCCAAGTCACACCCGATAAAGGCCACAATTGGATAAACATATCCGAAAATGGTTGGGAAGATTTGATGATATTAGTTGAGGAAAAAAGCAAAAAATCGCTCGTAGGTTTTATATCCATTGGTGCATCAACCAACAGGGATGAGTGGGTATTTGATTTGGATGCAAATGCATTGATGAAGAAAGTTAGGTATTTTATCGATTCATATAATTCAAAATTGTCTTTGAAGACCGTTGATTTTAATGATGAGAAAATAAAAGATATCAAGTGGAGCGATTCGCTAAAAGCAAAGTTCAAAAATAAAAATAAATTAGCATTAGATTCTGGCTTATCAATACCGTTTATTTATAGACCATTTTTTAAACTACATTATTGCTCTGACAAGAATTTATCTGATAGATTGACGAGTAATCATTTTGAAATGTTCGGACATGATTTGAAAGAAAATAATTTAGTCATCGGTTTCTCTGGCATTGGCTCATCAAAACCCTTCTCAGTAGTTGCAACAAGTTTATTATTTGGAGTTGATTTCCTTGAAAAAACTCAAAGTCTTCCCCTTTACCGTTACGATAAGCACGGCAACCGCATAGACAACATCACGGATTGGGGATTAGAACAGTTTCGCAGCCATTACAAGGACAAGAAGATTAAGAAGGAAGACATCTTCCATTACGTCTATGCCGTTCTGCACAATCCCGCCTACCGCAAAAAATACGAATTGAACCTTAAACGAGAGTTCCCGCGGATACCTTTTTATAAAGACTTCCGGAAGTGGGCCAAATGGGGCAAGAAGCTCATGGAATTGCATATCGGCTATGAGGTTGTCGAGCCCTATTCTCTAAAGGTCATCACCAGCGATACAAAGGGCGAGCACAAGAAAATGGTCAAAGATATGTTTGAGGTGCATGAGCCGACTGCCATGTTCAGTTACAAGCCTAAAATAAAGGTGAAACTCAAGGCTGACAAGGAGAGGGGCGTCATCGAGGTAGACGAACTCACCACAATGACGGGCATACCCAAAGAGGCTTGGGCATATAAACTCGGCAACAGGAGCGCAATAGAATGGGTACTCGACCAATACAAGGAAAAGAAGCCATCAGACCCCACCATAGCCGAGAAATTCAACACCTACCGCTTTTCAGATTACAAAGACAAGGTAATAGACCTGCTGAAACAGGTCTGCACCGTAAGCGTGGAGACAATGAAGATTATTAGGGAGATGGAAAGGGAAGGAGATTGAGCATGTTAATGGGGACGATTCTTTTTATGTGCGATTGTGTCAACCTATGGGGCAGACATTTAAAAACCATTCTGCTCTCACGGCAGGCAGTGCGGAAAGGTGGATTGAAAAGATAATTACAGGAGCGCAGGGAGAGGGGAATATCGCATGAAACTTTTCTCAATTGAAGAGATTAAAATTGTGGAGGGGAAAAGATAAATATGCAGATTAAATATTCAAGGCACATTGAGACAAGAATTGCTATGAGAAAAATTGAATACAGTCTGCCTCAGAGAATTTACGAAAATGCAAAGGAACGATTCATAGATACAGCAACAGGGCATGAAATTGCAGTTATGTAGGCAGTATTGTATGGCAAAGAAAGGGATATAAGGGTAGCATATAAACATGAGAATGCAGATATTAAACTGCTGACCATACATCCTTTGAAGGAAGGACAAAAAGAAAACCGAATTCAATCAGGAAGATGGAGGAAAATATAATGGACGATTTTAAAGTATTTTACGATGAAGAAGAGGACATCCTTTATCTTGCAAAAGAGGGCGAAGAGGCTGAAGTTGTAGAAATATCTCCCGGTGTGAATATGGAACTTGACAGCAATGGCAACCTTATCGGTGTTGAACTGTTCAAAGCCTCTCGCATGTTTAAGAATGTTCTTAAATCAATGGAGAAAAAACTTCAGGTTGCGTAATTATCCCTTCATCCACCCTCATTGAACGGAATGCTCGCCGCAATCCCCGCTCCTTGGAGCGGGGTCAAGGCGAGCTATGTCAATAATAAAATTCCTTACCGAGGAGAATCATCGTAGCTTGCTGCGGGGTTCTTCAACATATTCTTGAATGATTATTGATCCTTTATCAAAACATACCTTCATCCCCATCCTTCAGCATACCATCTCTTATCTCAAAAAAAGGGGTGTTGAATATGCAGATATTCGGCTTGAGGAATCTGTTTCAGAAGGGGTAGTTAGTTTACGGGTAGTTTACGGGGACGGTTCTAATTATTTGAGAATGGCTTATATTCGTTGTTTACATTAGCATTTGCTTTTAATTAGGACAACAGGCACTTTTATCTGTCTTGCAAAAGGGAAAAGCCACAGACACATAATGAGTGCATTAATATTCGCAATGTGCTAATCAGTGTTAGAGACGGTTGCATTTTATAAGGATTATA
>MGQA01000108.1:9784-11589 GCA_001797665.1 Deltaproteobacteria bacterium GWF2_42_12 | reverse complement strand
AAGCGATATCGCTGCTATGGGAGGGACTCCAACCTTCCTTCTCACCTCAATTATACTCCCTCCGTCAACTTCAACCGATTTTATCAATCTTCTTTACAAAGGGATAAAAGAAAGGGTTGATGAATTCAGTGTTGCGCTCATTGGTGGCAACACATCCTCATCTCCTGAGAAAGTGGTGATAACTTCAGTTGTGCTTGGCGAGGCTCCGAAGGAACAGGTCGTATTTAGAAAAGGGGCTATGGTTGGGGACTTGATATTTGTAACCGGCCGTTTAGGCGATTCCAGCCTTGGATTAAAGATGTGGAAGGAGAAAGGCGATTCTGTTATCACAGATCCATTTTTAAAAGATGCAATGTTGGCGCACTTAGACCCATTCCCACGGGTGAAGGAAGGCAGGATTATTGCTGAAAGAAGGCTTGCAACCTCTATGATAGATATCAGCGACGGCCTTGTTGCTGACCTGCGGCATATAACTGAGGAGAGCATGGTTGGGGCAAGGATATGGCTAAAAAAAATACCTATATCGACAAGTCTCAAGAGATGGGTAATAGACCATCCACAAGAAATCATGTTAGCCTTAACTGGTGGCGAAGATTATGAACTCCTGTTCACTTCTTCTAAAGATAATGTTCCTCAAATAGAGGCTATTGCCAAAGAACTTGGTTTGCCCATTACTCAGATTGGTGAGATAGCAGCAAAGCAATCTGGAATAAGCGTATTGGATGAAAATGGTAAAGTAATTCCTTTAAAGGTTGAAGGATTTGAGCATTTCAAATAGCAAGCGCCTATAGCACATACCTGCAAACTGCCCTAAACCCCCACACCAAAATTTTTCTCATGGGGGGTTATTATCTTCCTGTCAAAACATATCCTTGACCATGAATATATTTGCTGGTAAAATGCAAAAAAATTTGGAGGATTAATATTACGGTGAACAAATGAAAAAGCGTTGGATAGTAAGCCCCCAAGATATAAAGCTTCAGGGACTTTTGTGCAGCGAGCTTAAGATATCTCCCCTTGCAGCGCAGCTTCTGATAAATAGAGGCCTCCGATGTCCGTCGGAGGCCTTTTCTTTTCTCTCTCCGTCGCTCAGGAATCTGCATGACCCCTTTAAGATGAAAGGAATGGATAAGGCGGTCGAGAGGATTCTGAAGGCAATTAAGGGGAGAGAAAAGATAACAATCTATGGCGATTATGATGTAGATGGCACATCAGCTACAGCGCTGCTTTATCTTTTCTTAAGAAAGGCTATGGGTTTTGGACAAGAGGCTATAGGTAATAGCTATAGTTTATTGCCTATTGCCCATCGTCTCAATTACTATATACCTGAACGATTGAAAGAAGGCTATGGCCTTAATAATCAGGCTGTAAAACGTTTGGCTGATTCTGGCACAAACCTTATCGTTACAACTGACTGCGGTATTGCCAATTACGACGAGGTATGTTTTGCCAATAGTATTGGTCTCGATGTCATTGTTACAGACCATCACGAATCTCCTGCAAAACTTCCTCCTGCATATGCCATATTAAATCCCAAACAGCCTGACTGCGCTTTTCCCTTCAAGGAGCTTGCCGGCGTTGGGGTCATGTTTAATCTTATAATAGCCTTGAGGGCAAGATTAAAGGAGCGCGGAGTCTTTGCTGAGGATGCGCCTAACCTCAGGAGCTATACAGATATTGTAGCTTTAGGAACTATTGCCGATATGGTGCCGCTGATTGATGAAAATAGGATATTAGTCAAATATGGGTTGGATGAGCTCACTTCAGGAAAGAGAGCCGGGATAAAGGCCCTCAAAGAGGTGAGC
>MGQA01000108.1:0-9729 GCA_001797665.1 Deltaproteobacteria bacterium GWF2_42_12 | reverse complement strand
AGCTTGCTCCACGGATAAATGCGGCAGGGAGATTGGCTAATGCGAACATCGGCGTTCAACTGCTCATTACAGAAGATGACAGAGAGGCAATGGAGATTGCGCGGGAGCTCGACAGGGAAAATATGGACAGGCAAAGATTGGAAAGGGATATATTACTCGATGCAGTGCAGACGGTAGACGATTCTGTCTTTGAGATTTGTGGGAAGAAAGGCATTGTGCTTGCAAAGAAAGACTGGCATCCGGGTGTTATCGGGATTGTGGCTTCAAGGCTTGTAGAACGTTATTACAAACCAGCGGTAGTGATATCATTAAGCGATGGTGTTGGCAAGGGTTCGGCAAGGGGCATAAAGAGATTTCATATCCTTGATGGTTTAAAGAGATGTGAGGCCTTTTTAGAAAAATATGGCGGTCATAAGATGGCTGCTGGTTTTACAATTCGCGAAGAAAATATCCCATCGTTTAAAAAGGCATTCTATTCAATGGTTGAGAAAGAGTTAAGTTCTGAAGACCTTACCCCTGAGGTGTCTCTGGATTCATATATTGCGCTCAGTGAATTGAGTGAGCAGATTATCCAGGAGATGGATAGCCTTGCGCCTTTTGGATTGGCAAATCCAGAACCGCTTTTAGGCGCAAAAAATGCCAATATTGTTCAGAATGAAGTGGTTGGGAATAGGCATCTTAAGCTTAAGATAAAGCAGACAAGTGGACAATGGACAATGGACAATAGATTGTGGGAAGGAATTGCATATGGTATGGGTGAGATATATCCACTGAAAAAAGACGACTATGATATTGCCTTCATTCCTTATATTGATACGTGGAATGGAAATAAAAGTTTAAAGCTCAAGATAAAAGAGATACGCGCAAGAGGTAATGGACTATAGGCTATAACAATATGAATTTTCCCATTGCCCATAGCCTCGTGTCTATTGCCTGTATCTTTAAAATCCTTGACATAAAGCAAAAAAGAAAATATATTTTGTGTTCTCATTTGTAAAAAACCGGAGGTAATATATTTGTGGCAAAAAAAAGATTTTTAAAAAGACCTGTTAAGCCTGTTGAAATTACTCCGGGCGCTGAGGTAAGTGAATTGTTAGATAGAATGGCTGATACCGCATTTCAGGGGAAAAATCTGGCTGTTGTTGTAGATGCGTGGGAGCAGATGCTTAGAGATAATGTTACAATATTTTTTGGTCTTGCCGGCGCTATGATTCCTGCAGGCATGAGGAGGGTGATTGTATATTTAATCAAAAACAGACTTATTGACTGCCTTGTTTCTACTGGCGCAAATCTGTTCCATGATATACACGAAACGCTCGGCAGATATCATTGGCAGGGTTCTGCGATGGCAAATGATGAAGAACTTAGAGATGAAGGCATAGACAGGATATACGATGTATTTGCTATTGAGCGAGAGTTTGAGCATGCAGACGTGTATTGCTACAAATTTTCAAAGATGCTTGAAAGAAGACCATATACAACCAGGGAATTTTTATATCTCTTAGGCAAACAACTTTCTAAGGGGGCAAGAGAAGATGGCATACTCACAGCTGCCTATAAGGCAAATATACCGGTGTACTGCCCTGCAATAGGCGATTCATCCATTGGCATTGGGCTTGCTATAAAACCAGAGGAAGATAATTTTATTTTTGATGTAATAGGCGATGTAAAGGAAACTGCGTTAATAGCTGCAAATGCAAACAAGACAGGTGTTATCTATATTGGCGGCGGGACGCCAAAGAATTTTATCCAGCAAACGTCGGTTACTGCTGCGGTTATGGGCAAGGATGTGTCAGGTCATGAATATGCGGTTCAGATTACTACAGATGCGCCTCACTGGGGAGGGCTTTCAGGATGCACCTTTGAAGAGGCGCAGTCCTGGGGAAAGATTGCCAAGAAGGCAAAGATGGTTACTGTGCACTGCGATTCTACAATTGCGCTTCCGATTATTGTCACAGCCCTGGCAAAGAAGGTTAAAGGGCTTAAGAGAAAACCCAAATGTCAAAGCTCAAAAAAATAGGCCTTATATGACTTATAAGACCTATTGATTTTAAACTTTGAACTTTATAGTTCAAAAGGAAAAGCCAAAGAGAAAGGAGAATAAAGAGATGTTACTTGTCCCTAAGCGGGTATTTTTTACGAAAGGAGTCGGAACTCATAAAGAGGAGTTGCATTCATTTGAGCTGGCGCTGCGGGATGCTGGTATAGAAAAATTCAATCTCGTGACAGTATCCAGCATATTTCCGCCGGCTTGTAAGATAGTAAGCAGGACGCAGGGATTAAAGCTGCTGTCGCCAGGACAGATTGTTTTTTGCGTTATGAGCAGATGCTGTTCAAATGAGCCGAGACGTTTAATGGCGTCTTCGGTGGGATGCGCAATACCTATGGACAGGAGACAGTATGGATATCTGAGCGAACACCATGCATTCGGGCAGACAGATAAAGTTGCTGGCGACTACGCAGAGGACCTTGCTGCAGCTATGCTTGCATCTACATTAGGCATTGAACTGGATGAGAATCTTGGGTGGGATGAGAAAAAGGAGATTTACAGAATAAGCGATAAGATAGTTAAAACCACTAATATTACTCAATCCGCCATTGTTAGAGGGGATGGAAAGTATACGACTGTCCTTGCTGCCGCTGTCTTGATACCATAAGAGCAAGAACAGGATTTCCTTAAACCTTTATTGTTGTATCCCTTTAATCTATAGCCCTTTTTGGGGGATAGCTTGGCTAATATCGTAGATTTGGGATTAGTATGGGAGTGGCAGTACGACCAAAATTTTATCTATGGTCTTGATAAGGTATGCCAAGAAAAGGGGCTTAAAAGCTATATAATATATCCGGCCAATCTTGAGGAAACCATATCAATGATGGCCAGAGGCGAACTCGTACTAAGGGTTCTTCTCGACAGGGCATCTGATGTAATTCCAAGATTCCATGACCTTATTCATCTTGCGCAGAAGGGTTCATTCTTCTGGATGATAAATGAGCCGCATTTGCTCCCCCGTGCGATTGATAAGGCTACCATGCATCTGGAATTTCTATCTGCAGGCATTAATGTTCCGTATACAATAATCTTATCTTCCTGGCAGAAAAGTCCGCAAGTAGACCTTTCTAAAGTGAAAAGACTTGGCAAGCCATTTATTATAAAACCTGCCTGCGGCGGGGGCGGCATAGGTGTGGTTACTAATGCCAGGAGCATTGAGCAAATTATAAAGGCGCGGACAGAGATTTCTCACGATAAATATCTGCTTCAGGAAAATATAATTCCGGTTATCTTAGGGAAGAAAAAGAGGGCATGGTTCAGGGTTTTTTATGTTGGCGGCGCTGCGATCCCCTGTTGGTGGGATGATGTAACGCATATATACGATGAGTTGAGCCTTTCGGAGATAAAAAAGTACAGCCTCACGGAGACGAGTGATATTGCAAATAAGATATATGAAATATGTAAACTTGATTTCTTTTCTACTGAAATTGCCATGACAGATGGGAAAAAATTTATTGTGGTGGATTATGTCAATGATATGTGTGATATGAGAAGAAAATCACAGTATCATGACGGCGTGCCTGATAGCGTAGTAGATGAAGTAATTGAAAGACTGGTAAACTATGTAGAAAGACGACTACGAGATAACACGGCTACTAAAAGCGAGGTTAAGGTAAGGATAAAAGAACTTGGCAGTAGCCAAAATCTAAAGCTGAGGCATAGCAATATATGAGAGTTGGTGTTACATATAATATAAAGAAACAGAGGACAGAGGACAGAGGGCAGAAGCCGGAAGAAGGTCGCCCTCCAGATTTCTTTGCAGAGTGGGATGATGAGGATACTATAGAGGCAATACAGGCTGCCCTATCAAAGAGACATGATGTTGTAATGATAGAGGCCAATGAGGATGCATATGTTAAACTAAGAAACAAGAGACCTGATATTGTTTTTAATATTGCAGAGGGTTTGTGGGGGCAGGGTAGAGAATCGCAGATACCAGCCATGTTGGATATGCTCAGGATACCTTATACCGGCTCAGGGCCATTAACGTTGGCTATATGCTTAGATAAGGCAAGGGCAAAGGAGATTCTGTCATATTATGGCATTCCAACTCCGCGATTTTCGATTTACGATTTACGAATTACGAATTTAAAAACCGACAATCGTCAATCATCAATCGCCAATCGTAAATCCCTTTCCTTCCCCCTCATTGTAAAGCCTCTATATGAAGGTTCGAGTAAAGGTATAAGGAATAATTCGGTTGTGAATAATGAGGCAGAGCTTCAAAACAGGGTGGAGTGGCTAATAAAAGAATATAAACAGCCAGCCATAGTGGAAGAGTTTTTGGATGGTAGAGAGTTTACTGTTGCCATGATTGGCAATGGGAGTGCTTTGATGGCGCTTCCTATTGTAGAGATAAATTATTCAAGTCTTCCCGCAGGTGTGACGCCAATTTATTCTTACGAGGCAAAATGGATATGGGATACGCCTGATAATCCCCTTGAGATATTTAAATGCCCGGCGGATATTGACAGTAGGCTTAAAAAAGATATAGAAACTATTTGTATAAATGCCTTTAATACCCTTGATATAAAAGATTGGTGCAGGATAGACATAAGGCTTGATTCTCATGGAAAACCTTATATACTGGAGCTTAATCCGTTGCCAGGTATTCTTCCTGACCCAAAGAGCAATTCGTGTTTTCCAAAGGCAGCAAGGGCTGCCGGGATGGATTACGACGAGCTTATAAATACTGTTTTAGATACAGCGTGTAAAAGATACGGGATTCAATATGGGGCCAAAAAAAATTATAATCATTTATAATGATGACCCTGAGATTGTGTTGTATGAAGGCGGCAGCCCTGTGCCACATATAGGGGTAATAGATACAGCCTTGACCGTAGAAAAGGCCATGCGCGCAAAAGGGTTCTCTACTACCCTTATTCCTTTGAACTATGACGCATGGGAGTTTGTTGAAGCCATTAAAAAGGCAGATGCTGATATAATTTTCAATCTCTGTGAAGGCGCGATGGGAGAAAGTACGTTTGAGATGAATGTGGCTGCTATGCTTGAACTATTCGGTTTTAAGCTCACTGGCTCAGGTCCTTTTACGCTGTCCCTTGCGTTGAACAAAGGCAGGACTAAGGATATCCTTATTGCAAATGATATCCCTACTGCGCCATATCTGATTTTGAATGAGGTTCCTTCAAGATTGTCAAAAGACCTGAGGTTTCCACTGATTGTGAAGCCTGTGCACGAAGATGCAAGTATTGGCATTGATGAAGAGGCGGTTGTAAAGAATATGTCTGGGCTGAGAAAGAGGATTGACTATGTTTTAAAAAAATATAAACAGCCTGCAATTGTAGAAGAATATATAGACGGAAGGGAGTTTAATATAGCAATTATGGGGAATTGCAGGCCAATGGCATTGCCTGTATCTGAGATAGATTTTTCCCAGCTTTCTGGAAGCAATCCAAAGATTTGCACCTATGAGGCAAAGTGGGCAACAGACAGCGCTGTTTATCTTAAGACTCCAGCGATTTGTCCCGCCAATATTTCAAAAGAACTTGAAAAAGAGCTTTGCAATATATCGTTGAATGCATATAATATTCTTGGCTGTCGGGATTATGCAAGGGTAGACATCAGAATGGGAGAGGATGGCATACCGAGGGTTCTTGAGGTAAATCCAAATCCAGATATATCGCCTGATGCAGGATTTGCAAGGAGTGCGGCAGTTGCGGGCTTTGATTATCCGCATCTCATATCTGAGATAATAAATATTGCTTACAGCAGATATAAGGTATAAGGGATTCGTAAAAATGGAAATCAGGATACGGGAGGCAGCTCAGAAGGACAAAGAGATAATTGAGTCAATTATAAAAAATAATGCCATTTTTACAGATGAAGAAAAATACTGCGCTGCTGAACTTCTGGATTTTTATCTCAGAGATATAACGAAAGACGAATATCTCTTCCTATGCGCAGTAGATGAATCTGATAAACCGCTTGGCTACATATGTTATGGTAAAACCCCTTTTGCCGAGGGTGTATATGATATATACTGGATAGTCATTGCGCCTGAATGGCAGGGCAAGAGGGTTGGCAAGATGCTTATAAGGCATGTGGAGAATATACTTAAAAATGGCGGCGTAAGGATGATTTTTGCAGAGACTTCTTCGCAGCCCAAATATGACAAGACGCGCCTGTTTTACGAGAAGGTGGAATTTGAGGAGGTTTCAAGGTTAAAGGATTTTTATAGGGTGGGCGATGATAAGGTCATATATGTTAAGAGAATTGGAGAATCGGAGAATTAGGAGCTTGTTGAAAAACTCAACAATCTCCGATTACACCCCGCTAAGCGGGGTTACACAGATAAAAGATTAGATTACACAGATTAAAACTCCTTGAAATTTCTGTAAATATCTGTGTAATCAAGGCAGTGGATGTCTTTATCAACAGCCTGCCAATTCACTAAACCAAAGGAGATTTTAGCTTGGAACTCGAAAGTATAAAAAAGATTTATGCAGGTTATTCAAAGGTATATGACGCTATATTCAAACGGTTTTTCTATCCAAGGATAAAACATGCGGTTCATTCAATGGGTATAGCGCCAGGGGATAAGATACTTGATGTGGGTGTCGGAACAGGGCTTTCTCTTCCGTTATTCCCGAAATATTGTAAGGTAACAGGAATTGACCTGTCATCGGCTATGCTCAAAAAGGCACGGCAAAAGGCTAAAAAGCTTCATCTTGACCATATAGAGCTTCTGGAAATGGATGCAATGAATCTGAATTTTCCTGATAATACATTTGATAAGGTATTCATTTCGCATGTTGTAAGCGTTGTTCCTGATCCATATAAGGTAATGTCAGAGGTTCGAAGGGTTTGCAAGAAAGGCGGACGCATAGCAATTGTGAACCATTTCAAGAGTAAAAATAAAGTGATGGCTGGCATGGAGAAGATATTTAATCCAGTAAGCAAGAAGATAGGCTGGCGCTCTGACCTTTGTCTGGATGAGTTTGTAAAAAAGGCGCATTTACACGTAGATAAAAAATATAAATTGAAAAAGATAGACCTCTGGCACGTAATATTTGCAACAAATCATAAATGATAGATATTGCGGAATATTGTGATGACCTTATCCAAAACCCCGTTAGAGCGCAACTGTTAATATTATAAAGGAGGCATGCCTTAATGGAAGATGCTTCTGCGGGGGTTAAAAATCTTAAAATCCTTCCCATGACCTTTGCTAGTCTTGAAGATGTGTTGACAATCGAAAGGCTTTCCTATTTATCGCCATGGTCAAGATCCCAATTTGAAAAAGAGCTTCAAAATCCATTATCCAACAAATTTATAGCAAAGATTCTGCATGGCAGAAGAGAAGTGGTTGCAGCTTTTGTAATTTATTGGATTGTGGGAGAAGATGCGCACATCCTTAATATTGCAGTACATCCTGATTTCCGCAGAAGAGGGATTGCAACGAACCTGCTATGTTTTACCCTGGACAATCTGGAGGAAAAGAGGGTGAAAAGGGTCTTTTTAGAAGTCAG
Organism: Deltaproteobacteria bacterium GWF2_42_12; assembly: GCA_001797665.1. GTDB lineage: Bacteria > Desulfobacterota > GWC2-55-46 > UBA9637 > UBA9637 > UBA9637. The sequence goes on along the minus strand of MGQA01000108.1, from coordinate 2,190 downwards.
GAGGTCAAATATTTCTGCCCAGAGGCTTTATCGGTGCTTTGGTTTTAGAGAGATAGGGGTAAGAGAGGGTTATTATGGCGATAATAATGAAGATGCTATTGTAATGGAATTGGATATGGAAAGAGCGGATTTTGATTATGGAGAGCAATAAGACAGTCGAAGTTTTATACAACAAACAGATTCTCCCAGCTTATTATAAACTTGGAATAGGCTGGAAAGGCTTGACAGATATTGAGCCAGGTCAGTTTGTCATGCTTAGGCTTACAGGGCGCATTGACCCATTATTGAGGCGGCCGTTTGGGGTTTATAAAATATTGGGTCAAGGGATAGAAATATTGTATAAAGTTGTTGGAAAAGGCACAAGACTAATGACAGGTTTAAGGCCCGGTGATATGGTAGATATCCTCGGTCCGCTGGGCAACAGTTTTCCTAACCCCATTTCATCCCCCTTTGCTAAAGAGGGACAGAGGGGAATGAAAATTATCATGGTCGCTGGTGGGATTGGTATTGTGCCGTTCTATTTATTAGGGGTCAAGGGTCAGTGGTCAGGGAGCAGGCAAGTGCTCTTGTTCGGGGGGATGGGCAAGGAAGACCTGCCGGGTCTTGAGGACTTTAAAAAACTGGGAATAAATATATTTATTTCCACGGAGGATGGGAGCGTTGGAAAAAAAGGGCTTGTGACAGACCTGTTGAAAAAAGAGCTTTCAAAAAAAGGGAACTATATTGTTTATGCTTGCGGGCCAAAGGGTATGCTAAAAGAGGTTGCAAGAATAGCTGACAAGGCAGGTGTGGCTTGCTATGTGTCTCTTGATCAAGTTATGGCATGTGGTATGGGTGCATGTCTTGGATGCGCAGTAAAAGTCAGGGAACGGAAAAATGTAGGGCAGGGTTTCAGCCCTGCAAACGTTTTTTACAAGATAGTCTGCAAAGACGGGCCTGTATTTGATGCAAAGGAGATAGATTGGGAAGCAATATAAAAAAGTCAGCAGTCAGGAGTCAGAAGTCAAAGACAACACCCCTTACCCCACCTTTACAAAAGGGGAGGGCAGGGGGGGGCGCACCTGACCTCTCAGTAAACATCGCCGGCATTAATCTTAAAAATCCTGTGATGACTGCTTCAGGAACCTTTGGCTATGGCGAGGAGTTCGCGCCATATCTGGATTTAAACAGACTCGGCGCTGTTGTTGTCAAAGGCTTATCGTTAAAACCACGACAGGGTAACCCTCCGCCAAGGATTGTAGAGACAGCAGCAGGCATGCTCAATTCTATTGGTTTGCAGAATGTTGGTGTAGAGCTATTTGTAGAAAAGAAGCTTCCCTTCCTTAAAAAATTTGACACAAAGGTCATTGTCAATTTCTTTGGCGATTCCATTGATGAATATTGTGAAGTGGCAAAGGTCTTGGATTCTGCTGAAGGCGTCGCAGGGCTCGAGATGAATATTTCCTGTCCGAATAAGCAGGAAGGTTGGCTTGAGTTTGGCACAAATCCTGCAATGACATTCAAGGTTGTAAGCGCAGTGAGAAAATCTACAAAACTTCCGCTCATAGTAAAGCTCTCTCCTAATGTTACAGACATAACAGCTATTGCGAAGGCAGCTAAAGATGCAGGCGCAGATGCCCTTTCTTTAATAAATACGCTGTCAGGAATGGCAGTGGATGCAAATACCAGAAGGCCAAAACTCGGCAACATCATAGGCGGGCTCTCAGGTCCGGCTATTAAGCCTGTTGCGCTTAAAATGGTCTGGCAGGTATTTAAGGCAGTGAAGCTGCCCTTAATAGGCATCGGCGGCATCATGACAGCAGAGGATGCAATAGAATTTATGCTTGTCGGCGCATCAGCAATTCAGGTAGGAACAGCGAATTTTGTTGAACCGCAGGCGAGTATAAAGATACTTGAGGGGATTGCAGATTACTTTAAAAAGAATAAGATTAAAAGCGTGAAAGAGTTGGTGGGGAGTTTACAGGTTTAATTTTATTACGACGATAGTCCCAAAAATAGGCATTGATTTTTGGGGAAACTGGCAAGTTGTCCCCGATTGAATCTATCGGGGACGGAGGCCATTTTTGCTATGAGCCCTCCCCCTTTATCCCCCTCATAGAGGCTGTGTCGCAATGCCCATTTTGTCATTGCGAGCGACCGCAGGGAGCGTGGCAATCTTTTTATTTTCAATATGTTATGAGATTGCTTCGG
>MGQA01000107.1:4440-16452 GCA_001797665.1 Deltaproteobacteria bacterium GWF2_42_12 | reverse complement strand
CTACTTTCTTGCCATTACGAAATATATTGACCTCATTGCGCGTCTGCTTCGCATAGTATTTGTCAGAAAATAGAAATGCATTTTCTTGGATTAGCAGCACTCTCCTGCATTATCCCCACACCCGCAGGAAGGCTTGCTCCCGGTAACCATGCCGTTTATGATCGCGGCTGCGCAGCCTACGCCGGCATTTACCGCTATGGCCCCGAATGCGCAGTTTCTCGCGCATGCGCCGCATTCCATGCACCTGTCTTTATCGTTTAATGCGGCCTTTTTGCCGTTCACAATAATAAAGACCGCATGAGGGCACACCTCAACACACCTTCCGCAACCGGTGCATGTATCGGAAAAGAATTCAAGGCTCGTCACATTGGCGAGATATTTCATAGAATACCCCACTGATTCAGTTTGAAAAAGACCAGCAAGACAAAGGAAACAAAAGCGCCTGTTATGTATACCGGCAGGCCAAATTTGATTTCCTTTCTCACGCCAGACATGCCGGTAAAAACGGTTGAACCGGTAAATTGCAGGGCAATATACGAGCTTGTCAGCGGGAAGAATAAAAATGAGAAAATTGCGGCAGGTGTGGCAACGGGAATGATTTTGATGCCGAACAAAGTAGCCACAATCCCCACGAGCCAGCCTTTAACGGCAAATGACCTGAACGGTACAAAAGGAAGCAGTAACGGCGTAACCAATGCGCCTGCCAGAACCGCCAAAAATCCGAGAAGGAAAAACGGCAGTCCGTTTGCCAGCCCGTCTTTGAACATGATTCCCGACGGCTTCAGGCCCATGATAAAAAACATGAGCGCCGCATAAATCGCATATATTTTGAAAGCCGGGATCATCTCCATAGGCGTAAGAACCAGCCTGTCCCACACAGTGAACTTAACCCTGCGCATATCTTCCGTTGTCTCATACCCTGCCTCAATATACCGGCGAATATCCCGCGCATCAACAGGGCCATAGGAGATTCTGAACCCTGTCTTTTGTTGGACAATATGGGCTGCGACACCGGGCGCACCAAGCTGGGGAACTATAATTCTCTTATGGCTCACCGTTTTTTCCAATTGCAATTCGACAATCCGTTTTATGAGTTCATCTGTGCCGAATGTGCCTTTGCCTGCCGCGCACCAGACATTAACGCCTTTTGTGTCCAGCACGAGAATCCAAGCATTCATCCCCTTTAAAGCGCGCCTCAGAATATCAAAGCTCATTTTATAATTGGCGCTCACAAACACATCTGAATCATTATCGGGATTGCCCACAGCGTAAAGGCCCGGCTTAACCGCATACCTTATGCGCAGTCCGCTGATCCTGCATCGGATATGCTCAATATATTCCCGTAGGGTCAAATCGGATGATACGGTGGAAACAGGAGGCGCTGAGGCGCTCTTTTCACAGCATTGCCGCATAGTCTAAAAAATCTCCTTTATCACAGGTCCGAGTCTGTCTTTTACCATACCTACAAGGTCTTCCACCTTCATCAGGGCGATGCAGCATATCTCGCCGTCTTTGTGCCATGTTGTGACGGCTAATTTGTCTCCGGTCTTTATCTTTGCCTTTTCTCGCAACTCCTTGGGCAGGACCATCTGCCCCCGCTCATCAATGCTTACGATGGATTCAACCTTGCAGTTGCTTTTCGTTTCACAGCAGGAAATGTCTTTCTTCTTTTTGGCCATCTTCTCCTCCGCCCGAATGTCATGATAATTCTTGTATTCTGAATATTCTGATTATACTGATAAACGGGGATTTGTCAAGCGTTTGATAATCAGCCCCTCTCATGATACCATGCTGTTTATGAACACTATCTCTATTGTGCTGGTAGAACCCCAATCCTCCGGCAATATAGGCTCTGTTGCGCGGGCAATGGAGAATACCGGTTTTTCCAACCTTGTCCTTGTAAATCCTGTTGATTACAAAAATAATGAAGCGTATTCAATGGCATGCAATGCCTGCGGCACCCTCCTTAAGGCAAAGGTATTCACAGATATAAGGAGTGCCATAAAGGACTCCGGCCTTGTTGTTGGGACAACACGAAGAAAAGGCAGAGAACGTTATCCGGTTTTAACATTACAGGAAGCGATTCCTAATATCTTAACTGCTGCGAAAAAGAATAAGGTAAGCATCCTTTTTGGAAGGGAAGATAAGGGATTAAAGAATGAAGAGATAAAGCTCTGTGATTTGCTCGTTGAAATACCGACCCATAAAAAATATCCCTCTCTCAATCTCTCTCATGCAGTATTTTTAACCTGCTATGAGCTTTTTAGAGCAGAAATTCCAGCCAGCCCCTCCATCAAACTTGCTCCGTGGGAAGAGATGGAGGGCATGTATATCCATCTGGAAAAAACCTTGAAAAAACTCAGCTACGGTGAAAAAGGAGGAAAGCATCTTTTAAAGGCAATAATGCGCTCATTTAAAAGGCTCTTTGGAAGAACCGGCCTTATGCAGAAAGAGGTGAATATGATTAGAGGGATTTGCACGCAGATAGAGGAGAGAATTAAATAGTTCACACTGAAAAACGCCCACCTGCGAAGCCTGTTCCGAGCAAAGCGAGGAATCTTGGTGTTCGCTGCGGTTTCTTCGCTCAACATACTACAAAAAGTATGCCTCGCTCGAAGCCTTGCTCCGCCTTGCATCTGGGACATTTTTGAGCGTGAAATGAGAAAAATCGAACCAACGACCCTCTCCCTTGATGAGAGAGGGAAAGGTGAGGGTGGAATAGAACAACTTGAGCGTCTAACTTTTTTGTGGTAAAAGATTTTCCAAGCAGAATATTTGCACTGATTTCAACTGATTTTTGTGTATAACCACTGCCAGGCAGCTTATTCTTATATATTTTGCTACAAAATATGGAATAAGTATAAAAATAAATATTATGCATGGAGAAATATGATGAAGAAAATTGTATTGATAGTAACACTCATTTTTGCAGTTGCCTTATGTGGTTGTGATGGAGGGCGTCAGCAAGAGTTACAGGAGAAACTCGATATCGTGGAAAGTGAACTATATGATGTTCAGTCTAAAATGAGTGATTTGGAATCTGCAATTTCTGACCTTAAAAGCGAAATTGATGACTTCTCTTACGAAAACTGGCGAGACAATGTTCCAGATGTTGAAAGTGCAGCTAACGAAGTAGAGTCTGTCTTTGAAGATTTGAAAAATGAAGTTGATGACGTTGAATATGAACTTTAATTGTGCATAACAAATCACTGCACTGGATTTTTACTCCGCTGCGCTCCTTTGCCCACCTCTTAACCGAGGCATTATGTTTTTAGATATGCTATTTCCCCGGGGCTTGTATGATGATGAAATGCATATACTGTTTAGAAGACAAACCTGAAACTTCATATAGAAAGACAGAGCATGTCATACCTCAGTCTTTTGGGGTATTCAAAAACAATTTCACCCTTAACAAAGTAGTTTGCGATGACTGTAATAAGTACTTCGGTGACAACCTAGAGATTGATTTAGCTCGTGATACTTATGAGGGGCATTCGAGATTTGAATTCAATGTAAAAAAGCCTGATGGCTATAAATCTTATAGTAAAAACAGCAGGATAATAATACGCATTGCAGAGGGGCCGTTGAAAGGTACTTATGCTTATCGAGAATATTCACCTGATAACAATGAAATTATTTTAAAACCTACTCCACAGGTGGGATTCAAAAAACTTGATTCAAATGAGTACGAATATTATTTGCTGGATGGAATTCCTGACAAAGAATATTTAGAAAAGAACAACTTCGACCTGAAACATATACAGGCTATTAAAGCATTTGGTACAGATGTGAATCAACTTGAACGGAAATTAAAAGAAAAAAATATTTCTTTCAAACTGGTGGAAGAAATAGTTCCTCCAGATAAATCGGATAATTTATTGTGTGAGATAGAAGGAGAGATTGATAGCATGAGATTTCGAGCCATAGCAAAAATTGGCTTTAATTACCTTACATTTTGGCAAGATACTGAATTTATGTGCCAGGCCTCTTTTGATGCTATTCGCAGATTTATTCGTTACGGTGAGAAAACCACATATCCATTAGTTAGAGTAATTGAAAAACCTATTCTTGCTGATGAGGATAGTAAAAGAAGAAGATTAGGCCATTTAGTAACTGTGAACAGGGCAGGTGATGGAATGTCTATTGTTAGCCAAGTCGCACTATTTAATTGGATAACTTACAATATAAGTTTGGCCAGAGGATATTCCGGAGAACGCAGAGATATCAAGAAAGGTCATTTTTTTAATACAAATAGCAAAGAAATATATGAGCTTGAAACAAGATAAAAAAACAAGTTGAAGGAGTGCGAAGAGGGGAGTGTGAGGGGCAGGTCTATTTTCTTGACATCGTCTCAGTATATAAGCAGACCGAGTCTTGAAAAGATATTCAGCAAGAACATCTATGGGGACAAAGATAAAAGGTACAAAAATATTGATTTACAATGCACCTGAAGAAAAGGCATTATTTAAAAACGGCTTTTTCTACAGGTTCGTCACTCTCCAGACGCCCCAACCCATATCCTCCCAAAACACCCTATCTCAAAACATTTGATAATCTATAGTTGCAGTGCTAATATACTCTAAATTTCGTCAGACCTATTTCTTATAACAGGAGTATTTTATGTACGAACTAACCATAATATCTGATTTTGCGGCAGCGCATAACCTGAGAGGGTATGAAGGCGAATGCGAAAATCTGCACGGTCATAACTGGAAGGTGGAGGTTATGGTTACAAGCAAAGAGCTCAACAAAATTGGGCTTGCAGTGGATTTTAGGGTTTTGAAGAAGATGCTGGAGGGAATACTTGAAAAATTAGACCACAAGTATCTGAACGAAATCCTGCCGTTTGATAAAGAGAATCCCTCATCAGAAAATATTGCGCGGTATATCTATCGGGAATTTGAGAAGGCTCTGTCAAATCCCCCCACCCCCCCTTTACAAAAGGGGGGCAAAGGGGGATTAAAGATAGCGAAGGTGAAGGTTTGGGAATCGGAAAGTGCGGCCGCTACGTATTACGAATAGGAGCTATTTTTATAAAGCAAAAGAGTGCTTCACCCGTCTGTGGCGGACTCGCAATGACAGCCAAGGATGAGCAATGGGTAAAAAGATAAAAGACATACAGAGCCTGCCTGACTTTAGGCAGATAGCCATAGATAAGGTCGGCGTAAAGGATATACGCTATCCTATCGTGGTGCTGGATAAGAAGAATAAGTTTCAGCACACTATCGGCTCTATCAATATGTATGTTGACCTGCCGCATCACTTTAAAGGAACGCACATGAGCAGGTTTGTGGAGATTTTGAATGAACACAGGGGTGAGATTACAGTCCAGAATTTTCCAGAGATTCTGGCAAAGATGAAAAAGAGATTTAATGCAGAAACAGCGCACATGGGGGTTGAGTTCCCTTATTTCATTGAAAAGGCCGCTCCGGTTTCAAAGGCAAAAGGGTTAATGGAGTATAGATGCAGATTTGCAGGCTCGCTCAGAAATAAAACCCCGAAGCATCGGGATAAAAAAGATTTCATCCTTGAAGTTATAGTGCCAGTGGCAACGCTTTGCCCTTGTTCAAAAGAAATCAGCAGGAGGGGCGCCCATAATCAAAGGGGCATGGTCAAGGTTGCCATAAGATTCCACGGCTTTGTCTGGATAGAGGATATAATAAAAATTGTTGAGACTTCTGCATCAAGCCCTGTTTATTCACTTTTGAAAAGACCTGATGAAAAGTATGTTACAGAGCATGCCTATGATAATCCGAGGTTTGTGGAGGATGTGGTTCGGGAGATTGCATCGAGATTAGAGAAGATAAAGCCTATTACCTGGTTTAGCATTGAGGCTGAAAACTGGGAGAGCATACATAATCATAGTGCATATGCGTATCTGGAAAGAAAGGCAAGTTCACGCTGAAAAAAGCTTGCTCCACTTCACCCCTCACCCTTTCCCTCTCGCGCAAGGTCACGCTAAGCGTGGCAAGGGGAGAGGGAATGTGCCCACTGTAGCACTCTTACAGCAAATTTGCCGCAGCCTCTGCCAACTCAGACCGCTCGCCTTTTGACAGCATTACATGGCCTGCAATTACTTCATTCTTAAACCGCTCCACGACATAGGAAAGTCCGTTACTGGAAGAATCTATGTAGGGATTGTCAATCTGATAAGGGTCGCCTGTCAATACAATCTTGGTATTGTCTCCTGCCCTCGTGATTATAGTTTTTATTTCATGAGGCGTGAGGTTCTGGGCCTCGTCAATAATCATATACTGATTTGGTATGCTTCTGCCTCGTATATATGTCAGCGGTTCAATTTGTATAATTCCCTGGTTTATAAGCTCTCGATAGCTGTGCTGTTTGCCCTTTCCCTTTTTTCCTATGCCAAATATCAATTCCAGGTTATCAAATATCGGCTGCATCCATGGGGCAAGTTTTTCCTCGATTTCGCCGGGCAGATATCCGATGTCTCTGCCCAATGGGAATATAGGACGAGATACCAGGAGCCTGATGTAAACCCCTTCATCAGCAGTCTTTTTTAAGCCAGCTACAATTGCAAGGAGGGTTTTTCCTGTGCCTGCCTTGCCGGCAAGAGAAACGAGTTTTATAGAATCATCTAAAAGGAGATCTAAGGCAAACTTCTGTTCCGCATTCCTCGGATATATCCCCCAGATACCTTCTTTTGGTGATTTCAAGGGGAGAATGCTATTTGTATTTTTATTAAATCTTCCCAGAGCAGTATGCTTCTGCTTACCCTCTTCAACAAAGAGTATGCCCTCATTTGGATGCAATCCATTTTCAGACGGTTTCAGGTTTCCTTCGGCATAAAAGCGGTCTATGGTGCTTTTAGGAGCTGATACTATTTTATATCCCTGATATAACTCGCTTATCTCAACCTTATCAGATTCGTAATCCATTGCAGTAATTCCAAGGGAATCAGCCTTTATTCTAAGGTTAGTATCCTTGGTTATAAGGCAGACTGGTTTATTTCCCTTTGCCTTAAGTTCCAATGCTACTGAGAGGATTTGATTGTCTGCCTTGTTGAGAATAAGCTCTGTTGGAAGGCGGCTGGTCTTGGACGAGGGAATAAATACCCGCAGGGTTCCTCCGTTTTCAAGGGATATGCCTTTATACAGAGGCCCCTGAGCCCTCAGATTATCAATTATTCTTGAGACCTGCCTTGCATTTCTGCCGATTTCATTCAGGTCTTTTTTAAACCTGTCCAGTTCCTCAATAGCAATAATCGGGATAATGACATCACTATCTCCAAATGCAAAAAGAGAACTTACATCGTGGAGAAGGACATTGGTATCGAGTATAAAGTATTTTTTCATAGTGATATTTAAATTAATCGTTAATTCTCCGTATACAAACGCAAGATTTGCGCAAAAGACAAGGAAAAGGTGGCTGGACAAAACGGAGCATACTGTTTTAAGTATGTGAGTATTTGGACAGCCAGCATTGACGCAGTATTTGGACAAAGATTGCGTTTGTATCAGTGCCTAAAATGCCTTACCCCTGTAAACACCATCGCAATCTTATGTTCATCCGCCGCCCGTATCACCTCTTCATCTTTTATTGAGCCGCCGGGCTGGATAATAGCGGCAACGTCTGCCTCTGCTGCCTTGTCAACATTATCCCTGAATGGGAAAAAGGCATCTGATGCCATAACGCTGCCTTTTACATCTAATCCTGCATCCTTTGCCTTCAATATGCCTATCCTTGTTGAATCAATCCGCGACATCTGGCCAGCGCCGATGCCAACCGTCTGCGTATCCTTTGCAAAGATAATGGCGTTGCTCTTTACATGCGTGCACACATTCCATGCAAATAGGAGATCTTCCAGCTCAACATCTGTCGGTTCTCTCCGTGTGACGGTCTTTAAATCTACTGCGCTCTCCTTGTCAGCAGTCTGGATAAGTAAACCGCCGCATACCTTTTTTAAATCAAAGCTATTGATTTGTGCTGCATGCAATTTGAATTCAGGCACTTCAAGAAGCCTTAGGTTTTTCTTATCCTTTAATATCTTGAGCGCTGCCTCATCAAATCCCGGCGCTGCAATTGCTTCAAGAAAGAGCTGGCTCATCTCCGTTGCAGTCCCTGCATCAATCTTCCTATTAAAGGCAACGATACCGCCAAATGCAGATACCTTATCGCAGGCAAATGCCTTTTGATAAGCATCAACGAGGCTTTTCTTTGACATTGCAACTCCGCAAGGGTTGTTGTGTTTTATAATTACTGCAGCGGGTTCATGGAATTCTTTAGCAATCTCAATTGCTGAGTTCAAATCAAGTATATTGTTAAATGAAAGCTCTTTGCCATGCAACTGTTTGGCGTTCGCCACGCAAGGGGTCTTATTCTCATAAGCACAGTACTCTCTATAAAAAGCTGCCTTTTGATGAGGATTTTCTCCATATCTTAAATCCTGGACCTTTTCAACTTGAATAGTAACCGTATCAGCGAAATCCTTTTTAACAACCCCGTCTTCTATTTTGCCAAGATAATTTGATATTGTACCATCATAGCGAGCAGTTAATTGAAACACCTTTTTAGCAAGATTAAATCTTGTTTTTTGAGAAAGAGAGCCATTTTCCTTTTTCATTTCTCCAATAATACTTTGATAATCATATGGGTCAACGACCACTGCTACATCTTTATGATTTTTTGCTGCTGCCCTAATCATGGTTGGTCCGCCTATGTCTATATTTTCAATGGCCTCTTCCAGAGAACAGCCCTTTGCAATCGTGTTCTCAAATGCGTATAGATTTACAACTACCATATCTATCGGGAGTATTCCATGCTCCTCCATTTGTTTGACATGCGCCGCATTTTCTCTCTGTCCGAGTATGCCGCCGTGTATCTTTGGATGGAGCGTCTTTAGCCTGCCATCCAGCATCTCAGGAAAGCCTGTGTAGTTTGATATGCCGATGACAGAGAGGCCTGCCTTTTTTAAGAGTTCTGCTGTGCCGCCAGTTGATATTATCTCAACGTCAAGTTTTGATAATTCCTTCGCAAAGAACTCAATCCCCTTTTTGTCAGTTACACTGATAATAGCCCTTCTGATCTTTTTCACATTTTTTCCTTTCAGATTGTTTTTTACTAATGAGAGCATAATACAGATTGCATTTGCGTTGTTCCAAAAAACATCGCCTTTTCTGTCATGCCCGAATGCTTCTATCGGGCATCCAGAGTAATCGTAATGGATTCCCGCTAAATACATGCGGGAATGACGAATTGGGGTATTTAGCAGATAAGAAATGCAAACTATTTTGTGCTCTCCTTAATAACTGCCTACTGTCTACTGCGTTCAGGAAACCCCATTCCTTTCATAAACTCTTCTTGAAAATGCGCGCTTCCTGAAAGTGACAGGTGTTTTGTCTGTTTCGCAATATCCTCTGCTTCTTTTCTCTTTTCTTCTGAACAAAGAGCAAGCTTTGCGCCATCAAGGGCTGCGTCACCAACAAATATTACCTTATCTATCCATGCTTTTTCCAGCACGCCTATTTTGGCAAGGCTATCTTTGTTTATATTGCTGCCAAATGCGCCAGCAATAAATACCTTTTCAATCTCATCTGTGTTTGATTTAGCCTTTTTTAAAAGGAGTTTTATACCTGCCTGTATTGCGCTCTTTGCAAGCTGCAATTCACGGACATCGTTCTGCGTAACAGTTATCTCTTTTTTTGCATCTTTATAAAGCACAAATTCATTCCCTTGACCCCTGACCCCTGACCCTTGACCCTCTTCTATTATCCTGTTAGCAATATTGCCTTCCACCTCATTCCTGTTTTTTATCCTACCTGTTGTATCAATGATGCCTATGTCCAATAATTTTGCAATCGCATCTATTATACCTGAACCGCATATACCTTCTGGAGTTGTATCTCCTATAACATCTAATAATAGCTTGTCATTCTTAATACCTATGCCCTGTATTGCCCCTTTCTTTGCTATCATTCCATGTTTTATTGAGCCGCCCTCAAATGCAGGACCCGCTGCTGCTGAAGTTGCATAGAGCGAGCCTTTTGAACTTAATACTATCTCGCTATTTGTGCCAATATCAATTGCAAGCGCATATCCTTTTATTTTGTGAATGTTTGTTGATAATATAACGCCTACGGTATCGCCGCCTACAAAACCCCCAATGAGTGGAAAGGCGTAAACCTTTGCCGCGGAAGATATGTCAAGACCAATATCCTTCACTGATAATTCTCTGGCATCTTTAAAGACAGGCCGATAAGGGACCTTAGCCAGAGATGTTGGAGAGATACCGAGGAAGATATGCTCCATTACAGAATTGCCAACAGCTACAATCAGTGCTATGTCTTCTTTTGAAAGGACAGGTGACTGTCTCACGATAGAGTTAATAATGCTATTACATGCTGAGATGACATCCTGTTGGAGAATGTCTAAGTTAGAGGCGTTTTCCATTATGCATTTGATACGTGAAAGTATATCCTTTCCAAACCTTGATTGTGGATTTGGCGTCGAGTCTGTGCCAATATCCTTAAAGGTTTCCAGATTTATCAAAGAGCCTACAATTGTTGTTGTTCCTATATCAAAGGCAATGCCAAATCCGCCCATTCCCCCCTTTGCTAAAGGGGGGACAAAGGGGGGATTTACGATCTTAGATTTTAGATTTACCCCCACACCTTGTTGGGAATACCCTGCGCTCTTGCCCGCACACCAAAATCTTTGATGTGTGGGCTTGGCGCAGGGTTGCTCATTTTCTCCTTGCCCGCACACCAAAATCTTTGGTATGTGGGTCAAGGTGTAGGGGTTTACAATTTTAGATTGTTTATTTAAGGTTTTTAAGTCGTAATTCGCTTTTCGTAATTCATAATTGTTTCTTGCCTTCCCCATTATTTTGGTATAGCGGCAGAGGCGCTGCCTAAGAGATATTTGATGTCATCATCTTCAAAGTGGAAGCCGACACCAAAATAGGGAGATTCAAGTTTTAGTTTGCTCACAAAATCATCATATCCGCCGACAATAAAGAAGTATTTATTCAGATTAAATGTTAAACCAGCCTTTAAATGCGGATTTCTCTTCTTATCAAAATCAAATGCCTCAAAGGTAAATTTGAGGCGGTCTTTAAACATATAATAATCAAAGCCCACGCCGCCTGTTGATTCTATGATGCCTCCACGAAGGGTCACATCCCTGAAGCGCTTTGCAATCTGGGCGCTGAATTTGAGGCTATCTGAAGTTTTAACCTCAGTGGTGGTGGTAGTGGCTCCCCCTATAGTAGTTTCAGTAGTTTCGGTTGCCTTCTTGCCTCTTGGGTCATCCACTATTTCTATCAGGTAATACTTATCTGCCTTAGGTTGAAGCCTAAGTGAAAAATAGCTTTTTGTGTCTTGTGCATCAAAAAGATATTCGCCGCGGTAACCCAAATATGTCTTAAATGTCTCAACCCGTCCAAGATAGCTGTTTATGCCGGTTAGCGTCTTATTTAGATTATCATGGACTGTGTTCTCACTTACAAGTTTGCCAAGGGTGCCTTCACCTTTATCAATCTTCTTAACAATACTATTTACTGTGCTTATTGATTCATCAATCTTCGGTTCAACATTTTTTGCAAGCCTGTTAATCGTCTCCATGGTTTCACTAAGCTTACTTGATGCCTCCTTAAGATTGCCAAATCCATCTTTGAGCGTATCTCGGTTTTCTGCGATTACCTGATTAAGATTGTCTGAAACTGCCTTAAGCCCATCAGTTATCTCAGGCCCCTTTTCCTTCAGATCCGAAGAAAATTCCTCAAAATTTGTCAGTATCCTCCCAAACTTTTCATCATTGGCCTTAACCATATTGTCTATTCTTTCTGTAATGTCTTCTACATTTTTGACTATATTCCTGAGAGTTGCCTCACCCTCGCTTCCCCCAAGCACACTTGCAAGAGATTCGCTGACCTTTTTGATGTCTATAGCCACATCACTCATGATCGTTATAAGCTTATCCATGTCTGTATAGGTGGTTATCTTTGTAATCTCTCCACCCGGTTCCATGGCAGGCGCATTTGGAGAGCCAGGA
>MGQA01000107.1:0-4430 GCA_001797665.1 Deltaproteobacteria bacterium GWF2_42_12 | reverse complement strand
GATATCTTTCACCAAGAAGCCCCTTTGTCTTCAATACTGCGCTGAAATCCTTGCCTACCTTTACATCAGAATTTATCATTAATGTTACTTTTGCCTTATTATATTCTAAAATAATGTCCTTTACCCTTCCTACTTCTACACCTGCTATCCTTACAGATGCATCTTTATCAAGACCTGCGACAGAGTCAAATTTTACGAATATTTCATATCCCTCAGGTCTTCCAAACTTAATACCGCCAACCCTGAGCGACATGTAAACGAGCAGTATGATTCCCATGAGAACGAAAATACCTACCTTTGCTTCTGGACTTAGTTTTAGCATATCAGAGCACCTTTATAGGACCTTCTGAATGACCTTCTAAAAACTGTCTCAATATTGGATTTTGGCTTGTTTTCATATAATCCACATCACCCTGTTCTATAATTCTCCCTTCATGCAGCATAGCAACCTTATCAGCTACCTTATAGGTCATAGATATATCATGGGTGATAACAATATAGGTTGTTTTTAAATCCCTCTGTGTGTCAAGGATTAATGTTGCAATATTATCAGACATGATAGGGTCAAGACCAGTTGTAGGCTCATCAAACAATACTATCTCAGGGTCCATTGCAATAGCCCTTGCAAGCCCAACCCGCTTTTTCATGCCGCCGCTTAAATCTGCGGGCATCATATTCTCAATATCTTTTAGTCCTACCTTTCTCAATTTTTCCCTTATGACCTTTTGTAGGTCTTCTTCAGGCATCTCCGTATGCTCCCTTAAAGGGAAGGCTACATTTTCTCCCACAGTCATTGAATCAAAAAGCGCAGCCCCCTGGAATAGCATGCCAAATCTTCTACGGACTTCGTTTAGCTCCCTCTCAGTCATTGCGGTAATATCCTGATCGTCGAGCAGTATCTGGCCAGAATCAGGCTTTAAAAGGCCTATGATATGTTTTATCAAAACACTTTTTCCTTCGCCGCTCCTGCCGATTATAACGGTTATCTTACCCTTTTCAATCTCAAGATTTACGCCGTCAAGCACCTTTTTGTCATTAAAATATTTTTTCAAGTTTCTTATCTTTATCATAATAACTACAGGCTATAGGCGATGGGCTGTAGGCCGTAAAACTTTTTCATCACCCATTGCCTATAGCCTCTCGCCTGTAGTTCTAAAACATTATAGAAGTGAGGAAATAATCAGCAACCAGTATTAATACGCAACCGAGAACAACAGATTTGGTTGCTGCTTCGCCTACACCTGCTGCTCCGCCGCTTGTATTAAAACCATGGTAACATGCAACCAGGGACAGGATGAGACCAAAGACCGCTGCCTTTGTAAGTCCATCAAATATATCCTGTGGTTTGACAAAGTCAACGGTCCTGCCAATATAAACCCCTGAATTTACCCCAAGCATCTTCACTGCCACAAAATAGCCGCCTATTACTCCAACAAAGTCTGTAATAATGGCGAGAACAGGCAGCATGAGCACCCCTGCCAGAATCCTTGGAGACACCAGATATTTTATCGGGTTTACGGCCATAGTAGCAAGGGCATCTATCTGTTCTGTAACACGCATAGTGCCCAATTCAGTAGCCATACCAGAGCCTGCGCGGCCAGTTACCATAAGGCCTGTGAGAACAGGACCAAGTTCTCTTGCCATGCTGAGCGCTACAGTAGGGCCCACAAGGCTTTCTGCGCCAAACCTCTTTAATGCATTGTAGCTCTGAAGAGCGAGCACAGCGCCTGTAAATGCGCCTGTAAGTAAAACCACGAATATACTCTTTACCCCAACAAACTCCATCTGCCGAAATGTATTTCTCAGTTTGAGTGGAGGAACGAATAACCATAAAAAGGCCTGGACTAACATCAGGGCCATACCACCAGTTGCATTTATTACCCTTCCTGCCCATTTGCCTATACTCTCAAGGAGCTCTCTCACCCCGTTAGACCTCCTGCCCTGTTAGACTACTTTCGAACCTGCCTTAGCGTCTAACGGGGCTCATACATATACCCTGGGAACTCTGCTGCTTATGCCGCAGAGTATTTCATAAGATATTGTGCCAGCCTTTTCAGCAACCTCATTTACGGTAATTTCATCATGCCCCTGTCTTCCGATTAATACCACTTCATCTCCCTCAGTCACACCCCTTATATGAGTTACATCGAGCATAGTCATATCCATACATACAACTCCTGCAACCCTTGCCCTTTGCCCCCTTATCAGGGCCTCGCCTTTGTTTGAAAGATGTCGTGGAAAACCATCTGCATAACCTATTGGTATAGCAGCTATAGCGCTCTCCTTTTTAGCTACAAATTTTCTTCCATAACTTACAGAAAAGCCCTTGGGTACTTTTTTAAGCTGTACAATCTTTGTTACTAATTGCATTGCAGGTTTAAGGCGTATCTTGCCAATCAGCTGCCTTGCAGGATATGCGCCGTAAAGCATAATGCCTGGCCTGACCAAATTAAAATGAGACGGCATATAATAAACGATTGCTGAGCTATTTGCAAAATGTATAAACTGCGGTTCAAATCCTAATTTGTGGATGAGCGCTATTGCATCAAAAAAAATACCTAATTGTTTTTCGGAAAACCCCTTATCCTCCTCATCTGCCTCAGCAAAGTGGGAAAGAACGCCTTCTACTTTTAGGTTTTTAAGGTTTCGCAATTCATTGAAGAAAGGCCCTACCTGACTTGGAAGAAGCCCCAGCCTCCCCATACCTGTATCTATCTTTACATGAATATTTAGCTTTTTCCTTACTGAATCTATAAGACGTGCGGTTTTTATATCAAATATAACTGGTGTTAGATTATATTTTATAATATCTTTTATCTGGTTTGAGTATATGCCTCCAAGAACAATTATAGGTGACTTAATACCAGCTTTTCTCAACTCAATGCCTTCTTCGCATATGGCAACGCCAAAAAAATTACATCCGGCGTCTTTGAGTGTTGCAGCTATTTCTACAGCGCCATGTCCATAGGCATTAGCCTTAACAATTGCAAGTATCTTTACATGTTTTGCAACCTTTTTCCTTAACTGCAGGTAATTTGATTTAATTGCCTCCCTGTCAATAATTGCAAAAGTTGGTCTTGTTTCCAAATTATAAAAACCCCTTATTCAGTGCATTTGTTAGCAAATAATCGAATAATTACAATAAAACACCTATTTTAATACCCTATTTGACTGGCAGTGTAAAGGAAAAATTGACATGAATCGGTGTGAAAAGTATTCGAAAGGTCAATAAAATGCAGCAAACGGATTCAGGTGGGGAAATCCATTTCCGTCGCTGCTAATATAAGTTGAGTGGGTTTAATAAATATTATTTGCTAAGAGTTTAAGGTTATTTCTTTGTTTTAGTTTTTTTAAGGCCTGTTCTTCTATCTGCCTGACCCTCTCCCTTGATATCCCAAGTCTTTCTCCTACCTCCCGAAGTGTAAGGGGAGGGTCAGCCATAATTCTGTTTTCTATTACATACCGCTCTTTTGAATTGAGCACATTAAGGGCATTTGAGACCTCAGCCTTTACAATACCTTGCTCCTGAATATCTGCAAGGGCATCCTCATGATTCTGAGATGTATCTGGAAGTATATCAAGGTATGTAATCTCTTCTTCACTTCCCACTCCCGGATTTACCCTATTATCAAGAGACAGATCGCGATATTCTGCATCTATAGGTTCAATGGTATTACGCCTTAAAAAATCAGAACCGGTTTTATCAAGATTTGCCAGGCTTTCACTACTCTTATTAAGTTGATAGAAGAGTCTTTTCTTAAGGCTATCCGTCCCTCTGTTCACAATATTCCAATTTTTTAATATAAATGCCTGAATGTGAGACTTTATCCACCACACCGCATAGGTTATAAGACGATAACCCTTTTCAGGATTGAATTTTTTTACCGCCTTCATTAGGCCAATGTTGCCCTCCTGAATAAGGTCTGCGAGCTTCAATCCATAGTATCTGTATTCAAGCGCTACTTTTACAACGAATCTCAGATTTGAGGTTATTAATTTGTGGGCAGCATCAAGGTCGTTATGTTTTTTAAAACGGACCGCAAGCGCAAACTCCTCTTCTGCTGATAAAAGAGGAAACCTGTTTATCTGGACAAGATATGATTGAATAGAGTTGGATAATACAAGCTGTGTCATAGCAATACGTCTCCGCAGAGATAAAAGTTGAGTTCGAGATTAATTACCATAGCTCACCGTAAACTCTATCCGCCTGAGGCGGATAGGCAGGTTTTAGGCAAGCGCATGAAAATTAGAGTTTTATCTTCCGCTGACACGCTTAGCGTGCCGCTGCAGACAAGAGCCCCGCCCTATGGGCGAGGCTTCTTCACATTATCAACCACTTACTAATCAGTCCATAATAGTATAGACATTGTAGACCCTCGATAAGGTTACGGAGTATTGCTGGAGCGGAATTGTGGATGTGTGCAACTGCA
>MGQA01000106.1:32659-40926 GCA_001797665.1 Deltaproteobacteria bacterium GWF2_42_12 | reverse complement strand
GTCAGGTCTACTTTCATGTCAATTCAAACAAAGTTATGGGCAGAAAAGACTAAATGACAACTAAGTAGACCTGACCCTATGAGCTTGCTTGACCCTATGAGCTTGCTATGAGCTATGAGAGAAGTGATCTCATGCCTCATTTACTGCTGTTGAAGTGCTGAAAGCTTTGGCTACATCCGGCTCATGAACAACTCCCCTTTTTCCATAGGTCACGGCTTACTCAACACTTGTATTCAACAAATACTCCTCCAAATCCTTTCGCTGCTTTTCATAGGTCTCTTTGAGCTGATCTGTTTGAACCTGCAATTTTTCGATCTTTGTCTCCTGCTCATTCAGTTTTGTAAGGAGCCTTGAATAATACTGGCTTGTTTGATTGACGGTTTTCATGTTTTCACGAATCCTTTGCTGCTCCTGCGTAATCTCTGACACCTCTTTTTGTTTGTCCGAGATTTTCCGCTGCGTATCCAACATACTCTTTTTTAGCTCCATTGCCTTCACCAGGGCATCTCTTACCTTTTGGGGAATCTTGCCGGAGCGGCTGTAAAATTCAAGCTGGCCGAAATCAGCAGGAAGTATCGCTATGGTATCGGACTGAATCATTTCCTCATTTATGATGAGCTTTGCAGTCTTGCCTGGTCCGACAGAATCTTTAAAACGGTATAACCTGTCTGTTGTCTCTATGGGTTTCGGACTGTCAGAAAGCTTCCAGCCCAGCCGGAACGGATGCTCGATAATGATTACCTTATCCTTATCGCCTTTGTTTTCTATAACATATTCTTGCGTGAAGACATTTTTTCTGGTGAGATGCAAAATACCCTTCACGATTTTTCCTGTCTGAATGGTATCTTCCTGCTTTGTCTTTGATGCATCTACATGGACCTTCATGTCAATAGCGTAGCTCAACAGCCGCTCCTGCCCGGGCGGGATATCGTCAATTTTGGCATCACCAGCGTATGTATTGCCGTCAAAGATCGTAAGAGGGCCTTGCAAGAGATGCTTGCCTGTATTATTTATGACCCTTACGCCGCTTAAAGGTTTTTTTGCTAAAACTCCCTGATTGTAGATGCTGATACGCTCTGCCTGAATATCGCCGGCAATAATCGGGATCATGGCGGACTGCTGCCGCGGAAGCGACACATTTCCGACCGTGTATTGAAAAAGTTCTCCTATTTGGCCGGCATCAGCGACAGATGCAATACTGTGTATCGGCTCCATCGGTTTTTTAATAAGAGGTTTTGCCGCAATGCCGCCCATCACAGGGGCAGCCGCAAAATCCTTTGCCTTTTCCATCTTTCTGGCAGCGAGCTTTTCTTCAGCAAGGGAAACCTCGTCCGTTGCTGCGAATTGTTCCGCCTCTTCCTCTTGGGCCAATCCTATGCCCGCTTCATAAGTCTGTGGGCGCAGGCTTGTGTAAAGTTCCGGCTGCACCAACTGACGTGGAATGTATAAGGGCTGATACAGGTTATATATAAACGAAATGGGCCTTCCGCTTATAAGGGAGAGTTCAATATTATTCCAATCGTTCTCGGTTTGATTCTCTACAATCGCCCACCCCTGTAGATGCGATTTGTCCTTTGAAACATCGGATAAGATGAGACGGTAGCTTGTTTTCCAGACAGGTGTTTCAACAACATACCCGAACCGAACACGCCTTTCCCCCTGGCCGACAAAGTTCATGGTCACAGGCTTTTTACCTTTATCTCTTTCCAGCGCAACTGTTGTCAGCGCCTTGTTCAATTCCACCTGAAGCTGTGAATCTTCAATTTCCAATTTCTGAACATCATCCAGCGAAACAGAGCGGATATTGGCGCCTGATATGATATTTAACACCCAAACATCTATGACCTTCTCCTTTTCTCCAACAGCCTTTTGTTTTGCCTCAACACCGAGGATGGAGCCGCTGATTTCTTCGCCATGAACCGTAG
The DNA here is from genome assembly GCA_001797665.1 of Deltaproteobacteria bacterium GWF2_42_12. Classification (GTDB taxonomy): domain Bacteria; phylum Desulfobacterota; class GWC2-55-46; order UBA9637; family UBA9637; genus UBA9637. The sequence continues at coordinate 39,001 of MGQA01000106.1, read as the reverse complement.
CCTTTATCTTTACGCCGCGTATTTGATTTAACAGCGCTGGCAAAGATGGATTCTCCGAAATATCCACCTGAAAACTGCGCAAGGTTTTTGCAACCGGGTCCTGCGAGGGATATACAACAACTCCGGCCTTTCCGCCGTCAAGGTCTTCCAGCACAAGCGATTTAAGGATGTCATTTATCTGTTCTGTTTTAAACCTCAACTCAACGCTGCTATTCCCCTTAACCGTGCCTGCATGTTCAAAATATCCAACACCGCTGCTGAATAGTATTACCCGTTGCGTTGACACAGGGGTTTGCCTTGCCTCTCCGAACACAGACTGGCAGAGAACGAGGCTTATCCCTATTGTTGCTACAACAAATATTTTTGCTCTCAATACGAAGTGCATGGCGTTTTCCTCTTTTTCTATAGGTTATGAAGTCTATTTGGTGTGTCGCAAGCTATACTGCCGGTACAGAATACGCCTATCTTCTCTCCGTCCGCCTTACCGGTTTATATTCCGGCATAACGCGGGGCTGAGCCGCCGCGAAGCGGTCGGTTTCGTGCCCCTGGTTCTCCCGTAGCGGAGCGGAGGGAAGGGGCACCGGCTCAGCCCCGCGTTCTCCCTTCGCTTCGCTCAGGGAGAACAAGTTATTAACTGAACGGTTGAGGCAGAGATTATCAGAGGTTTTCTGTTCCGTCAATAAAAAAATGGTTTGACGTATCTGATGAATTTTATTAGACTTTCTCAGGGACTTATATTCAAAATTGAATATTAGTCCCTCTGTAGCTTTGGGGTCACTGTAGCTTTGGAAATTGTGTGCAGCTTTGGGGGTCAAACCTTTATTATTCATTTATAGGGTTAAGTGGTCAGTTCCTTCACATTGACAACCTTGACACAATTCTATCTATTTACCAACTGCTATGATTTTCTGACCTTCTCATCACCTCTCAAAAAACCTCTTTATGAGCTTATATCCATCCTCGATAAATAACCCTGATGCCTTTGCATCTGCTTCTGTAAACGCCTTACCGCCTCCGCCTGAGGCGGATGCCTTTGCAGGAAACATTGCAAACGGCACCGGGTCTCTGGTATGTGTCTTTTTTACAACAGGCGTAGGATGGTCTGGAAGCACGAGAATTCTATAATGCTTGAATTGGGTAACACCGTCCATAACTCTGCCAACAACCTCTTTATCAAAATCCTCAATGGCCTTTATCTTATTCTTTAAATCGCCATTATGACCTGCCTCATCCGGCGCCTCAACATGCACGCAGACAAAATCCCGCGTCTCTAATTCCTTCAACGCATACTCTGCCTTGCCTTGATAATTCGTATCAATATAGCCGGTTGCTCCAGGCACATTCACTACCTTAAGCCCTGCATATATGCCAACCCCCTTTACCAGGTCCACTGCTGATATAACTGAGCCTTCGATATCAAATCTTTCTTTCAGCGTTGGCATCTTGGGCGCCCTCCCCTGTCCCCAGAGCCAGATGGAATTTGCTGGTTTATGGCCATCTTCTTCTCTTTTCATATTTACAGGATGCTCTTTGAGAATCATCTGAGAGGCAGTCATTAACTGGATAAGTCTTTTCGAGCCTTCACCCTTTGGAAGATACTCCTCTATTATTCTGCCTGTTATATCGTGCGGCGGCGTTGTCTGAATGCCATCCGGCCCTCCATTCCAGACCATTAAATGCCTGTAGCTGACACCAGGATAAAATCTTATGCCTTCGCTGCTCAGCTCCTTATCAATATCCTTTATAATCTCCCGCGCCTCATCTGTAGAAATATGGTCTGCGCTGAAGTCACCCATAAAGACCCTTCCATTCTGCTGACCGAGGGTAACGAGATTGCATCGAAAGGCCAGATCATTTGGGCCAAGCTTAACCCCCATGCTTGCTGCCTCAAGCGGAGACCTGCCTGTGTAATATTTTTTTGGGTCATAACCGAGGACACTCAGGATAGCCACATCGCTTCCAGGCGGATAGCCCTCAGGCACATTCTTCACAAGGCCGATTGAGCCTTTTTGAACAAGCATGTCCATATTTGGCGTTTTTGCCGCCTGTAAAGGCGTCTTATTTCCGAGTTCTTCAATGGGTTCATCAGACATCCCATCGCCTATTAAGATTACATATTTCACTGGTAAACACCCCTCACCCTTGCCCTCTCCCACAAGGGAAAAGGGAATTATTTGTCACCCCTTTTGCAGGAGCAGGTTTGTAACCTGTTCCACAAAATTCGTATCTGCCTGATACAAACTATTTGGGTTCAAGTTACAAACTTGAACCCGCGAGGGAATTATTTGTCACCCCTCATCTGCCTATTCGGGAAAATGCTTCATATTCACATTACCGTACCGTTGCCCTTTATGGGCAACGGTTTTTCGTTGGGGATAAACCCCAACGCTACAAAAATCCAATTTTTATACCCTCCGCCAAAGGCGGATGAGTCCGCCTACGGCGGGATCATGTGGTTTGCTCAGGAATTGTAGGAATTAGATAAGAAAATCTGGAATTTCTTAATTCTTTATGCTCGCATAAAGTTGCTTCTCAATCTCTGCCTTTTTTATCCCCTTATCCGCATTCATTGCACATCGAAAGCCTATGAGATGGCTTATTTCATCAGACCTTGCCCCTTCCTTTGAAGCGCTTCTTGCCCTGGGTCCAATATGCACCCATGCAGCACCTTTAACAACCCTTGTCTTGCCCTTTTCATACCAGCTATCTGTCCACTCCATCACATTCCCAGCCATATCATAAGCACCATATGGGCTTTCATCTTTTTTAAATTCATCTACTGGCGCTGCATATTTCACAAGTTCTCTTGGGCTTAAATACGTAGCTAATAATGCCTCGGCAGTCCTGACATTTTCTGGATTAAATTCATTCCCCCATGGGTATACCTGTCCGTTGTTGCCCCTCGCAGCCTTCTCCCACTCCTCTTCAGTAGGCAGTCTTTTGCCAGCCCAGAAGGCATAGGCCATAGCATCATCATAGCTTACATTTATTACAGGGTGATTATCTTTACCTGCTGGATAGACGCCCTTTTCCCAGTGATGAGGAGGTTTGTAGCCTGTCGCATCAATAAATCTTTTATACTGGGCATTCGTCACCTCATACCTATCTATATAAAAGGCCTTTACATGCATCTGCCGTCTGGGTGTCTCTTTTTTGAAGTCATAATCAACAAAATCTCCCCTTTTACCATATTCCTTAATAACCCCCTGTATCTCTTCTTCGCTGCTTCCCATGATGAATGCACCGGCTGGGATTAGAACCATCTCGCCCTGATTCGGTGATTCTTTAAAAAATGGAAATATACCAGCGTTTGTATAGCCTCCGTAGACTGAAACAGAAATAATCGCTATAAAGCAGCTTGACAATAAAATATATCTTCTAAATCTATTTTTTATTATGAACTCAGCCATTCTTACCTCTATTATTTTAAAATCCCAATACCTTTACTACCTTCCCCAATTCTGCTGGTACAGTGATTGGCTTGTCAGATGACTTGATTGCTGTATCAGGGTCTTTAAGACCATGCCCTGTTAGTGTGCAGACAATCGTATCACCATTTTTAAAAATGCCTTTTTTATGCATCTTTATCACACCAGCAATGGATGCAGCAGATGCGGGTTCGCAGAACACCCCTTCCCTTGACGCAAGGAGTTTATATGCATAAATAATCTCATCATCAGATACCATGTCTATCACGCCGCCGGACTCATCCCTTGCCTTTACAGCAGCCTGCCAACTTGAGGGATTTCCTATCCTGATTGCTGAGGCAACAGTCTCTGGGTTTTTTATGGGATAGCCCCTTACAATAGGCGCTGCGCCCTCTGCCTCAAACCCCATCATCTTTGGAAGTGTATTTATGATACCCCTTCCTCTATACTCTTTATATCCATTCCAATACGCAGTAATATTACCAGCATTCCCTACAGGCAAAAAATGATATATTGGCGAAAAACCCAGATGATTGCACACCTCAAATGCTGCTGTCTTCTGGCCTTCAAGCCTGTAAGGGTTAATTGAATTAACTAATGTTATAGGATATGTCTTGGCAATATCTTTTACAATTGATAGGGCCTCATCAAAATTGCCTTCTACCTGTACAACTGTTGCGCCGTGCATCATTGCCTGCGATAACTTACCAAGCGCAATCTTACCTGCCGGTATCAGGACATAGGCGCGAAGACCTCCCCTTGATGCATACGCTGCTGCAGCAGCAGAGGTATTGCCTGTTGAAGCGCATATCACAGCATGGGAACCATCATCCTTGGCCTTTGATACAGCCATAGTCATTCCCCTGTCTTTAAATGAGCCGGTCGGATTAAGGCCTTCATATTTCAGATATAACTTGACATCCCCGACAATATCCCGAAGGTTTTTCACCTCAATCAAAGGTGTATTGCCCTCATTCAGGGTCACAATTGCATCTTCCTTTACCCTGGGAAGAAAGTCATAAAATTCCCGAATTACTCCGTTCCAAACGCCTGTCTTTATTGCCTGCACTGATGTCCTCCAAAATGATGGCGTGTAGGAGATGGGAAGCGGGATATGGGAAAGTCCTTTTCTATCTCCCACTTCCTACTGCCCTCATCCATGTATTAAAAAAAGATTACCAAAAGAATGCAAAAAAGTCATTAAGAAACTTCTAATTCTTTTTTCACATTTGCCAATATCTCAGAGGCTACCTTTTCCATAAATCCGCCTGTCACGACCTGCGCGAGTTTTTCCAGAATGAGGTTAGGCAGATGATATTCCATAGAGAATATAACATTTGTGCCGTCTTTTGTAGACTCCAGTATATAAGCGCCTGAATTTTCGACGCCAGATATTGATTCCCACGCAAACCTTGTTGGTTTTATGTTCTCAACCACCTTTGCCTCCCATTCAAGCTCAATGCCATATACATTAACAATCCAATGATATGTTGCCGCTCCGCTTGCGGTAATTGACTTTATAAGATTTGAAAACCTCCAAAAATTCTCTACATCTGCAATAACATCATAGACCTTTTCAGGCGGAGCGTTTATGTAAACCGTCTCTTTTACGAATGGCATAGGCAAAATCTATCAAAGATAAGAAATAAAGTCATTACAAATTGAATTTATGTCATCATCATTTATCCCAAAAATAGACATTGATTTTTGGGGAAACTGGCAAGTTGACTGCCAGACAAGGCGGAGGCCATTTTTGCGATGAGCCGTATGTAACCAATACGGTGAAGAGCAAAAATGCGCCGACCACAAGCTAAGCTTGGTCAAGGCACGCTGAGCGTGCCGACAACGAAGTATGGCAGGCAAATCGCCAGTTTGTAAAATAGCGAGGTTTTCAATCGCTATTTTACGGTTTATACATCATCTTGACTTTATTACTATACTCTGCTAATAATTAAACATATGGCTGTTAAGCTCTGCAAGAAAAAAAAGCATTATATTCTGTTGTCTCTGTTTGTTGTAATACTTTTTTTCATAACCATATTTGGAGAGCGCGGGCTTATTCGCCTGTATAAACTATCCAGAGAAAGAGATTCAATATTAGGATATAAGAAAAAAATCGAAACCGAGAATGCATCTCTTAGAAATGAAATTGATTTGTTAAAGAACGACGATAAATATATAGAAGTGGTCGCACGAAAGGAACTCGGCATGATTGGTAAAAACGAGTTGGTTTATCAGTTTGAGAAGTAGACCTTCCCGCCTGTGCCGTCAGCACGGTAGACAGGTATTAAGAAGATTTTATACGCAAATAGCAAAATATTATATTTTCATCTATCCTCCCAAAAATAGACATTGATTTTTGAGGAAACTGGCAAGTTGTCCCCGATAGATTCAGTCGGGGAAAGGGCCATTTTTGCGATGAAGCCCTCCCCCTTAATCCCCCTCATAGAGGGGGACAGGGGGAGGATACGGTGAAGAGCAAAAACATGTCCCTGAGTGCTTTTATCAGGGATGCGCCGACCACAAGCTAAGCTTGGTCAAGGCACGCTGAGCGTGCCGACAACGAAGTAGGGCAGGCATCCGCCTAAGGCGGACGCCAGTTTGTAAACCCCCACACCAAAAACTTTGGTGTGGGGGTAAAATAGCGATGTTTTCAATCGCTATTTTACGGCACCATGCAGAAACTTCTCAATCACATCAGTAATGGTTGGCCTGCCTATCTCCTCTATCTCATAGTTTATCCGCATGGTAGGCTTGTTAATCTTTATTAGCTCAGTCAAATCCACAGGTGTTGCAATAAGCACAAGCTCACAGGGTGTATTGTTTATCGTATCTTCTAAATCTTTTCTCTGTTGAGATGCGTAACCCATAGCTGGTATAAGATTCTTTACCACAGGATACAGAGCCAGAGTTT
>MGQA01000106.1:25160-32630 GCA_001797665.1 Deltaproteobacteria bacterium GWF2_42_12 | reverse complement strand
GGCCGTGGGTCAACTACCTCTTTTGCATGATACCTTTCTGCAGCAACAATCCCTGCCCCATAGGTCATGCCACCATGGGTAAGGGTCGGACCATCTTCTACCACTAACACCCTTTTGCCTTCGATTAATTTCCCATCTGTGACCTCTATGACAGAGGCAGTATATACAACAGTTGCCGCTGGATTTACATCTCTTATATTTTTCATAACAACATCTACATCAGAACTTTTGGCAGTGTCCATCTTGTTTATTACCAATACATCAGCCCTCCTAAAATTTGTCTCTCCTGGATAATACTTAAGCTCGTGACATGGCCTGTGCGGGTCGAGTATAACGACTTCTAAATCCGGTCTTATAAAAGGGAGGTCATTATTGCCGCCATCCCACACAATGATATCCCCCTCTTTCTCAGCGTTCTTTAAAATATCTGTATAATCCACCCCTGCATATACGGTAATACCTGCATGAACAAGCGGCTCAAACTCTTCTCGCTCTTCAATGGTGCAATCACATTTTATAAAATCTTCCTGAGTGGCAAATCGCTGAACCCTTTGTTTGATAAAATCTCCGTAAGGCATTGGATGACGGATGGCAACAGGTTTCCTCCCTTTTTCAACAAGGACACTACAGATACGTCTTGTAACGCCGCTCTTGCCGCAGCCTGTCCTGACAGCGCATACGGATATTACTGGTTTATTTGCCTTAAGCATGGTCTTTTCAGCGCCAAGCAAAATAAAATTAGCCCCCAGACTTGTTACCAGAGACGCCCTGTGCATTACATATTCATGTGACACATCGCTATAAGAAAAAATTACCTCATCGATCTGATACTCTTCTATGAGTGACGCAAGTCTTTCTTCAGTATATGTTGGAATTCCATTGGGATATAAATATCCCGCAAGTTCTTTTGGATATAATCTATTCTCGATGAATGGTATCTGGGTTGCTGTAAAGGCAACAACTTCATACGCAGGATTATCTCTGAAACATACGTTAAAATTATGGAAATCCCTACCAGCAGCTCCCATGATGATTATCCGTTTTTTGCTCCGAAAATGCTTCACATTTAAATTACCGTAGCGTTGCCCTTTATGGGCAACGGTTTTTTCGTTAGGGATAAACCCCAACGCTACAAAAATCCAATTATCATGCCCGCCGCCAAAGGCACATGAGCCAAGGCTCCTGCGGGTTTACCCTGTTAGAAAGTCCAGCTGCTTTCAGCGCGAATAAAAACAAAATTCCTTTTTGAACGAAAATGGGGTCTAATACCTCGTGTGAGTCCTTGAATTAGAAAGTCAAAAACTTTCTAACGGGGTTTACTGATAAATTCCCACTCACTGTATTTTGTCTTTCCCTCAAAAGATTTATATTCATCGGTGAAGCCGGCCTTTTTCAGAGGCTCTTTCTCGCTTTTGCTCCTTACCCCTATGATGCGGCCTGCCTTATCAATGATTTTATCCCACTCTTCTTTCGTCACAGGGTCTTTATATAATTTCCTCAGATGCCTTTTTGGATTCACCCCTCTCTGGTCTTTTAAAAGCTCTTCAAAATCTCTGGGATAGGTATTTCCAATCTTAAAATATGAATCAATGGCATCCTTTATCTCATCGCCACGGAATAAGAGTTCCTCTTCTACATCCCGCTTCACCACAGTGCTGTAAACACGGCTCACAGTCATCAATACAATCCCCATGATGGCTATAATCACTGCAAGGCCTATGAGGGTGAAGCCTTTGGAATTCATAAAACTACCATTCATTATACGGCGTGCTATCAAGGGCAACGAGGTCGCTCCCACTATGCACATCAAATATCCCCTGCTCATCGCCTTCGGTGCAATCAGCACAGTATTCGCCCTCTCCTTCGCTATATATGAGCTGCCATGTTTCAGTAGAATTTGTAAACGGGTCCTTTGGAATCGTCCTTAGGTAGCCTCCCTGGACAAGGTCATCGAGTGTAGCCGGATATTTACCGTGGTCACTGTAATATTTATCAATTGTATCCCGGAACACAAAAAGGTCTTCCTTTAATACAGCCTCCCTTGCCTTGATAACCGCCTGTCTGAAAGAGGGCTGGGCAATCGTCGCAAGTATTGCTATTATGCTCATGACGATAAGGAGTTCTATTAATGTAAATCCCTTATTATGTTTGAACCATTCCATGGCAGTCTTTTTACCAATACGCTTCATAAGAAAAACTGGTTGTGGTTAAGGCTAAGATTGAGGGCTACTTATTTTCGCTTTTTTCTTCCTTAATCTCAGCCTCAGCCTTAACCTTGCTTTTCTTCCTAAACCTTATCCTCATCCTTAACCTTAGTATGTTACCATTCACTATATTTTGTCCCATCCATGGCAGTCCCATTTGAGGCAGACCTTATATCAAACACATCTTTCTCATCGCTAAAACTGCTTTCAGGGTCATCTGTATATGATGCGGTAATCCAATCAGTCTTGCCTGTGAACGGGTCTATAGGGATGCGCCTTAAGACCTTCTTTTCTACCAATTCCTCAAGTGTCTTTGGATAGCCTGAACGGTCAACCTCTTCTTCTTTCTTGTAAAGATGTTTATCGTAGTTCTCTTTGTATTTGTCAATAGCTTGCCGCATTATCCTCAAATTTTGCCTGAGCTCAAGTTCTTTCCCCTTCTTTACAGACATCCGGGCCAGCGGCATGGCAACAGATGCTAATATCGCCAAAACAGCCATGACTATCACCAATTCTATGAGGGTAAACCCAGTGATATATTTATTGAGAATTGATTTCACTGCGGCATTGGCGGAGGGGGTGGAGGCGGGGGTATGAATCCAGCCGGCTCTTCAGGAGCCCCTGATGGTGCATGGGGAGGCATAGGCATTGTCGGAGGCATAACAGGTTGCAATGTTCCCCCTGTATATGTCTCTTCCCTGCCTGATTGTATAGGCTGATTCTCATCAGGTAAAACCTCCATTGCCCTAATAATCCTTGGAGTAATAGACATTAATATATCTGTTTCTTCGGTTTTATCGCCCTTTGCTGTAAAAAGCGCGCCCAATGCCGGGATATCAGATAAAAATGGTATCTTAGATACAGATGTCCTCTCCGTATCTGAGATAAGTCCAGCAAGCACAGCCTTATCGCCATCTTTTAATCTTAAAAAGGTTTCTGCATTTCTGCTCCTTGTAGTATATGCCTCTGTGGATTTTCCCTCTGACTGAAGCGTGACCTTTTCGCCCAGTGATGAAACCTCGAGTTTAACTTCAAGGGTAATCTCGTTAGTGTCTGTGTGCACAGTGGGCACAAAATCCATCTTTACGCCGACCTCTTTATATTCAGGTGTAGTACCTGTTGTAGAGGTCTGTGAAACTGTAGTTGTGGAGATGGCAACAGGCACCCTGTCTGCAATGGCAAAACGCGCCTTCTTCCTGTTTAAAACCCTTATCCTGGGATTTGCGAGCGTCTTTACCAATCCTTCAGATTTTGCAAAGTTTATAGTTGCGTATGGGATTGAAAAAAGATAGTTGCTATCTGTGAGGTCTTTTAAAATGCCAAGGGTAAGAATATCGCCGAGGCTTCCACCTGATGGCGCTATGCCAGCGCTCACTGAATATTGACTTAGTTTAAGGCCAATTTCTCTGAGTTTAGAACGGTTTACCTCCAGCAGTTCCAGCTCAAGGTATATCTCTGCATCAGCCTTATCATTGACATCGATAAGTTTCTTTACAAGTTCCATCTTTTCAGCGGTTTCCCGCACAACGAGCGCATTGAGTTCTTCATTTACATGGACCTGCCGAATATTCAAGAGGGTCCTGAGCATATTGACAGCCTTCTTGGCGTCTGCATTAGAAAGATAAAATATCTGTATTAAAAGGTCCTCGTACTGTTTCCTCTTTGCAGGCGTATCAGGAATAATCAGAATTGTATTGTCATCTACCTGTTTCTTAAAGAGATTGTTTGTCCTAAGCATTAGTTCAAGGGCATGGCTGAAAAGATTATCCTTAATAAAGAATGAAGTTTTCACATCTCGGACCCCTTCATCGAAAAAAATACTTACACCAACGGTCTTTGCCAGTATCTCAAATGCCTGTTTGAGTTGAACGTCCCTGAGTTGGAGGGTAATCGGTTTTGTGGAATATAAAGGCTTTTCTGCCCTATCCTTAGTCAGTTGCGCCTCTAATGCCTTCTTTTGTCGCTCAGAAGCAGCCTCTTTTGCGGTTTTGGCTTTAATATTTTTAGGGTCTATCCTCAAGGCCGCTTGAAACTCAGACATTGCCTCTGAAAATTTTCCCTGTTTTTCGAGTTCTAACCCCAATTCATAATGGATGCGAGACTCCTTTATCCTTATAGCCTTTTTCATCTCTGAATCTGCTGCATCATGGGCAGAATTCAAAGCCACAGCCACCTGAAATTCGCGAATAGCATCATCAAGTTTATCCTGTGAGACTGCATCTGTCCCCTTTTGATAATGAGATTCTGCTGCCCTTTCTTTAGCCATAATAAGACGTATATTGTATTCTATATTTCCCGGGTCTTTACTGAGGGCCTCTGTAAAGGCTATAACTGCTTCATCCCATTTACCCTGACTGGCAAAACCATCCCCTCTATGATACGCCCATCTGCCAGCGCAACCCGCGAAAAACAGTATGCAGTAAACAGTAAGCAGTAAAAGACTGAACTTTGGAAGTTGAGAAACTGAGAAGTTGAGAGATTGAGGCTTCTTAACTTCCCAGCTTCTTAACTTCTTATCTTCTTTTTTGCAGTTTCCAACTCCTGACCCTAAACTCCTGACTCCTGACTTCTCTATCATCTACTTCTCCTCAACAGGGATTGTAATCCTTTTTTCAGAATCAATTCCAACTATCTCTACAATTCCAGGCCGCACATCCACTTTGAATCTTCCTTCGATAGTGTCGCCACTTTTTACTATATAGATATTTTGGCCTTTAGCCAAGAAGAATTTTTTATCACGACCAGCAGCTTCCTGTTTTTCCAAAAAACCCATAAAGTGGAATAGTTTTAATTCCTCCTCAACTGGATCAAGGGGCGGCGGTTGAATAGGCGGCGGCTGTTGCGGTTTAGGAAGCTCTGCCTTTATAAAAAATGGATAGAATAGATTTACGCCATCTGCAGGAGGCCCTCTCTTAACAGACTTAAGTTTTGCCAGCTCTATTCGCGGCATCTCATCCTTACTCAACGTCTTAGGGCTTCTGGCTGCTTCTACACTCCCTGTCTTATACTTTAAAGGCACTCGCTTATCCTCTTGAGTAGTCGCTACTCGATACAAAATAGAAAGGCCGAGGACTGCCAGTAGTATGTATAATAGTTTTTTCCTATCCATATTTAAAACAACTTAACTTTTAAGATAAGCTGACATCCTGATTTTAAGTCTTATATCTTCCTTGCCAGATGCCTTTTCAAGGCTCAGACTGTCTATAGTAAACATTCTTCGGGAACTTTCGAGTTTATAAATCAAACTTTTAATTTTGACATATCTTCCCTCAACAGGAAAGGAAAATGAGACCTGAAATATACCGCCCTCTTCAGTCTTTTTAGGCTCATATGTAATATCATGGATAGCAAGGGATACTTCCCTGGCAAGCCCATCTATCTCCCTTATAATATTCGTCATCTCTGCCTTTTTCGGAAGCATATCCTTAAACTTTGTAATATCAGCCTTTATCTCAGAAAAGGTAGCTGACGGCTTAATTGTCACCATCTCAGCCCTTTTCATCTCAATCTCCTTAAAGATACTGTCTGCCTTTGCCTTGTGGGGAAGGATAAGGCCGTAATAAAAACCGATGTTAATTGCAACTATTGCGATAACGCTGTATAAGTAATGTTTCCTCATTTGCCGATATACTCCAGCTCCATGATAAAGTTAACCAGTCTCTCTCCATTGACATCTGCATCTGAAGAACGCGATAAAAATACGCCTTGAAATGCAGGTGACCTTTCAAGCTTGTCCATAAATCTGGTAATGGTCTTAAGGTCTCTGCCCACCCCTTTAACATCTATCCTCACCTTATCCTCAACTACCTTTGGGGTTAAACTGACCAGGCTTATGTTAGGTATAATCTCCTTTTCAAGGTGCGCAAGAAAACCTGACCAGGATAGAGACTTGCTTTTGATAATATTATTGATAAAAACCGCCTCCTTTATCAGAACTTCTTTTTCTTTCTGTGAAACAGATTCTTCTGAAACTGGTTTTGATGTTAAAGACCCTTCCACTATTTTATTTAGTTTTTCGCGATACCTTGCCATATCAGAGTTTATAGAATGATACCAGAGATAGTTTCCAACGAAAGTAATTAACAGGAGTACTGCTAAAGGTAGATACAGCCGATACTGGGGCTGTCTTTTTATATAATTTGACTGCGCAAGATTTATTGTAAGCCGCATCTTCTTATCTCATTTCCCACTTTCTGTTCTCAATGCCGCGCCTGCAGCGCCTGAAAAATTATCGAGAGAGCCATTAACATCCTTTATGACGCTTGACATCCTCAGAGGTCTTATATCTAAACCCTCCAGATTTTTCTCAAGCCCTTCTTTTAAATTTGCAAAACCAAATCCAAGGTCAATAAAATATAACTTTTTAGGCATTGCCGCATAAACATCTTGATAATAGTTGATAGAAGCCACTATCTCCCTTACTCCTTGCTGCTCATCATCTATCCCCTTGTTTCTAAAAAAACAGGGCTTGCGGTCTTTAATGACAGTAGCGCTTATTTTTTTCTTTGATGCTGTTAGTAAGGCGCACAATTCGGCCCCTGCGAGATTGTCATGATAAAGATTATACATAGCAAATGAGGATGGAAGGATGGAATCCGGATGGAACTGACAAGCAGTAAGAAGCCTTTCATACTGGTCTAAAACAGTCCTTCTCATAATAGCAGTTGCCAATTTGTAGAGACGATTCGCTCCTGCAGGGGATTCCATAATCTGGAAATCAATTACAGCCTCGCTATCCGGGAAAGGCAGAGCCTTTTTAATATTCCATTTTATGAGCTCCATTACCTTATCCCGCTCTTTTGGAATATCTTCAAATTCAAGGAATGAAACCTTTACACTGTCATCAGGAAGGGCTACAGATACATGCCTTGTATTTATTAAATTTCTTTGAAAGAGGTTTTTTACAGCTTCTTTAAATTTTTCTTCATCTGCAATATTCTTTGCGCTGAACGATGGATTTATAAGCGAAGATATGTTTTCTGTCTTCCCATATCTTTTAAGGGCAAATCCATTGCCATTAGACTCAAGCTCAACAACGCTTATAAATTCCTGGCTAATCTCCAGACCAACAGAACTCCCTTTTATAAAACCCATCAATCCTCCCAACTCTCAGAGACAGTCCCCGACCCACTGGCGTGGGTTCCCCGACGCATCCTAATTTCCGCCTCACCGTAAATGGGGACAGTCCCAATACTGTTCGGAATAAATATTGCATACGCTATTTTAAGAAAAAACCTATAACTATATGATATTATTTATAAAAATA
>MGQA01000106.1:23812-25138 GCA_001797665.1 Deltaproteobacteria bacterium GWF2_42_12 | reverse complement strand
TTTATGCCATAATTCAAACCATGTCTAATGGTTCAGTAAAAAGTGGCAGAGGGCGTAAGAAAAAAGAACTTATCAAGGAAAAAGACCTGCAAGGATTTAAATACCTCCGTGATTTTTTCCATTTGCTCAAACGCTTTCATCTCGTTAAAGACCACCATAATAGAGACCTCCACTTTGACCAATATATCTCCCTAATACTTCTCTACTTCTTCAATCCTGTATTGACCAGCCTTCGTGGGATTCAACAGGTCTCTCACCTTAACAAGGTCAAGAAAGAACTTAACATTAAAGGATTAGGTCTTACTACACTTTCTGAGGCCTCCACTGTCTTTGATGCCGACCTTCTTGCCCCTGTAATCAAAGAACTGGCTGATAAGGCTTCTCCTTTAGAGAAAGACCCTAAACTTAAAGTCCTTCAACAATCGCTTGTAGCTGTAGACGGCACACTCCTTCCAGCCCTGCCTAAGATGCTCTGGGCTTTATGGCTTGATGACCGGCACAGGGCCGCTAAACTCCATCTCGAGTTTGATATCTTAAAAGCTATGCCTGCTAATGTAAAAATCACTGATGGCAACACCAATGAAAAGACCATAATTAGAAGCTTCCTATCTCCCAATAAGCTCTATGTGATTGATGCCGGTTATAGTGAGTATACACTCTTCCAAGATATTATAAACATCAAAAGCTCCTTTGTAGGACGTTTAAGAGATAACGCCATATGGGAAACCCTTGAAGAAAGACCTCTAACAGATGATGACAAAAAAGCAGGAGTTCAAAGGGATCAAGTTGTTTCCTTAGGTTGCAAGAGCAAACAAGGTGACATTACCCAAAATGTTCGTATCGTAGAGGTCTTTTGTAAAGGGGACAGATCAAGACCTATAAAATCAAGGGTGTCGAGTAAAAAAACCTTTAGAATAACCGATACTGATTATACCCTTCTCCTTGTAACAGACCGTATAGACCTCCCTGCCGAGCTTATAGCCCTTATCTATCGCTGCAGATGGCAGATTGAACTATTCTTCCGCTGGTTCAAGTGTATTCTTGGATGCACGCACCTGATAGCCCTTTCTGAAAACGGGGTTACTATCCAGGTCTATTGCGCCCTTATAGCCAGCATGTTAATCACCCTCTGGACAGGGTGTCCACCTAATAAACGCACCTTTGAAATGTTATGTTTCTACTTTATGGGGTGGGCTGATGATGAAGATTTAGCATGGCATATCAAAAAACTCAAAGAGGCCGAAGATAAAAAGAAAAAGGTCTGAGTGTCATAGGGGCTTTTTTACCCTATGTAACGCTGATGTATAGGTGCGCCTTTCTCCTGCC
>MGQA01000106.1:23369-23790 GCA_001797665.1 Deltaproteobacteria bacterium GWF2_42_12 | reverse complement strand
CTATAAGAAACCCTACCCTCACTTCCTTTCATATCCCCACAGTAAACTCTCAATGCCTATACGCAATAATCATTCCGAACAGTATTGCCTATGTCCCCCTTTTTCAAAGGGGGAGTTAACGAATTCCCCACTTTAGCAAAGGGGGGTGAGGGGGGATTTGAAAATTTAAGATCGAAATATTCCTCTGCGAATCTGAAAAAATCCATCCTTTCAAGATATTTGAGGACATCTTCAGATTGGGGGAGGAGGATAGTTTTTCTGATGCCGTCTATCTTCAAAAGCTCGCCTATCTCAAGAAGGCCGACCATCCCGTAAGGGTCCATGAAGGAAACTTCGCTAAGGTCTATCTCTTGCGACTCTCTGAAATTACGAAGGACGAGGTCAAAGGTTTCTTCGATAATCTGGAGCATTTTCTTCCATT
>MGQA01000106.1:8564-23301 GCA_001797665.1 Deltaproteobacteria bacterium GWF2_42_12 | reverse complement strand
CAATTTTTACGACGAGCCGTATGTTCACCGATACGGTGAGGAGTAAAAATTGTCCGATAACGAAGTATGGCAGGCAAATCGCAGGTTTGTAAAATAGCGAGGTTTAAAATCGCTATTTTACGGCTCTCTTTATCATCATATGCGCCCTGACCAGCCGAGCTTCTTCGTAACTTATCCTCCCGTTTCCGGCCTCAACAACAGGTTTCAGGCTCCACTGTTTCAGCGTGAAAAACAACTCCTCGATCTCGCGCCTCTTTGCAGGCTCTACCAGACGGTCTATGTCAATATCACTGCCTGCCTGAATGAGTTTTTCTATGTGGCTTGCAATGGTTGAGGGCGCGAGGCTGCGCTGCGCCGCTATCTGTTCCAGAGACGATAGACCCGTTTGGAACAGCCGGTATGTTTCTTCAACAGTCCCCGTGATTTCGGATCCCTGCTTTAGGCTTGCAGGGACAAGTTTAGGATTGCGCTGTGCATTTGGGTTTTCGGCAAGGTATTTCGCAATCTCCAGAATAAACTTATCGCCGTATCGCTCCAACTTTGCATCGCCGACGCCGCTGATCCTTCTCATATCCGGCAGCTCAGCAGGATAATATCTGCACATCTCATGCAGTGTTTTGTCGGAGAACACGACAAAGGGAGGCACTCCCTCATCATCGGCAATCCTCTTCCTGAGTATCCGCAACTTTTCAAAAAGGGCTTGGTTATACTCTTCAAAGCCATCTCTTTTTGCCCGTGCCCTTTCTTTTGTCTCTTCCCTCTTTATGGCCGCAATCTGCTCTTTGCCATACAGGATATTTGAACCCTTCTGTGTCAGCTTTAATACCGGATAGGGATTTCCCTCCTGTTTGATAGCATCCTGCGCAAGGAGTTCGTCAACAATAAACTGCCAGTGGTTTTTGTCCTTATCTTTTCCACTGCCGTAGGTCTTTATCTTGTCATGCTCAAGTGCGCGAATGCGTTTTGTGTCAGCGCCGATTACAATGTCAATGATGTGTCCAATGCCGAACCTCTGCCCTGTCCTTGACATGGCAGACATCACTATCTGCGCATCTCTCGTAATGTCAAACCGTTCAACAGCGCCTAAACAGATATCGCAGTTGCCGCAGTTGTCAGCAGGATAGACCTCCCCGAAATAACCCAGAAGCTGCCTTCGCCTGCACACATTGTGCGATGCAAACCTTATAACTTGATTCAGCTTTTCAAGGGAGAGGAAACGTTCCGCGTCATTGGTTATCTGGTCAATGAAATAACGTATCTTGGGGATATCTCCTCTGCCGAAAAAGAGGAGGCAGCGGGCAGGCTCTCCGTCGCGGCCTGCGCGGCCTGTCTCCTGATAATATGCCTCTATATTTTTGGGAAGGTCTGCGTGGATGACAAACCGCACATTGGATTTGTCAATGCCCATGCCAAAGGCGATGGTCGCCACAATCACCGATGCCTCGTCTCTGTTGAACGCATCCTGATTTTTATCCCGCACCTCCGGGGGCAGTCCTGCATGATAGGGAATGGCGCTGATTCCGTTGGCTTTGAGAAAATCAGCAGTCTCCGAAACAGAGTCGCGCGTGGTGCGGTAAATAATCCCGGACTCGTCAGGATGAGCCCTGAGGAATTCCAATATCTGCGATTCCCCGCGGGATTTTCTTTCTACCTGATAAAAGAGATTCGGCCGGTTGAATGAGGCACGGACAACAAAAGGCTTTCTGAGGCCAATCTTTCGGCATATATCTTCCTGGACTTTGAATGTTGCTGTTGCAGTAAAGGCGGCTATGGGCGCATTGGGGAACATTTTGGGAATAACAGATAGGCTCAGATAATCAGGCCGGAAGTCATGCCCCCATTCGGATATGCAGTGTGCCTCGTCAATGGCAAAAAGAGAGATGGGAATGTCTTTCAGTATATCCAGGAAATTCGGCATGGCAAAACGTTCAGGCGCTATGTAGAGCAGTTCTATCTTGTTACCCTTCAACATTCGATAAAGGTCAGACACTTCCTGATCATTCAGCGAACTATTCATATAAGCCGCGGCTATTCCGTTTGTCCGCGCAGCGTCAACCTGGTCTTTCATCAGAGAGATAAGCGGGCTGATGACGATTGCGGCGCCGGACATTATCTTTGCCGGCAGTTGATAGCAGAGCGACTTTCCGCCGCCTGTGGGCATTACGGCAAAAACATCCTGCTTATTCAGAATGCCCTTGATGATTGCTTCCTGATTTGGACGGAAGGTGTCAAAACCGAACACGGTTTTGAGGGTATCTTTTATTGCAGACCCATTATCCATTTGTATTTTTATCGTCCTTTCTGGGAGGGACAGCCCCCAATAGCTTGTTTTAATCGGGGATTCAATCGGGAGTTGCCTGTCATGGAGGCGCTTTCCTCCCCCTACCTCCTCCAGAGGGGGACAGATTTGAAATCTGTCCCCACCCCCACAGGGGGACAAAAGACCCTACAGCATGCGCCACTGTCATTACAGTTTATATCAAAACACCGTTATTGAAACAATCCCTGCTAACATAAGCCCGCTTCCGAGCAGCCTTTCTCCTATATCTACTTCCTTGAACACAACCCATCCGTAAAGCACGCTGAAGATAAGGCTTGTCCTTTTGATTGAGATTACATACGCAACATCAGCCATACTTATAGCAAGGAAATGGGATAAAATCATTATAGCTGTAAATATGCCGATGGTTAAAAAGGTTGCCGGTCTTGATACCACCCCATGTAAAGTTCCCTTAGCACCCACAACTATTGATAATGCAATAGTCAGAAGTAATGGATAAAAAAAACCAAAAAATATCGGACTTGAGTGCTGGACAGCTATCTTACCTATCGTTGATGTGACGCTGTATATGATCGCAACAATAATCATCAGCACAGAGCCCCGCTCTTTTGCAATCGCCTTTATAGGCCCAAGAAGTCCAAGACTGCTTGCCTTTGCATTTAATAAATATGCGCCAACAGTAATAAGGAATATCCCTGCAAACCCTGATTTGTCAGGCAATTCACCGAGCAGGGAAAAGGCTATGATGATTATAAAAACAGGGCTTAAGGCCATATACGGTATGGTGAGAGATAGAGGAGAAAGTTTTATTGCCTTTACATAGAGGATGAGCGCAGCAATCTCCAACGGCAGAAGGACGAGAACAGAGAGCCAGAATGTCTTATCAAGATGCGGTATCGGGATGAAAAAGAATGCCAGCGCAATAAAAGGGAGCGCATAGCCTTCCCTTACCCAGGCAATCACATATTCATCACTCTTTGCCTGCCCCTGAGTGCTTCTATCAGGGGCCATCGCCCTTTTACTTAAGGCGTCAGCAGTTGATAGAGAAAAGGCTGTGAGCAGGGCAAAGAATACCCAGAGCATAGTTTTTTTTAACATAATTGGCATCATTTGCAAAGTTGCTTTTTGAGGTATGATAATTGACACTAAATGCACATTGTCATAGAATGCCTTTATGTATGAGTCTGGGATGGTTGTTGTAGATGGGCTTTTTATTAGCAATTCTTATTTATTGACAGGTAAGGATTTTCAAAACCTTTTACTTTGGAAGCCAAGGGTTGGGGAGGCATATACAGTTTGCAATGCAGAAAGGAAATTTTTTAGGGCAAGGGTTACAAAGCTTAAGTCTGATAAGGCAGAGATTTTTGTTTTTGAAGGGCCTTGCGAATCAGTTGAATCTGATTTAACAATAACGCTCCTCCAGGCCATTCCTGAAAAAGAAAGGATGGAGCTAATAATCCAGAAGGTTACAGAGTTAGGAGTTTCTTCTATTATTCCATTTAAGTCAAAATGCTCCATAAGCATTGAAGAACGAGATGCTAAGCAGAAAAAATCTCATAAATGGGGAGAGATAGCGTTGAAAGCTGCGAAACAGTGCAGACGCGCCAGCATTCCACAAGTCCATCCATATTGCAATTTTGCTGACGCAGTTCATGCAACCGCACAGTGTGATTTAAAAATACTTTTTTGGGAAAATGAGAAAGATACTGATCTTAAAAAGACTATTTTGAATGTTAAGGATTTGGGATTAAATAATATTGCGGTCATGATTGGACCCGAAGGTGGTTTTGAAGACGCAGAGATTACAGGGGCAAGAGAGGCTGGTTTTATAACTGTCGGTATAGGTCAGAGGATTTTAAGGACAGAGACTGCCGCAATAGTCACTGTTGGATTGATTCAATATGAATTGGGAAATCTTGGGTAGGGCAATCCGCACGCTGTTTAGTTAGGAGCAATTTTTGAGAATAGCAGTAATGTCTGATACTCATGGAAATGTGCGGATGGCGGTGAATGCCTTCAAAAGACTGGGAAAGATAGATTGTCTCATCCATTTGGGGGATTATTATCAGGATGCCATTGAGATAGGGAAAAAAGTTGGGCTTACTGTGGGGGCTGTTTCTGGAAATATGGATGTAGATGCCTATCCATTCCTGCCGCGAGAAAAGATAATAGAATTTGATAGTATGAGGATATTTATAACGCATGGAGATATATACCGGGTAAGGCAGGGGATTGACTGCTTATTTGAAAGAATAATTACTGAAGATGTACAAGCAGTTCTCTTTGGTCATACCCATGTTCCCATGAACAAGCAAATCGGAAGGATATTATTTCTCAATCCAGGCTGCATTCTCGCTGGCAATTCTCAGAATAGCCTTGCTGTACTCAAGGTGACAAAGGGTAATATCGAAGGGGAGGTTATTCCGCTCTAAGATGATTACGTTATTTTTCTAAAAAAGATGAATTGTTTCATGAAGTAAGCTCTGTTAATAGTTTGTTTGAGAAGACCTATTAAGGGAGAGTGTGGTAGCAAGGAGCTAAGGAATAATTGGTTTATCTTAACCTAAAACCTTGAAAATCTCTATCAAGAGATTCTATGGCTTGCCGTGCCAGAGTAAAATCTGGTTTCAGTTTTAAGGCCAGTTCATATTCCTTCCGAGCCTTATCCTTTAATCCTTTTGTTTGATAAGTTGTTCCGAGGTTATAATGGATTTCTGGCGCATCTGGAGTGAGCCTTAATGCGGCCATATATTCGCTTATAGCTTCATCTAATCGGCCTTGAGTGGCGTATACATTAGCAAGGTTATTATGGGCCTCAATAAGCTCAGGATTAATTTTTAGCGCAATTCGAAATTGGGTTATTGCCTCATCTATTCGTCCGAGTTCAGCATAGACCTTTCCAAGGTTATTGTAAGGTTTTTCATAATCAGGTTTTACTGTTAATGCAGTTATATAGCTATTTATAGCTCTATCTATTTGGCGTCGTGCGTGATAGATTGTGCCAAGATTATTATGAGTCAGGGCATTATTTGGTTCAAGTTTTAAGGCAATAATATAGATTTGCACAGCCTCATCAATTTTATCCTGTTTATAATAGAAGCCGCCGAGGTTATTGTAGCCCCTTGCCTTTTTTGGCCCTTTCTTTATAACATCTTTCCACAGTGTTGCGGGGTCCGTCCATGATGAGTTCCTCTTATGGGTAGAAAGTAAAAAAAGGACGACAATAAGAAATATAAAAATAAGAAGTTTAAAGTTCTTTAGGCTAAATTTGATGCTATTAGCATTATACCGAAATAACCGCTCTTTTTTCTTATTGGTTTTTTTCACCTGAAAATCCATATTCAAATCTCCCCCCTGCTTAATACATGCAGGGGCAGGCTCTAACCCCTTTGCTAAAGAGGGGAACTCATTTATATCTCCCTTTGTGAGCCCGCCTAAGGCGGGCTCGTGAGGGTTTCACCTGAAAATCCATTAACCTTATCTCCTCCACCCTGACGGGGGAGGAAATGAAAAAGGTGGGGGTGAGCTTCAACGAAGGTAACAAGATTTTCATCCCCCTTTGGCACGCTTAGCGTGCCTTTGTGAGCCAGAGGCTCATACGTGTTTCAGATAGTGTATGTATCATATTTAAAGCAAATATTGCAAAATTGTAATGCGAAATTGTAATACTTATAGGAAAACCGCCTGTTGCGCATGGAAAAGGAGTAGATTATAGTCAATAAGCCATTGGAGTTTAGCTTGCTTTTCTTTAAGACTTTGCGTAATATATAAAAACTAAAAAGAGCATAATTAGAATATTTTTATAAGCTTGCACAAACAGTATATTTTCTTTTTCATCTTTCATAATAAGGTGACGCTTATGTTTAGAGTTTTTATGTTTCTCATAATAGCCTTCTCACTGCATATTTCTTCCACATCTGTTTGGTCAATGGATGCGATGGTGGATAATGTTTTTATGGTGAACAATACGGATGATATGCAGGTATCATTTGAGATAAAAAATGCCTTTACAAAAGAGATAGAAGAGGGCATTAAGAGCGGTATGCCTACCAGCTTTACCTTCTTTGTTGAGCTTTATAGAAAACAGGGTTTCTGGGTTGATGAAGCACTGGCATCTCAGATATTCAGACATACGGTAAAGTATGACACATTAAAAGAGGAGTATGAAATTATTCTGGAAGAGAAACCACAAAATATCATACGCATCAAAGATATTGAGCAGACAAAAAAAATTATGGCGAGCAGTGAAAATATTTCTATTAAACCCGCGTATGCCCTAAAAAAGGGCGAGCAGTATCAGCTTAGAATAAAAGCGACACTTGATGCCGTGAATCTGCCCTTCCCGTTAAATTATATGCTATTTTTTGTATCTTTCTGGAATTATGAAACCGCTTGGTATGAGAAGGAGTTTGTAATACAGTAAGCAGGATGCAGTAAGGAGTAAGCAGCGACTATTTCTGCCTACTACCTACTGCTTAATGCCTACTGTTTATTGTATGCCGATTACTTTTCCTGAAACTATGACCGAATCCACGAAACCCACAACCATATCTACAGAAGAGCAGAGAAGACGAAAGCGTGAATGGTATATTGTTGTAGCTGTCGCAGTTGCTATATTTGTTGTTACATATATAGAAAGCCATATTTCAAGGATAAGCACCAATCTCCCCGCAGCGACAAATGTAATCGTTTTTGGTCTTATCAATATAAATATAATTCTTCTGATTCTTCTTGTCTTCCTGATCCTGAGAAATTTTGTAAAGCTCATCTTCGAAAGACGCAGCAAGATTATTGGTTCGCGGCTTCGCACTCGCTTGATAGTTGCTTTTGTCAGCCTTTCTATAGTGCCGACCTTTCTTCTGTTTTTTGTAGTTATTGGCTTCATAAATAAAAGCATAGAAGGTTGGTTTGGTATAAGGGTGGAAGATTCGTTGCAGGGGTCGCTCGAACTTGGACAGAACTACTATAAAGCCATATCAGACAGAATGGTTATTTATGCCAAGCAGGTTGGTGAGAAGCTTGCTAAAGAAGGATTAACAAATGAAGACTCGGATAAGGTGAGAGCATACCTTGAGGGGAAGCTATCAGAGACGGGGTCGAGCACCATCGAAATATTTTCTGCAAACAGAGATAGGGTTGGTTATGTCATAGGCAGCCATGTAAATCAGAATATGGTTCCTGATATACCGCTTGAATCAATCCTGAATGCATTTGAAGGGAATGCGTCAAACTTTATACAGACCCTTGAAAAGGGTGATGTTGCAAGGGGGGTTTCTCCGTTTTTTTCCAATGACCGAAAAACGGTTCTGGGTGTTGTAGTAGTCAGCTATTATGTATCCAGAAGCTTGATTTCAAAGATGAGAGAAATATCCACTGCCTTTGAGAGCTACAAACAATTAAAGATATTGAAGACGCCGCTAAAGGCAAGTTACTTTACGACACTTCTTATTGTAACAATGGTTATAGTAATTTTTGCGATAGGGATAGGCAGATATATGGCAAAGGAGATAACAGTTCCCATCCAGCAGCTTGCATATGGCACAACTGAGATTGCAAATGGCAATCTTGACTATAGGATAGATATAGAGGCAAGGGATGAAATTGGGGTTCTTGTAAGTTCATTTAATAAAATGACAGGGGATTTAAAGGCGACTAAAACACGGATAGAAGAGGCAAACCTTGACCTTAAAAGGACAAATACTGAGTTGGAACAGAAAAGACGGTATATGGAAATTGTCTTAGGTAATGTTGCGGCCGGCGTTGTATCTATTGATAAGAATGGAAATATAACTACGATAAACAGGGTTGCAGATGAGCTTCTTGGAATTTCTGCTGGTATTTCACTGGGTAAGAACTATAAAGATATTTTGAGGCCAAAAGATGAACACTTCTTTAACGCTATGATGACCGAGATGAAAGAAAGGGGAGTTGAAAATCTTGAGAGACAGGTTCAGATTGATGTAAAAGATAAAACAATCCCTGTTCTCATAAACCTTACTATGCTCAAGGGTGATGAAGGTGAATATCTTGGCATGGTCGCTGTGCTTGAGGATTTAAGTCATCTCTTAAAGTCGCAAAGGATGATGGCATGGAAGGAGGTGGCTCAGAGGATAGCGCATGAGGTAAAGAATCCACTTACCCCAATTCAACTCTCTGCGCAGAGATTAAGTAAGAAATACAGAGACAGATTTTCTGGAGAAGAGGCTCATATTTTTGATGAATGCACAAGAACTATAAGCAAGCAGGTAGATGAGTTAAAAATGCTGGTGAACGAATTTTCAAACTTTGCGAGGATGCCTTCTGCCAATCCAATGTCAAATGATATGAATGAGATTATAAGAGAGGTTGCATCTATGTATCACGGCCACCAGAAAAATATATCATTTAATTTTAACTTAGACAAAACACTGCCGATGCTGGATGTAGACAGGGAGCAGATGAAGCGGGTTTTTCTAAATCTTATAGACAATTCGATTGAATCCATTGATGGCGCTGGTATAATCACCATTGATTCATATTATGATAAGGAGTATAAGATAGCCAAAATTGAGTTAGCAGATACGGGTTGTGGAATACCTGAAAAGGATAAACCGAGGCTTTTTGAACCATACTTTTCTACAAAAAATGCAGGAAACGGCGGTCTTGGGCTTGCGATTGTAAGCGAGATTGTTGCTGACCACAGGGGTTATATAAGGGTAAAGAATAATATTCCAAGAGGGACTCGGTTTATTATAGAACTTCCGGTGAAATCCATATAAGCAAAGAGCATAGAGCAAAGGGCATAGAGTAAAGAGCTAAGGATAAATACTCTTTACTCATAACGGTAATTATGCAAACAGCAAAGAAGATATTAGTTGTTGATGACGAAGATAGCATCAGGCAATCCCTTTCCGATGTCTTAAAGGATGAGGGATTCAAAGTAATGCTTGCCAGTAATGGTAAAGAATCGTTGAAAATGTTGGATTCAAACCTGCCAGACTTGGTTATCCTTGATATATGGATGCCTATGATGGATGGCACAGAGGTCTTAAAAGCAATCAAGGCAAAGTATCCTGCCCTTAAGGTAATTATGATATCAGGTCATGGAAATATAGAGGCAGCAGTTAAGGCCATTAAACTTGGCGCCTACGACTATATTGAAAAGCCGCTTTCACTGGAAGGCGTGCTCTTAACAGTAAAAAGGGCATTAGGTGAAAAGAGAGAAAGTGAGAAGATAAGAGGATTGGAAGATAAGAAATCTCAACCTCTAAACCTCTCAACCTCCCCATCTTCTGCACTAACAAAGGACATAGGCAGCAGCCACCACCAGCGAACCATCAGTAAAAGCATTGTTATGGGCGGGCAGGGGCTGCATTCAGGGGGCAAGACAGGCCTTATCCTGTCACCGCTTCCACCAAACAGTGGAATTGTTTTTACGGGGCTCTCTTCAGAGGAAATGGTGCCGGCGCATCTTGATTATGTTCATTCCACAGACTATGCCACGACATTAAAAAGGGGTCACACATCCATTATGACAATAGAGCACCTCATGGCTGTTCTGCATATATATAGAATAACCAATATTTTAATAAAGATAGATAGAGAGGTGCCAATCATGGATGGTTCTGCTGTAGATTTCTGTCAAATGATAGAGGACTGCGGTATTGATGAACAGGATGAGCCTTTGGACGATATTGTAATAGATAAACACTATTTGGCAGGAGATATTGCAGATGGAAGATTTATTTCGATTGAGCCTTCGCCTAAGTTTACTATTCAATATACAATGGACTATCCAATGCCGATTGGAAGACAGGAGGCAAGTTTTATACTTGATAATCCAGAGGTCTTTAAGAAAGAAGTGGCGCCAGCCAGGACATATGGCTCAATAAAAGATTATGGAAGATTAGAGGAAATGGGTCTGGCAAAAGGGGGGAGGCTGAGCAATGTTGTTTTGGTAGATGAAGAAAAGGTAATTAATACCAGTTTAAGGTTCAAAAATGAGTTTGCACGGCATAAGATACTGGATATCGTAGGAGACCTTTATCTCCTCGGAAGGCCAATAAGGGGAGGGGTTACAGCGAGGATGACAGGGCATAGAGAGAACATACTGCTTTTAAGAAAGATAGCAGAATGCAAGAAATGTTGAACAGGGCTATAAGGGAACTTTATATTACTAATCTTGGGGTAAAGAAGGATGAAAAGGTGATTGTCTTTACAGATTCCCTTGTACCTCAGGAAGACGTAAGTGATAGCGATAGGAGGAGAAGAGAAGGCCTTCTGTCTTTAGCTCTAAAAGTAGCAGAGACAGGAAGAGAGATAAATCAAAATATAACTTTTATTACTTACCCCTCTCTCATGAGTCACGGTATGGAGCCGCCAAGAGAAATATGGCTTGCAGCCTTTGGCGACAGAACAATACGGGAATTGGAGGACAGAGGGTTTTTCAAAAAAATGATACATAAGGAAGCCTTGAGTGAGCAGGATACGCAGATGATAAATAGTGTAGTAGAATCGAACAAGCACGATGCTATAGATGTAGTCATAGCCCTTTCAAATTTTTCAACGAGCCATACAAGGTTTCGAGACCTGCTTACCAATATATGCAAGAGCCGTTATGCAAGTATGCCTCTCTTTGATGAATCAATGTTTTATGGTCCCATGCAGGTTGACTGGAAGGCCCTGAAACAGAGAACGAATAATCTGGCAGCCTCACTGGATAACGCAGAAAAGGTATTGATTACAGCGCCTAACGGCACAGACCTTACAATCGGAATTAAAGGGAGAAAGGTTCTTGCTGATACAGGCGATTTGACATTACCTGGCGCATTTGGGAATCTGCCGGCGGGCGAGGTCTTTGTTGCGCCGGTAGAAGGAACGACAGAAGGTACTCTGGTTCTTGAATGGGCGCCGACAGCAAAACTTGAATCAGCGGTAGTCCTTGAGATAGAGAAAGGGCTGGTAAAAGGGGTGAGCGGCAATGAACCGTATGTGCAGAGGCTTGTGAAAAAGCTTGGAGAGAATCCGGACTTCAGGAATATTGCAGAGCTTGGCATAGGGACAAATGATATGGCCAAAAGGGCTGATAATATCCTTGAATCCGAAAAGATATTGGGCACAATACATATTGCATTCGGAGACAACTCCACCTTTGGCGGCAATGTCCGGACTCCATTCCATCAGGATTTTGTAATCTTCAAGCCGACCGTAACCATAGTAAGGGAAGATGAAGAAAAGACTATCCTGGATGAAGGGGTGCTAAGTATTTAAGAATCTGCTGTAAAAAAAGCGGGGAGAAGTGGAGAATCAGCATGATTAAATTTGAGCAACTCCCACAGGGAATACTATCGAAGATTCCGGAATTAGAAAAGGCGCTTTCCCAGGATGAGAATATCATTTTTGCATATTTATTCGGAAGCGCAGCGTCTGGGAGACTACGCCCGCTTTCCGATGTGGATGTTGCTGTCTATGTGAAAGATACTGATAGTTTGGCTCAATATAAACTCAGCCTCTTTGACCGGCTGACCGGGATATTGGGAACAACAGAACTTGACCTCGTGATTTTAAATGAAGCCTCAACAAATATCGCAGGACGAGTCCTGAGCAATAAGCGTATATTGGCTGATAAAGACCCCTTCAGACGTCACCGATACGAATCGCTTGTTTTGCGCGAATTTTTTGATTTCAAAATCAAAGAAGACGGCCTCTATTTTAGGAGGTATGGCATTGGTAGATAAGTCGTTAATCTTGCGGAAGATAGGCGATCTCGAGTTATATCAGAAACAGCTTGCGGAATTTTCCGACATTACCGTGCAGAGTTACAGCGATGACTGGAAGACTCAACGCATTGTTGAACGGACCCTTCAGATGATGATTGAAATATGCGCCGATATAGCCAATCATATTGTATCAGATAGAGCCATGAGAATTCCGACCGGCTATTCCGATACCTTCAAGGTTTTGTTTGAGAACGGGGTGATTGACAAAGGGCTCTTCGATATCATGGAGAAGATGGCCAAATTCAGAAATATCATTGTGCATCAGTATGAGAAGGTTGATGCAGAGATAGTGGTTATTATACTTAAAAAGCATCTTGCAGATTTTGAGAGATTCAGGGAAGCAATACTATCTTATTTGAAGAAGATATAAAATATGTTGAGGAAACACTTCTGCAAGAGGCAGTTATAGTAATAGAAAGATTGCATTTGAAGTCTGGGTCTATCCGGATGAGTTCTATAACAAATTTTATAAAGCCATATTGAAGAATGCCGATATGGATTTAAACAGAGAGGAAATAGAGAAGGCCATCAAGATAACGGATGCTTCTCCATATCGGTTATTCAGACAAATGTTGTAAATTCCGTTCGCCTGAGGCGGACGGAATTTAGGAAAGGAGGAAATGGTATGAAAAGAGTGTATACACTTATCATTAGCCTGTGTATTATGCTTTCGGCTATTGCCCTTGCAGCAGATGGCGGTGTGCCGAGGATTGCCAAAGAAGAGCTCAAGGCAAAAATGGACAAAGGCGAAGATATCCTCGTATTGGATGTTCGGACCGGGATGTCCTATACTGGGAGCAAGACAAAGATAAAGGGTTCTATGAGAATGGCTCCTAATGATATAGAGGTGTGGTCAAAAAACTTACCAAAGGATAAAGAGATTATCACCTACTGCACCTGACCCGACGAGGCTACCAGTGCCCGTGTGGCACGGATAATGTTCAATAAAGGTTTCAAGGATGTGAAGGCCCTGAAAGGTGGTTTTGATGCTTGGGTTATGGCTGGTTATCCTGTAGAACTGAAGTAACCCCCAAAAAATAAGGTTGAGGTTCAGGCTAAGATTTTTTCAACCCTCAGCCTTGAGCTGAACCTTTGTTTAGGTCTTTAGCAATAGTAATAAGCCTGCGCACCTTTTTAATAATATCTTGTGAATTCAGTATCTCTGAAATCATAGCCACGCTATCTGCACCTTCCTGGAATACGTGAATCATATTTGTTTCTGTAATCCCGCCGATAGCAACGATAGGAATATCAATAACCTTTCTTATCTCAGCCAACCCTTTGAGCCCCTTTGGCGTCCGTGCATCTTTTTTTGTTTTTGTCGGAAAGATGGGGCCGAAGGAAATATAGTCAACAGGCAGTCTTATAGCCTCTGACGCCTCTCGCAGGTTATGGGTTGAATAGCCTATTATTTTATCCTTTCCCAGGAGTTTTCTTGACTCTGTAACAGGCATGTCATCCTGCCCAAGATGCACACCGTCTGCATCAGCCATTAAGGAAATATCAACCCTGTCATTTACAATAAATATTGCATCTGTATCTTTGGTTATTTTTCTAATGATCTGTGCCGCTTCCAGAAATTCTTTTGATGAAAACCTTTTTGACCTTAATTGGATAATTTTTGCGCCACCTTTTATTATGGCCTTAGATGCGTCTTCTATCCTATCAATAGAGACAAGTGAGTCATCTATAATAGGATATATGCGTGGTAGTGATATTCTATTTCTTGACATGTTTGGTAATTTATCTTAACAATGGCGTAGAGTCAAATGCAGTTATAAGAGGGTCCTCTAAGCTTGACTTGAGGTAAAAACACTGGTATATTTTATTCCATGCTAGGGGAGCCTCGTTAAATTGCAAAATGCAAATTGAAAAATGCAGAATGAAAAATACTCAATTTAAAGTTTGCATTTTACAAGGAAGCAATTTCAGGGCTGAGAGTCCCCTCCCCCTGTCCCCCTCATGGAGGGGGACAGGGGGAGGGGAGACCCTAACAACCTGATCTGGGTAATACCAGCGTAGGGAAGCGGCAAGAAAAAGATATTTTAGATTTTGGATTTACGAATTAGGATTTAAAATCTAAAATCATAAAATTATACAGGCCGCCTTCTTACGAAGGCGGCTTTTTTGTTTGGTGAAAAATGATTATTGATGCCAGAAGAGTAGAAAATATTCTATCAAATACTCGTCAGCCAACTGCTTCTATGGTTGACAATATATTGGCCAGGGCATCTATGCTCAATTGCTTATGCCTTGAAGATTCGGCGGTACTTTTATCTGTAGGAGATTCAATTGTTTTACAAAAGATTTTTCAGAGGGCGGGTGAGGTAAAGGAAAAGGTATTCGGCAAGCGAATAGTTTTATTTGCCCCACTGTATCTTTCAAATTATTGCACAAATAACTGCCTCTACTGCGGCTTCAGAAAGGACAATAAAGATGCTGTTAGAAGGACCCTCACCATGGGCGAAGTGACAGAGGAGGCAAGGGTTCTGGAGGCAAAGGGTTTTAAAAGGGTGCTCCTTGTCTGCGGTGAAGACCCAAAAAGGTCAGGCATAGATTATATTGTCGGCGCTGTTGAGGCGATCTATAAGAATACGGGAATAAGGATCGTCCATGTAAATGCGCCGCCAATGGATATCTTTGATTTGAAGAGGTTAAAGACATCTGGCGTAGGTGTGTATCAGGTATTTCAGGAGAC
>MGQA01000106.1:5654-8549 GCA_001797665.1 Deltaproteobacteria bacterium GWF2_42_12 | reverse complement strand
ATACGAGATTATGCATCCATCCGGCAAAAAGAGGTATTATGATTACAGATTAAATGTCATGGACAGGGCAATGGAAGCTGGTTTTGAGGATGTTGGGATTGGAAGCCTGTTAGGGCTTTATGATTATAGATTTGATGTGCTTTCAACTATTGCCCATGCTCGCTATTTATTTGAAAGATTTGGTGCATATGCACACACTATATCTGTGCCTCGGCTCAGGCCTGCGGAGGGTTCGCCATTGCAAAATATGCCTTTTCCTGTGTCAGATGAAGATTTTAAAAAGATTGTTGCTGTTTATAGACTATCTGTGCCATCCGCAGGTATTGTTGTTTCTACAAGAGAGGGTGAAAAACTTCGCGATGAGGTAATACATAGTGGCGCATCGCAGATTAGCGCAGGTTCAAAGACAGAACCAGGGGGATATGCATTAGAAAAATTTCAAATTTCAAATTTCAAATTTCAAAATAAACCAGTGGAACAATTTTCCACCAATGACCACAGGGGCTTGGAGGAGATGATTGCATCCATTGCCAGGTGTGGTCTTATGCCAAGCCTTTGCACTACATGCTATCGTGTTGGAAGAACTGGCGCTAATTTTACAAAAAAGACCCTTTCAGGAAATATGGAAAAATTTTGCCAGGCAAATGCGATTTTAACCCTACAGGAATATATCTTGGATTATGCACAAAATGGTGCAAAGGAATTGGGTATAACTGCGATAGAGAAGGGGTTGGAAGAAATAAAAGAGCCAGATCTCAAGAAAGAGGTTATGAAAAAAGTAGAGGAAATCAGGCGAGGGAAAAGGGATGTCTATTTTTGAGGGGCAAGGGGCATCCGCCTCAGGCGGAGGCAAGGGGCAAGTAAAGATTATGCTCAATGGAAAAGAAAGAGAGGTTGTAGATGATACTACTGTTTTGGGTCTGCTGAATGAACTTGATATAAAACCGCAGGGCATCGCAGTGGAATTGAATCTTGAGATTGTATCCAAAAGCAAATATAATGAAACGGTTTTAAAGGACAGAGATAAGGTTGAGATTGTGAGGATGGTGGGTGGAGGGTAAGTTAAATTTCAAATTGCAAATTTCAAATTGAAAATTTTATAAGGAGAAAAAATGGTGGACACCTTAAAAATAGCCAACAGAGAATTCAAATCCCGTCTTATGGTAGGGACAGGGAAATATCCATCCAACGAGATTATGGTGAAAGCCCTTGAGGAATCAGGTGCAGAGGTGGTTACTGTTGCTATAAGACGAGTAAATCTTGACCCCGCTAAGCGGGGTGACAGAAGTAAGGAATCATTATTAGATTATATTGATTTGAAGAAATATACCTTGCTTCCGAATACTGCTGCCTGTTATACAGCGCAGGATGCAATAAGGACTGCAAGGCTTGGAAGGGAGGCTCTCGGCACAGAGCTTGTAAAGCTCGAGGTAATAGGAGATGAAAAGACCCTTTTTCCTGATAATGAGGCCTTGCTTGAGGCAGCAAAGGTCCTGGTAAAGGAAGGATTTGTTGTTATGCCATACACAAACGACGACCCGATTATGGCAAAGAAATTGGAAGATATAGGTTGTGCTGCGGTAATGCCTTTGGCAGCGCCCATAGGCTCTGGCCTTGGTATAAGGAATCCTTACAATATCAGGATTATACTGGAGACTGTGAAGGTGCCTGTGATTGTGGATGCAGGTGTTGGAACAGCATCTGATGCTGCAATTGCCATGGAGCTTGGCTGCGACGGACTTCTCATGAATACAGGAATTGCAGGAGCAAAAGACCCTATAAAGATGGCGATGGCTATGCGGTTAGCTGTTGAGGCTGGAAGACTTGCATATTTGTCAGGCAGAATTCCGATGAAACTTTATGCAACTGCATCAAGCCCGATAGAGGGAATGATTAAATAAAAATGCAAAGTGCAAATTGCAGATTGCAAATTTTAAAACCCTTAAAGCTTTCCTTAAATTTTCATTTTGCATTTTTCAATCTTCAATGGAGCAAAGCGACTTATGCATCCTGTTTTGTTTGAATTCGGACCAATCCAGATTCGCTTCTACGGCCTCATGTATGTGGTTGCGATATTTGTTGGTAGTTTTCTCATAAAAAGAGAGGTGAGACGTAAAGGCATTAAGCTTACAGATGATGATGTGATGAGCTTTATCCTCTGGGTTGTTTTCGGCGGCATTCTTGGGGCTAGAATATATTATGTTGTCTTTAACTGGGATTACTATGCGGCAAATCTAAGGGAAATACCTGCTGTGTGGCACGGAGGTCTTGCAATCCATGGGGGGTTAATAGGCGGAATCGGAGCGGCATACTTGTCCCTCAAACGCAGGGCCATAGCCTTCTGGAAGATGGCTGATGCTGTTGCGCCTGCGATAATCCTCGGACAGGCGTTTGGCAGGTTCGGGAATTTTATGAACGGCGATGCCCATGGAAGGCCGACAACTATGCCATGGGGTATAGTATTTCCTCCAGAAAGTATTGCTGGAAGAGAATTTCCCAATACACCGCTTCACCCGACAATGCTTTATGAGATGGCAATAAATCTTTCCGTATTTTTCTTCCTCTGGTTTATGTTGAGAAGAGGAAAATACAAAAATGGTTTTATCTTTGCTCTGTACATCATGCTGTATTCCTTTGGTAGGTTTATTGTAGAAAACTTCAGGGCAGACAGCCTCATGATGGGTCCGCTCAGGGCAGCACAGGTTGTGAGTCTAACAGTAGCAGTTGTGGCATTGGTGGCGATAGTAAAAGGAAAGTTGTGGGAAAGACAGAAGATAAGAGGGTGAGAGGTTAAGAAGTTAAGGGGCAGTGGTTTGCATTTTTCTCAACCTCTAAACCTCTTAACCCCCTATCTTCTGTATTCATCATGATTGACTTCAATCTTTACCTTATAAC
>MGQA01000106.1:0-5617 GCA_001797665.1 Deltaproteobacteria bacterium GWF2_42_12 | reverse complement strand
AAGAGGCATTAAAAGGTGGAGTTAAGGCAGTCCAGTTAAGAGAAAAGGATTTGAATGCGTGGGAATTATTTGAACTTGCCCAAGGCATGCGGAGACTGACAAAGGATTACAATGCAAAATTTTTTATAAATGACAGGGTTGATGTTGCCATGTCAGTAGGAGCAGATGGCATACATTTAGGGCAGAATAGCTTTTCTGCAAGGGAGGTAAGAAAGATTTTTCATAAGGCAATTATTGGCGTTTCAACCCATTCTGTAGAAGAAGCAGAAATTGCCGAAAAGCAGGGTGCAGATTTTGTCACCCTTGGTCCTATATTTTATACACCATCTAAAGTAGGGTATGGAGAGCCGTTAGGTGTTGCTCTCATAAAGAAAGTAAAGCGGGAAATAAAAATACCTGTTTTTGCAATAGGTGGTATTAAAATGGACAGCATCAATGAAGTCATACAAGCAGGAGCAGATGGGGTGGCGGTAATTTCGGCGATAATAGGGGCAGAGGAGCCAGGAAAGGAAGCACAGGAGGTAGTTAGAGAAATAGCAGATTGGAGAATTAGAGATTAGCAGGATGCTGAAAAACTCAAAAAGCTGTCTTTGCGATCAAGTGAGCCTTTAGCCCTGAGCCAAAGTCCTGAGCGAAGCGAAGGAACAGCGAAGGGGAAGCAATCTCGTCTTTAAGTAAATCAAATAGTTATAGATTGCTTTGTCGCCAAAATCGCTCCTCGCAATGACGATTACGGGCTTTTTCAACAACCTGTTAGAACAATTTACTGCTCCTCTAATTCGCTAATTAACGTCTTTAAAAGGGAGCAAATATGACTCAATTAAAACATGCAATAAATGGCACCATAACGAATGAGATGAAACAGACGGCCCTGAAAGAGGGGGTAGAGCCTAACTATATCCGTTCAGCTCTTGCAGAAGGCACAGTAATCATCACAAAAAATAAAAGCCATAAATCCATTGAACCACTGGCAATAGGTAAAGGGCTGAGAACAAAGATAAATGCAAATATTGGCTCATCTCAGGATAGGGTAAGCCTCAAAGAAGAACTTGAAAAACTCAGGGTAGCAGTTGCCGCAGGCGCAGATGCTGTGATGGATCTCTCAACCGGCGGCCCTGTTGATGAGATAAGAAAGGCCATAGTAGAGGAGTCCCCTGTGCCAATCGGCACTGTGCCGATATATCAGGCAGCGCTGGAGGCTGTAAAAAAGGGCAAGTCGTTTGTAGAATTAGAGGCCAGTGAGATATTTGATATCATTGAAAGGCACGCAGAAGATGGCATTGATTTTATTACAGTTCACTGCGGAGTGACACAGAGTTCTCTGGAACGAATAAAAAGGGAAGGCAGAATCATGGGTATTGTCAGCCGGGGTGGTGCCCTTACGGCAGAGTGGATGAACTTTAACAAAAGAGAAAATCCTTTATTTGAAAATTATGAGAGGCTTTTAAAGATTGCAAGAGAATACGATATGGTATTAAGCCTCGGAGACGGTTTAAGGCCAGGATGTCTTGCAGATGCAACTGACAGGGGCCAGATTGAAGAACTGGTAACACTTGGTGAGCTTGCCCAGAAGGCATTGGCCGAAGGTGTTCAGGTTATGATAGAAGGCCCTGGTCATGTGCCAATAAATCAGATAGAGGCGAATATCCTTTTGCAGAAAAGACTTTGCCATGGTGCGCCTTTCTATGTGCTGGGTCCGCTTGTCACTGATATTGCCCCAGGCTATGACCATATCACCTCTGCCATAGGAGGCGCAATTGCAGGCGCAGCAGGCGCGGATTTTCTCTGTTACGTTACACCTTCAGAGCATTTACGGCTTCCAAGTATAGATGATGTAAGGGAAGGTGTTATGGCATCAAAGATTGCAGCCCACACAGCTGATATTGCAAAGGGTGTAAAAGGCGCAATGAATATGGATATCAAGATGGCAAGGGCAAGAAAGTCACTTAATTGGGATGAGCAGATAAGATTGTCTGTTGATCCTGAAAGGGCAAGGGCTTTAAGGGCAAGCAGTCCGCCTTCTGATAAAGAGGTGTGCACTATGTGTGGAAGTCTCTGTGCTATAAAGGTCTCAGGCAAGGGCAAGTGATAGAAAATAAGAAGATGAGAAGTTAAGAAGTTAAGATTTTTCTCAACTTCTCAATCTCTGAACTTCTCAACTTCGATGTCCTTAGTTTAAGACTCCGAACTTACTTACGTCCCAGCGCAATAACCTTGTTTTTTCCTGCCCTTTTTGCCTCATAGAGTGCGGTGTCAGCAAGATTAACCAAGTCGCCTGAGTTTAGCACGGAATTTTCACAAGGGTAGGAAGCTACACCAAGACTCATTGTAAGAATTTCTCTGGCAAGGCCTGCGTATGCATGGCTTGAAACAGCTTCTCTGATTCTTTCAGCCTCTTCTTCAGCTCCTTTCAAATTAGTGTGAGGGAGTATAACTGCAAATTCCTCTCCACCATAACGAGCTACTATATCTGTCTTTCTAACCAATTTTTTGATTATGTCAGCAATCTCTTTCAGGACAAGATCTCCTACCCTGTGCCCGTAAGTATCATTAATCTTTTTAAAATTATCCAAGTCAATCATTATCACGGACAGAGGTGTTTCGTATCGTACTGACCTGCTAAATTCTTCATCTAACCGTCTATAAAAGAAGTTATGGTTATAGAGCCTTGTCAGGCTATCGGTAATGGCAAGCGTTGTCATTTTGTCCTTCTCTTTAGAAATATCCTCAAACAGGCGGGCATTCTTGATAGCATGATAAGCTGAATTTGCAATTATCTGGCAAAGTTTTATCTCTTTTTCTGTAAAACCTTTGCCATATCTATGTGTTCTCAAAAATAACGTCCCTAAGACCTCTTCTTCGTATACAATGGGAAGGACAAGCACACTCATATTTTCTAAGTCTTTTACCAGTTCTTTTACCTTTTGCATGAGCGGATGATTTGGAATATCTTCTACGATAACAGGCTTTTTGCTTGCAAGAACCGCTGTTATTTCTGGATATTTATTAAGGTCAAGCTTGATATCTCTTATTAAGGGGCTTTCGTGCGAAACAAGGACATAACCTTCGCTTTCCTTTATAATGAGAACTATTGAACATCTGACAGCATTGGTAATATCAGCTACTTTTTTTACGATTGTATAGAGCACCTCGTTACTAT
The DNA here is from genome assembly GCA_001797665.1 of Deltaproteobacteria bacterium GWF2_42_12. Taxonomy (GTDB): domain Bacteria; phylum Desulfobacterota; class GWC2-55-46; order UBA9637; family UBA9637; genus UBA9637. The sequence goes on along the minus strand of MGQA01000106.1, from coordinate 2,457 downwards.
CCAGTGTTGTGGAGGCCGCCTGCGTAATATCCAGAATTGCCTCCATATTCTTCTTATCGTCATATAACTCTTGATAGAAGCCCCTTATTTTTGTCTGCGCCTTCATTCTGGCAATAAATTCTATCTCGTCAATAGGTTTTATTATAAAATCATCTGCCCCTTTTTCAAGCGCTTCAATAATTGTATTTTTGTCCTCTTTGTTTGAGATTAAAATGATAGATGGTTGTATTGGAAGGGTTGTATTTCTGATTGTCTGACAAACCTTTTTACCGTCCATCTCTGACATTGCAATATTAAGTAGGACTATCTCTGGCAGCTTTTCTTTAACGAGACGGATGCCTTCACGGCTGTTTGAGGCATGTATTGTCTGATAGCCGTTGGAATGAAGTATGTCTTCGAGGATTGCTTTAATTGTCAGGTCGTCATCAATAATAAGAACTTTATCCATAATATATGGCTATGAACACCTTAGAATTCAACCCTTCCTAAATCCCTTGACCCCTGATAAATTATATGTTTTACTTTTCATAAAATAAAAAAACTATTTTTGTTTTATAAGATACATAATTTGTCAAGGGTTGACAAAAAAGGATTCTTCCTTTACCATTTTGTTAAACGTCATTATTAGAACTAACAGGGTTTAGTTATTGAGCCTGCCACATATCAGCCGGCGTAGCTCAGGGGCAGAGCAGCTGATTCGTAATCAGCAGGTCAAGGGTTCAATTCCCTTCGCCGGCTCCAAAAAGATAAAGATAGCGTATTCTTTTTGCATTTTTTTGTCAAGCTTTCGATAGTTTAGGTATCTGAGTATTTAATTACTCTTCCTTTTTAAATTTTAAAAAATATGCCGCTACAATATGTGATAGGTGTTGACCTGGGAGGAACCAATCTTAAGGTGGGCGCTGTTTCTACTAAAGGCGAGGTGCTTTCTTCTGCAGAGATGCCGTCAGATGTCAAGGATGGGAGACCAGCCTTATTAAAAAAGATACTTAATGCAATAGAAGAGACAAGACACAAGATAAAGGGAAAGAGGCTTTCAGGGATTGGTCTCGGTGTGCCTGGGATTATAGCCCCAGAAACCGGAACTGTTATACAGTCGCCAAACTTAACAGGATGGGTGAATTTTAATATAAAGAATGCCCTTGCAGATAAGCTTGCATGGCCTTTGTATATAGAAAATGATGCAAACGCCTTTGCCCTTGGTGAAGGATGGGTTGGCGCAGCAGCTGGCATAAGGAATTTTTGCTGTTTGACCTTAGGAACAGGTGTCGGCGGAGGCATAGTATTGAATGGCAATTTGTGGCATGGTGTAGATGGGTATGCTGGTGAAGTAGGCCATGTAGTAGTAGAGCCTGATGGTGTGCCATGTGCCTGTGGTTCATGGGGCTGTCTTGAAAGGTATGTCTCTGCCAGCGCTCTTGTTCGGATGGCCAGAGAGGGTAAAGATGATAAATCAGCAGCGCCTCTTTTAAAGAGCTGCGGTGGTGTCGATGGTTTATCAGCGAAGGCCATTGCTGAGCTTGCCAGACAGGGAGACCTTTTCTGTATAGGCCTGTTCATGAGGTTGGCACGATACCTTGGTATTGGTATGGCTGGCGTTATAAATCTTTTGAATATAGAGATGCTCGTAATAGGAGGTGGATTGTCAAAGGCAAGCGATTTATTTCTCGCATCAGCACGGGAAGAAATGTTGAAGAGGAGTTTTAAAGTGCCGGGGCATGGTGTGAAGGTTGTCCCTGCAAAGCTTGGAGATAATGGTGGAATTATTGGGGCTGCGTATGTTGCGCTGAAGGGGATTGGAGCTATATAAGATTTCTTATCCTCAGGCAAATATTGAAATCACTTTAAACCTTTCCACATCTATAAGCCCCTTATCGGTTAATCGTAATTCTGGAATCACTGGCAATGCTAAAAAGCTTAGGGTCATAAATGGGTCAGGTAGTGTGCAGCCTAACATCTTTGCGTTCTGAAGAAGTTTTTTATTAGCCCTTGCCACATCTTTTAAAGACTCGTCGGACATAAGACCGGCAATAGGCAGGGGGAGGGATGCCAAAACCTTACTGTGAGATGTGATCACGAGACCGCCTTTCATTTCAGTTATCTTTCTGGCAGCATGCATGATATCTTTATCATCAACACCAACTATCACCATATTATGAGAGTCATGGGCAAATGATGAGCCTATTGCCCCTTTCTTTAAACCAAACCCTTTAACAAATCCAATGCCAACATTGCCTGTACCTTTGTGCCTTTCTATAGCAACTGCCTTCAGGATATCCTTTTGAGGATTTGATATAACAAACCCATCTCTTATTTTTGCCCTTTGCATTATCTTCCTTGTAGTAATCTGCGCAGGGAAAACCTCTATAACCTTTAAGAGAGATTCTGGTTTTGCTTTCACTTGAAGCCCCTGTAGTTTTTTCCAGTTTACGTTCATAAAATAAGACAGACGTTGCC
>MGQA01000105.1 GCA_001797665.1 Deltaproteobacteria bacterium GWF2_42_12 | reverse complement strand
TAAGCGTTATTAAGGCTGATGTCGGCGGTTTTGTAGGCCACTCCAGCTTTCACCCTGCCTTATTAGATACAGCCAAAGAAAAGCTTAATAATGCGAAGGAAAAGGGTATTGTTATAGATTTTCATGTAATGCGCTGCGGTGACGATCTTGAGCTAATAATGACGCATAACAAGGGCTGTGATGATAAAGGCATCCATGAGCATGCGTGGAATATATTTGTTGCGTGTACAGAGGTTGCAAAGGAATTAAAACTATACGGCGCTGGCCAGGATTTGTTGAAAGACGCCTTTACCGGGACAGTAAAAGGCATGGGGCCGGGCGTTGCTGAGATGGAGTTTGTTGAGAGAAAGAGCGAGCCGGTCATCATATTTATGGCAGACAAAACATCCGCAGGCGCATGGAATCTGCCGCTCTATAAGATATTTGGAGACCCGTTTAATACAGCCGGCCTTATCATTGATACGTCCATGATAGAAGGATTCTGTTTCAATGTGCTGGATGTCAAGGAAGGTAAATCCATTACCCTTTCCTGCCCGGAAGAATCATATTACCTGCTGGCGCTCATAGGCGCTACCGAGAGGTATATGGTGAGTTCTGTTTTGAGAAAAAAGGATAAAGAAATAACCGCTGTTGCATCAACACAACGGTTGAGCTTTATTGCAGGAAAATATGTGGGCAAGGACGACCCTGTGATGATAGTGAGATGCCAGGCAGGTCTTCCAGCAGTTGGAGAGGTTCTTGAGGCATTTAGTTTCCCCCATCTGGTGCAGGGATGGATGCGTGGCTCCCACAACGGGCCTTTAATGCCAGTGCCTTTTTATGAAGCTAATCCTACCAGATTTGACGGCCCGCCGCGGGTCATTGCGGCAGGGTTCCAGATTGCAAACGGCAAATTGATTGGCCCACATGATATGTTTGATGATCCGAGTTTTGATGAGACAAGAAGACAGGCAAATCATGTTGCAGAGTATATGCGAAGGCACGGCCCGTTCCAACCCCATCGCCTGCCTCTTGAAGAAATGGAATATACGACCCTGCCTCAGGTTCTTGAGAAATTAAAGGATAGATTTGAGAAACACTAAAGGCTGTTGAAAAAGCCATCAACAGCCTTGATTACACAGATTAGAAAAAATGATTACACAGATATTTGCAGATATTTCAAGGAGTTTTAATCTGTGTAATCTAATCTTTTATCTGTGTAATCAGAGATTGTTGAGTTTTTCAACAAGCTCCTAACAAGGTATGTTCTTTCTTCTTCGCTCAAAAACTGTCTGAATGTTGTAAGTATAATTACTAAGCAGACCATAAGTAAGAAGACATACCAAATTTATGTCATTCCCGAGGGTTTAATCGGGAATCTGGTTTTGATTGAAACCATATCCCCGATAGAAGCATTCGGGGATGACAGATGGTTGCCTTATTTATGACCGTCTTAATAACTTACAGCTAAAAATTATTTCCCTTATTTTCTGTGGGGTTGAGAAAATGCTCCAATAAGTTTTTCTTGGTTGTCAGCACAAACTGATCTAATATTTACTAAAAAATGCATCTAGACATAAAAAAGAATAAAGAATGTTGGGCGGCCTGCATTTATTAAACGAACTTCCAGCGAGTTACATGGCGAGTAAACCAAATGAGTAGAATTCTATTCTTGAATCAGCCTTCCATTGGGCATTTGAACACGCTATTAAGTATTGCCTCCCAGATGAAAGAAGATGGGCACGAAGTAAGTTTTCTAGTCCCAGGCATCATGAGGTCTAAGATGAATACCCAGAATTTAGGTCCTGGCGGCGCCGTACCATATCTCATTCAGAAAAACGATATCGCAGTCAACGTGATTCGACCGCATTTCTCTCTGGCGGTATCGGCGATTATTCTTCCTTTTATGTCAGGGTATAACGAAACGGTTTATGCCTTGGATATGTTTTCTAAAGGTATCGTGTATTACACCAAGAGCATTTTGAAAGCTATCGAATCTAACAAGCCTGATATTATGGTGTCTGATTTTACTTTTTTTGCATCAAGCGTGGCGGCAGAATTGACCAAGATTCCATGTGTGGTGGTTTACCATAGTGGCTTGCCCTTTCGTGGCGATACAGTTCCCCCCTTTGGAAGTGGTTTGCCCATCAGTGAAAATTCTGCCCACGATGGCGAAAAGTATATCCGCAAGGAAAAGGAACTCGTCCAGCGATTAGATGACCGGTTTAACGCGGCGCGGCGCAAATTCAATTTGCCAGCCCTCGCACCCGACATGCTCCGCCGCCCATATTCCGAATGGTTGAATTTGGTAACAAGCATAGAAGCTGCCGAGGCGCCGCGCAACAATCTAACGTCACACACGCTGTTTATTGGCCCATGCTATGGCAAACGTAAAGGGATGCAAATGGAGTTTCCGTTTGAAAAACTACGTGCAGATAAGTTCAAAGTTTACGCATCACTCGGGACAGTTTTCAACAACAAGCCGGACGTTTTTCGGAAAATCATGGACGCACTAGACGAGCCTGAATACCAAGTGGTCATTAGCGCTGGCGGCGCATATCAAGCATTGTCACAGCGTAAGATTCCCCAGAATGTCTTGCTGTTCAAGAGTGTGCCGCAAATTGAGCTATTGCCCAAAGTGGATTTGGTCATTGGACATGGGGGCAACAACAGTACAAATGAAACTTTAGCGGCAGGCAAGCCGCTGATTGTCATACCAGTAGGTGGTGAGCAAACTGATAACGCCAGCCGTATGGAATTTTTAGGCGTTGGACGGCGGATAAACATGAAGCAACTTGATAAAAGCAAAATTCGTCAAGCCATTGGAGAAATTCGCGAGCAGCCGAGTTTCTTGGAACGACTCGCAGCCATTAAGCAAGCGACCAGTCAAACGAATGGCCTTGTGTCGGCTAGTCGCTGCATTGAGTGGGTCGCGCGTCATAGAAAGCCGCTTCACCGTCCCAGTGGGTTTCCATTGACAATTACGACAGATAATTTAGGTCAACTGATGGATATGTGAATTGGGTTGTTACACCGCCCAACAAACGCTTGCAACCGATTTGCTCCCTTCGGTCGCAAACGGTTGAGGAAAATTGTTAGGCTTAAAGGTATAAAGAAAAGATAAAGAAGGTAATAAGTCAGATAAAGGGGGTAAAGGGGTCAAATCTTTTCGGGCTGTTGAAAAACCCTGAAAATGTCATTGCGAGGAGTGCTTTTAGCGACGAAGCAATCTCTAACTTATTGACTTGTTTAACTGCGAGATTGCTTCGCTTCGCTCGCAAAGACAACAAAATGAATTGGATAGAAAGTCTCGTCTATTCTATAAATTGTTAGGAAATTTTTTCAACTGCTAATAAAAAATCGCGATGCGTAAAACATTCCCTGTCGGCAAATTGCCCTTGCATATCTTAAAAAGATTTCTAAAAAAATACGCTGTGCTTGATAAAAGCGTCATTGTCGGCCCTGATATCGGGCTTGATGCCGCTGTCATAGAATTTGGGGGTAAATATCTCCTTGCAAAAACAGACCCCATCACCTTTACAGCCAAAGACATAGGATTATACACTATCAATATAAATGCCAATGACATTGCCGCCATGGGCGGTGTGCCCAGGTGGTTTCTCTCAACAGTGCTTCTGCCTGCCGGCAAGGCAGATGAGAAAATGGCAGAGACAATATTTTCTCAACTTTCTCATGCCTGCAAAAAGCTTAACATCTCATTTTGCGGAGGACATACTGAGATTACGTATGGTATTGACAGGCCCATCGTGATTGGCCAGATGCTCGGGGAGGTTAAAAAAGACAAGCTTGTAACAGCAGCAGGCGCTCGCATAGGGGACAATATTATACTGACAAAGGGCATTGCCGTTGAGGCAACATCAATAATGGCGAGAGAAAGGGAAAAGGAACTTATAGGAAAATTTGGGAAGGCCTTTGTCAGCCGTTGTAAAAACTTCGTAAAGAATCCCGGCATAGGCATTTTAAAAGATAGCCAGACTGCGGCAAGATTTGCTAAAATTCATGCCATGCATGACCCAACAGAGGGGGGGCTTGCAACAGGACTTTATGAACTTGCAATTGCATCAAAGGCTGGTATTATAGTGGATAGAGATAAGATACCTGTATTTTCAGAATATCAGAAGCTGTGCAATTATTTTCGGATAATCCCCCTCGGCGCAATTGCATCTGGTGCACTGCTTATTGCAGTTACTGAAAGGGATTCAAAGAGGGTTGTTTTTGGTCTAAAACGAAATGGTATTGAGGCATCTATAATCGGGAAGGTTGTTGAAAAGAAAAAAGGTGTGAAGATTAGAGAAAATGGTAAGCTGAAAAATCTAAAGTTTTTTGAAAGGGATGAGATAACGAAGATTTTTTGACTATTATAGGCATGAGGATATTAGTAATGAAAAGGATGAGAATTGGGATATATGTTGTTAGTATATTCATTTTATTTCTGTATTTGCCAGCCAACAGTGCTGAATTCTGCGGCTGGGCGACAAGCGGCGCTTGTGAAACAGATGCAGATTGCATAAAAGGCGGCTGTTCAGGACAGGTTTGTCAGGCTAAATCAGAAGAGCCTGTTATTACAACCTGCGAATACAGTGAGTGTTACAACAGCAAGGCCTATGGAGTTGACTGTGGTTGCGTGGAAGGAAAATGTCAGTGGCATATGGTTGTTGCACAGAATACTATAACAAAGGAGGATAAAAATATGCAGATAAAAAGCAGTTCATTTGAAGATAATGAGATTATACCCAGGAAATACACCTGCGACGGCGCGGATGTTTCACCGCCATTAACATGGTCAAAACCTCCGGTTGGCACAAAAAGTATTGCCTTAATCTGCGACGATCCGGACGCACCAATGGGCACATGGGTCCACTGGGTTATTTATGGGCTTTCTCCAGATACAACATCTTTACCTGAGAATGTGCCTTCACAAAAGGAGGTCTTAAAAGGCGCAAAACAGGGTATAAATGACTTTAGAAAGATTGGCTACGGCGGCCCTTGTCCGCCGAAAGGGCCGGCGCATCGCTATTTTTTTAAGGTATACGCCCTGGATATTGAATTAAATGTGCCTTCTGGCGCAACAAAACAGGATGTTGAAAAGGCAATGAAGGGGCATATCCTTACTGAGGGGCAGTTGATAGGCAAATACGGTAGATAAAAAGTAAAACATAAAACAAGGAGGCATACTTAATGAAAGGCACAAAGAAATACTCACAAAAAACAACAAAAAAGGCGATTGATACATACAAAGACCCATATCTTCCAAAGGAAGGACTTCATGATATGGCAATGTGCAAGAGATGCCATGCTGTTTATCACAATAAAAGATGGTCAATGGATGAGGCGCTATATCAGAAGAGAAAGGATAATAAAAAGACCTTGCTTGTCCTCTGCCCTGCATGCCAGAAAATACGGGACAGATATGCTGCCGGATTTGTCACACTTAAAGGAGATTATCTGAGGGGCCATAAGCAGGATATATTGAACCTTGTAAAGAATGAGGAAGAAAGGGCAATGGGATATAATCCGCTTGAAAGGATTGTAGAGTTAAAAGACAGAGGAAGTGTCGTTGAAATAACAACAACCCATGAAAAACTCGCCCAGCGCATCGGCAAAAAGATGCATAAGGCATGCCAGGGCGAATTGCAGATAAAATGGACAAAGGATAAGGTGGCAAGGGTTGTGTGGGAGAGATAGTATGGAGTAGGCAGTAAACAGTAGGCAGAAGCCAGAAACAAGATATCAGAAGCAAGAAATAAGATTGTTTCTTGCCCCTTATCTCTGTTTTTACTGCTTACTCCTTACTGCCTACCGTATTTATGGAAGCTCGTCTATACAGCAAAGCTGACAAGAACTATGCCAATTGTTTTCTCTGTGCCCATCATTGTAAGATTGCTGAAGGCAAAAGGGGCATCTGTGGTGTAAGAGAAAACAAGGGCGGCACACTCTACACCCTTGTCTACGGCAAGGTAATCGCCCAGCATATAGACCCCATAGAAAAAAAGCCATTCTTTCAATTCCAGCCAGGAAGCCGTTCGTATTCCATTGCAACAGTAGGCTGCAACTTCCGATGCCTTCACTGCCAGAACTTTGAAATATCCCAGATGCCCAAGGATGAAAAGCGGATACTTGGCGAGGATGTTACCCCTGAGGAGGTTGTTCACGAAGCGCTGGAGACCGGCTGTCAGAGCATATCTTACACATACACAGAGCCGACCATATTCTTTGAATTTGCCTATGACTGTATGGAACTCGCAAGAGAAAAAGGTCTGAAAAACAACTTTGTGACAAATGGTTTTATGACAAAGGAGTGCCTTGATGAGATGAAGGGGCTGCTTGACGGTGCAAATGTGGATGTAAAGGCATTTACTGAGGAGTTTTACAAAAGGGTGTGTGGGGCTCGGCTCGCGCCTGTGCTTGAATCCATTGAGTATATGCGTAAGCTCGGCATATGGGTTGAGGTGACAACGCTTATTATCCCGACCCAGAATGATTCAGAGGATGAACTCAGGCAGATTGCAAAGTGGATTTACAAGACAGATAAGACAATGCCATGGCACTTAAGCGCATTTTATCCAACATATAAACTGAACAACCTTCCGCGAACACCCGTCTCCATCATTGACAGGGCAAGGGAGATTGGCTTTGAAGAAGGACTTTTGTATGTCTACACAGGCAATGTGCCTGGCGACCCCGGCGAATCTACATACTGCTATAATTGTAAAAAGAAGATTATTGAACGGTTCGGCTTTTATGTGAAGAAGAATCTGGTCAAGGATTCGAAATGTCCTTTTTGTGGGGTTAAGATAGATGGGGTGGAGTTGTAGGCTGATGGGTTAAGACTGAAGAAAAGTGTTCTTAAGATTAACGCTCTAAATCAGCGGTAGCTATCAACCATCCGCTGGATTATTTTGTTGGGCTATTTATCTATTAATTGATAGCTTGCCTTCATTGTATTTATGAATCAGCATTGAGATAAGGGATTGATATGGAATGCCCTCTTCGATTGCCTTTGCCCTGATTTTCTTTAAATCTCGCTCACTCATTCGGATGTTGATTCGCTTTTGTTTATTGAGGCTATAGCGGGCATATTCCTCGTATTGCTTCTTTTCCTTCTTGGTGAGGTCGGAAACCCATTCTTCATTTTCAAGTGATCTTGCTAATTCCATCTCGTCTTTATCCAAGTATGTTGACTTTTTCATTTTTTGCCCACAAAATATTTTTTTGTTGCTTGACTGTTAGGTATTATTGGTTTAAGAAATAAAGGAGATTTATTTTCCACTTAAATTTTTCCTATTGTTGATGTTGTGTGCCAAACGACCACCACTGATAAGGTCGAACTCCAAATGTCCACCATCCTTTTATTTCTTTTACAAAGTATGTGAGTTCAGACTTTTTTTCATTCGGGTCAGATGGATGTATTGAAAACCCCCATAATTTATATTCGGGTTTTTTATCGATAAGCAAAAGAACATAAATGTTCTGTTTGCCATTTATCTCGTATTCAGCTGCGATAAAATCGTATAACTTGTAAGGGTCTAACGAGATCATTTCATCTAACCAGGAATATGAGTTGTGGAGCTTTACCCTTGTAAATTTATCACTTAACGTAAATTTTGCTCTAATCGATTCCAGCTGTTGCTGTAATGTTTCGTTTTTTATCTGATTGAGCAGTAAAGGATTTGCCAAGGCGTTAATTTTCTCTATATCACCTCTTATAATGGCTGTTATACATTCCTCTTCAAATGATTTCATCTCGTTTGCAACTTTTTTAGGCACCGGGCGATACAATGCCCCGCCGTTATCGTGGACATTTGCACCAATATTGTAAAGACTCGTACAGCCAGATATTAAAATTAATGGCAATGCTAAAAATATTTTTTGCATGTTTTCCCCTCGTATAACGCATAGGGCTTCAGCCACCGCCGGGCCAGCAAGACAAGACACACCTAAAGGTGACACCGCCGGCAAGGTGTGGTTGAAAATCCGAGTGGTAGGCGATCGGCTTGAAGCCCTTGTTGGGCCACTTTTTGGTGGATAAGTTACTATGCGTCTCCAAACTTACCAAAAATAATATCGGTTCGATAATAGTCACATTTAAGGTCAGCAAAGTGGAGCGTCTTATTAGCCCAAACTACAGTTCATCGTTCAGCAATGGTTTCCGACTTGGAACCTTAGCTAATATTTTCCTGAGAGCGTCCTTTTTCGCTCTTTTGGCTCTGATTTTTAAATAGTCTTCCGTTAACAATGCGGAAATTTTCTCTGATACAGCTGATGAAATAAATTGATTAATAGAGACCCCTTCTTGTCTTGCAACCTCTTTGATATGACGATGAATTGATTCAGGTAAGCGTAGACTTAAAGCACTCATAATATTTCCTCCATTAGTTCTTTTGGTGTTGTTGACCTTACACCAAATTCTGCAATTCCTTTGAAATCTTTCGCATTGTGTGTCACGATAAGGCCTGTTCCAGAGGCTACAGCCAATTCCAATATATGATAGCCCTTAGGGTCTGGCAGGCGCGGACGCCACAAGAAATGTATCTTTTGATGTTCGCTGTGCAGACAAAAATAGTCCAGTAACCTTTCAATTTCAACTTCTGATAAACCTAATTCTGTCGGATTTCTCTTTAGGACATCCTCATATTCAAACAGCAGAGTGGTTGATATTACCATCTTATTAAGGGTCTCATAATACTAACTACATTCTTTTAGCTTTTTAAATCTAACCAGCCGATTTGTCATGCCCGAATGTTTCTATCCCCGATAGAGACGTTCGGGGACTCATCCAGCGTCTTTTGTGATACCGGCTACAACAGAAAGACTCTGGATTCCCGCTTAAAGATTGCGGGAATGACAGCATGTGAAGTTTTTGATTTATGTCAATACAATTTTGAGACCCTTAATAAGTCTGCCTTTTTCTATCGCTTTTAATACCTTAAAAGAAGCCCCTTTTGAGGAATAAAGACCTGCGTAAAGCACATTCGTATCCAATATAATTCTGGTCTTCTTTCCGGCCATATTGATAATACTATATACGCTATATACGGTATCACAGAATTGTCAAGAGGGATTTTTGATTTTTGGCCAACCCTCTTTTTTATATCTACGTGCATTTTTTGGCAAATTTTAGGTTAACCTATGCGGAGAGTCAAGGAAATGTTTGCCACCGTAAAATAGCGATTGAAAACCTCCCCAAAAATCAATGTCTATTTTTGGGTTGCCAAGATTGGCCGAGGTATTTCTCTAATATTTTACTCGCAAAACTTATGATAATGCAGTATAAGAAAAAAATGAAGAGAGGGATTTAAACCCATATTGCCCCGAAAAACATCCTTGGCGTGCGGAGTCCGTTGGATAAATAGGGATTAACTTATGGAAAATGCCGATATAGCAAAAATCTTTGAAGAAATAGCAGACCTGCTGGAGATAAAGAACGATAACCCCTTCAGGGTGCGCTCTTACAGGAATGCTGCGCTTATAATAGGGGGCTTTCCTGAAAGTATGCGCTCCATTGTTGAAAGAGACGAAAAGGAACTCGAGAACATTAAGGGCATTGGCAAGAGTATCCACGAAAAGATAGTTGAGATTGTTAAAACAGGTAAATGCCAGTTTCATGATGAGCTTTTAAAAGAGCTGCCGCCAGGGCTTCTCGAACTGCTGGAGGTCTCTGGCATAGGTCCAAAAAAAGTGCAGCTTCTGTACGAAAAGCTCGGCATTCAGAGCGTAGATGAATTAGAAAATGCGGCAAAGAAAGGAAAACTTAGAGACCTGCCTCACATGGGGGAAAAGACTGAGGAGAAGATACTGAAGGCCATACAGGAGCTTAAGTCCAGAAAGGGACGTTTCAGGTTGTCCCTTGCATTAGCTTATGCAGAGCCTTTGGTAGCCTATCTAAAGAAGATTCCCGGTGTTATACAGGTAGAGCCTGCCGGAAGTTTGCGGCGTTGGAAGGATACCATTGGCGATGTAGATATCCTTGTTACCTGTAAAAAAGATGCTCCAGTTATGGATAGATTTGTGAAATATCCAGATGTCAAAGAGATAATTGCGAAGGGAGATACAAAATCAACCGCTATTCTTAAAAGCGGGCTTCAGGTTGATGTCCGAGTGCTTGACGAGAAGTCATTTGGCGCTGCGCTCCAGTATTTTACAGGCTCCAAGGCGCACAATATCGCTATCCGCGACAGGGCAAAGAAGATGGGGCTAAAGATTAGTGAATATGGCGTTTTTGAGGAAAAGACAGGCAAGAAAGTGGCAGGAGAAAATGAGGAGGATGTCTATAAGGCAGTAGGTTTACCGTGGATACCTCCGGAATTAAGAGAAAATATGGGTGAGGTTGAAGCGGCAGAAAGAGGAAAACTGCCAAGACTTGTAGAGATTAATGATATAAAAGGGGACCTCCATGTCCATAGTTCAGAGAGCGATGGCATCCATACCTTGGAAGAGATGGTGTCATATGCTATGCAGAAAAAGTATGAATATATCGCTATAACTGAACATTCAAAGGCAGTAGGCGTTGCCCATGGACTGGATGATGAGAGGGCGCTTAAACAGATAAAGGCTATAGATAAGATAAACATCCAACTTAAAGGGTTTAAAATATTAAAAGGAACTGAGGTTGATATAAAGGCAGATGGCTCGCTTGACCACAGCGAAGAAGTGCTGAGACAGCTTGATGTGGTGGTAGGGGCGATTCATTCAAAGTTTAATATGACTGTTGATGAGATGACGGATAGAATCATAAAGGCAATGTCAACCGGGCTTATAAATATCATAGCCCATCCAACCGGAAGGATTGTCGGCGTGAGGGAGCCATATCCTGTAGATATGCCAAAGATTATTGAGGCTGCAAAAAAATACGGTGTAATGCTTGAGCTAAATAGCTATCCAGAACGCCTTGATTTAAATGACAGCCATTGCCGACTCGCAAAAGAGATAGGCGTAATGGTGGCGATTTCTACAGATTCTCACAATAGGCTTCATCTGGATTATATAAGATATGGAATCCATACTGCGCGGAGGGGATGGCTTGAAAAAGACGATGTCTTGAATACAAGGCCGCTGAAAGAAGTCTTAAAGATATTGAAAAGGGAATAGCTAATTTCAGCTAAAATTAAATTTAAACCCAACCTGACTCTCCAACTTTTACGAAAGAACCTTAAATTATGAACTTATCATCTTTACTCTACAAAGACCTCGTTCTACTAAACTTTACAGCAAAAGACCATACAGAGGCGTTAAGAAATATGGTTTGCCTTCTCGGCAAGGTATGTGAGGACGAAGAATCCATCAGGGCATTGAAAGACCATGAAAGTATAGACGGCGTTCTTTCAGGCACTGGGTCAGCCATATTCCACACCTTTTCAGAAACAGTAGAGGATATCAAGATTGTTGTGGCTATATCACATCGCGGCATTCCCCACCCAACAAGAAAGAGGGAAAAAATAAACATACTCTGGCTTATAGTGTCTCCTATCAGAGAGAGCGGAACGCATTTTCAGCTCCTCTCAAGACTTGAGGGTTTTCTTTTAAATAAAGTTTTCAGAAATGCAATCCTCACAGCAAGGACAGAAGAGGCTGTTATCAACTTCGTGAAAATAGAAGAAGGACTGGGGAGGGATGCGTATATCCCTCTTACAGAAGAAGAGATATTTGCAGAGCTTGACACGCGTAAAACAGGGCTTACCGAAGAAGAGGCAAGGCACAGGCTTCATACTGTTGGTCCAAATATCCTTAAAAAGGTTGTAAAAAGACATCTAATCTATGATTTTTTTCATAATCTAACCAATCTCTTTGCAATACTTTTGTGGATTGGCGGCATTCTATCATTTGTTGCAGGAATGCCAGAGCTTGGCTGGGCCATATTTTTTGTCATTATCATAAATGCGTTTTTTAGTTTTTGGCAGGAGTATAAGGCAGAAAAGGCTGTAGAGGCGCTCCAGAGGCTTCTCCCTCAAAAGGTAAGAGCAATAAGAGAAGAAAAAGAAAAAGAGATACCGAGCAGTGAGCTTGTCCCGGGCGATATTATACTTTTACAGGAGGGCGACAATATACCTGCTGATGGAAGGCTTATTCACGCAGATGACATGCGCGTTGATAACAGCCCTCTTACAGGCGAGTCAAAGCCTGTGTATAAAATGTCAGAGTCTCTGGAAAATGGGAAAAATTTTATCTGGACAGAGATGCCAAACCTCATATTTGCAGGGACAGGTGTTCTTTCAGGCATTGGAAAGGCAGTTGTTACAGCAACAGGCATGGATACAGAGATCGGAAAGGTGGCGTATCTGACACAGGCTATAAAGGCAGAGATGAGTCCGCTGCAAAAGGAGATGGTGAGGGTTACAAAAGTTGTTACATGGATTGCCTTAAGTCTCGGTGTTCTATTTTTTCTGCTCGGTTTTAAGATCGCAGGCCTTACATTAACAGAGAGTTTCTTATTTGCAATAGGCATTATCGTTGCAAATGTGCCAGAAGGGCTACTTCCCACAGTCAGCCTCTCTCTTGCCATGGGTGTGCAGAGGATGGCAAAGAAACGGGCGATTGTGAAAAAACTCTCTGCTGTGGAGACGCTTGGTTCTACAACAGTCATATGTACGGATAAAACAGGCACGCTTACCGCAAACCAGATGTGTGTTACACGGCTTTGGGTAAATGAAAAGGTAGTAGAGGTTACTGGAGAAGGTTATGAGCCAAAAGGGGATTTTATATTGAATAATAAAGTCCTTTCTCCAGAAGATATCAGAAGAGAAGGCATTGAGGAACTTCTTAAGGCAGCAAGCCTATGCAATAATGCCCATCTTGCTCCCCCTTTACAAAGGGGCGCAAGCGGAGGTTGGTCAATATCAGGCGATCCTACAGAGGGGGCGCTTATTGTTGCAGCTGAAAAGGCAGGGCTTAGGCTTGAGGAATTGAAAAAGCAAAATCCGAGAATCGGCCATCTCGCCTTTGAAAGGATAAGGAAGAGGATGACGACGATACATGCAATACAGGGGCAGGGGGAAGAGATTGCTTCGCCTTCGGCTCGCAATGACAGGAACAAACAGATTATTGCCTATGTCAAGGGTGCGCCGAAGGAGATGCTGGATTTATGCACCATGATGTTTAAGGACGGAAATACCGTCAAGCTCACAGAGGGTGACAAAGAAGAGATTTTAAAACAGAACGATTTAATGGCATCAAGGGGCTTACGCATATTGGCAGTGGCATACAGAGAGGTTGATATGGAGCAAGCCAACCATGTTGGCGTAAAAACGGCGACATGGTCGCCTTGGTCCATAGAAAAGGATTTGATATTCCTTGGTCTTATAGCGATGTTTGACCCGCCAAGGCCAGAGGTTAAAAAGGCAGTTCAAGAATGCCACTCTGCTGGTATACGGATAATCATGCTTACCGGCGATTATGGCCTTACAGCACAGGCCATTGCAAAGGAAATCGGCATAGGCGACCATGCAAAAGTTGTAACAGGCGCTGAGATGTCAAGGCTTTCTCACAGAGAATTAAAAGAGCTTCTTAGAAAACAGGGGTCAGGAGTCAGGGGCCTGCCCCCGCAGGCTTTAAGCGGGGGTCAGGGGTCAGAAGATACAGCCAATGAAATCATATTTGCGCGGGTTGCGCCAAAGGATAAGCTCAGGGTTGTTACGGTTCTTCAGGAACTCGGCGATATTGTGGCTGTTACAGGCGACGGCGTAAATGATGCGCCGGCATTAAAAAAGGCTGATATAGGCATTGCCATGGGCCAGAGGGGAAGCGATGTTGCAAAGGAATCAGCAGAGATAGTCCTCACAGACGATAATTTCGCGACCATTGTAGAGGCTATACGGGAGGGGAGGGCGGTCTATGCAAATATAAAAAAGTTTGTAACCTATATTTTTGCAAGCAATATCCCTGAGATTATTCCATTCATTGCATTTGTGCTTTTTAAGATACCTCTGCCTTTGACAGTGATGCAGATACTTGCTGTGGATTTAGGCACAGATGTTGTGCCTGCGCTGGGGCTTGGTGTTGAGCCGCCTGAGAAAGGGATAATGAATCAGCCTCCAAGACCGAAGACAAAGAAGCTTCTGGATTTTTCTCTGCTCGCACGGGCGTATCTATTCTTAGGTCCGATAGAGGCAGCCTTATGTATGGCAGGTTTCTTCTTTGTCTATTGGCTTAATGGATGGCAATGGGGTATTTCAATGCCGTCAAGCGGAATTATCTATACAACAGCCACAACCATGACCCTTGCCGGCATTATGGCATCACAAATCGGAAACGTGTTTGCATGCCGGGCTGAGAGAGAATCTGTATTTAGCGTTGGATTTTTTAAGAATCGTCTTGTCCTCTTTGGTATTCTGACAGAGATAGCGCTTATCTTATTTCTTACCTATACGCCATTCATGCAAAGAATCTTCGGCCTCGCACCATTGGGAGGGAGAGAGTGGACATTTTTACTGTTCTTTCCTGTGGTTGTGTTGGTGATGGAGGAGGGGAGGAAGCGGGTGATGAGGGGAAGCAAGTAAGGGATTATGCGCTAATTGCAAAATGAAAAGTGCAGATTGAAAAATGCAAAATGATTTTATTGCTTAATTGACGGTTCACGGCTAAGAAGAAATAATTTTGCAATTTGCACTTTGATATTTTCATTATCCTAATATTGTTCCCTTCCCTCTTCCTTTATCTTCTCTACCTTGACCTTTACAATCCTTCTTCCATCTACATCTACAACAGTAAATCTATAGCCTTTGTAAAAAATAAATTCACCGCCGCGCGGGATTTTCTGGAGTTTTGAATACATAAATCCTGATAGAGTATTAAACCCCTCTGTGCCGTCAAATGGAAGCCCCACATCTGTTAAATCCCTCAATTGCGCAGAGGCATCTATTATCATGGTGCCGTCTCTCAGCCTTTCTATAAGACCGCCTTTTTCTATATCATACTCATCCTCTATCTCGCCTACTATCTCTTCGAGGATATCTTCTATGGTCACAAGCCCGTCAACCTCGCCATGCTCATTTACAACAATAGCCATGTGAATCCTTCTTCTCTGCAATTCTCTTAATAAGCGGCTTATCATAGCAGTGTCAGGCACAAAATAGGGAGGACGTATCAGTTCTCGCAGTACCACAGGCTTTTTCTCTTCCATGATCTTAAATACATCCTTGTTGTAAAGAATGCCGATAATATTCTCTCTGGTATCCCGGTAAACAGGGTATCTGGAGAATCCGCTCTCCACAATGAATTTAAGCACTTGTTCAGGAGTGGTATCTATATCTATAGAGTGAAACTTGAGTTTAGGAACCATAATGTCCTTAACCATTGTGTCTGCAAATTCAAAGACTCCGTGGATAAGCGCCTCCTCAGTTTCTTCAAATATGCCCTTTTCCTTTCCTTCCTTTATAAAATATTTTATCTCCTCTTCTGATACGAATGCCCTTTCTTCTAAGCCCTTGGCGCCAAAGATTTTCAGCACGAGATTGGTTGACATCGTCAGAAACTTTACAAATCCAGAGGCTATTCTGGATAAAAAGTCTATGGGTCTTGCAGAGATACACGCAAGCTCCTCTGCATACCTGAGGGCAAGTGACTTCGGTATCAGTTCTCCGAATATGAGCGTTACATAGGAAATAATAATGACGACGATGCCGACCGAGACGGGTTCAGCAAGTTTCTGAATAGTTTCTATGGGTACTGATAGCAAGATAGGCTTAAGCACCTCTATGGCTGCAACGCCGCCGATGGCAGATGCAAGACTGCCTATTACCGTGATGCCTACCTGCACAGTGGCCAGGAACCTATCGGGCTCATCCTTTAATTTGTTCACGACATCAGCAGAATGCATCCCCTTTTTCGACAACTCTTCTAACTTGCTTCTCCTTGCTGATATAATGGCTATTTCAGAGCCTGAAAAGAATCCATTTGCAAAGATTAACAGCAATATTATCACTGCTTCTATTAGTAAACCTTCTAAAGACATAGTACCCCCTTTGATTTTTAAGGTAGTCGGAAGATTGATTTTATTGGTTTAGCCTTCCAATTTCTGATTCTTTTTATATCTCTTTAAGAGATATACTGAGGTTATCATTACTACTACTATTGCAATGAGGGCTAAAAAGAGGCGGTTACTTTTATGAATTACAATCATTATATTGTCTATATGCCCGCCAAAATAATATCCAATAGAGATAAGTAGTGGGACGCTTAAAAGCGCTGCGAGTAAATCCATTTTAAAAAAGTCAAAGAGGTCCATCTTAAGGGCGCCGACGGTCAGATAGACCCCGGAACGTATTCCTGAAAGAAACCTTGCTATGAATATCGTTCTTTTGCCATATTTTCGCAAATATGCCTGTGCCTTTGCCATTCTTTTTTTGGTAAATATCCAGTTGAGACGATGATGGTTTACGAGTTCCGTGCCCCAGCGATTTCCAATATAGAACAAGGTTAAATCTCCCACCATAACGCCGATAAGCCCTGTAAGGACTGTCTGAGGATATTGAGTGAAGCCCTGGTACGCGAGGTAGCCGCCAATAACAAGCGTTATTTCTTCGGGTATCGGCGCTCCGAGGCCGCAGATGAAGAGGATAAAGAACAGCCCGATATAGGTGAAGCTTTCAAGATAGTGGGTCAGTATGACAACGTTCCCATCCATTCTTTTTCCCTACCTTAGTGCCGTTACAACTTGATACAGCCAACATATATCCTGTTAGAGGTAAATCTCTAATAGGGTAAAGTAACATTAAACTCTGGAAATAAATAGTTGTAACGGCACTAGCATGTAAGATGCAGGGTTGCTGCTGTTTTTCTGGTTTTACAGACCTTGTTATATGTCTCACAGGCCTTTTTGGTCTCAGCAATAATTATCTCAATGTTCTTTGAGGAAAGGCCTTTCCTTACCTCTTCTTCAACCTTCATCATACCGCTCGCACCAGTGCCTATGATAACAGTCTGAGGCGCATCGCGAAAAATTGGTTCTATATCAGCAAGATATAATTTATGTCCTTCCTTTCTCCACCAGTTGTCTTTTATCTTATCAGAAAGGATTATGACATCGTGGTCATACGTCTTGCCGTCAATTACTATCCTTCCGAATTCATAAGAGTCAATCATAATGAGCTTGTTGAAAAATCTAACAATCTCTGATTATAGAGATAAAAGACAAGATTACACAGATTAAAACTCCTTGAAAATCTGTGTAATCATTTTTCCCAATCTGTGTAATCAAGGCTGGTCAAGGTTTTTTCAATAGCCTATAAGGCCTCGACCTTGTGGAGTTTATCAACTCCACAAGCCCTTGTCAATTGACTTAATATTCTGTATGCTATGCATCTTAGAGAACAAGTTCTCTAACGGACGGGTAACGGCAAGAAAATGAAATTTTGAATCCAGCGAGAAGGGTTGCAGATGCAAGGCGGAGCAAGCCCCCGATTGAAACTGTCGGGGGGAGGCATACTTATTTGCTGTATGCTGAGTGCAGATGCCGCAGTGACAACGCAGCAAATGCGTCCTTATCGTTGGATTAAGTTTATACCTACTATGGATTACCTCATAAAAAACGGCCTTATTATTGATGGAAGCGGAAAAGACCCGGTTGAGGCAAATATCGGCATAAAGGGGGATAGGATATCCTTTGTTGGAAAGGCCAGGGTGGATGCAAAAGAGGTGATAGATGCCGGTGGGCTCATTGTCTCTCCAGGGTTTATAGATACCCATACCCATTCGGAATTCACGCTCCTTGCCGACGCACGGGCAGAGGGTAAAATCTCGCAAGGTGTCACCACTGATATAAGCGGGAACTGCGGCCTTTCCGCAGCGCCGCTTTATGGAGAGGTGCTGGAACAGAGGGAGGCAGACCTTGAAGAACTGGGTATAAAAGAGAGATGGGCTACCCTTGGGGAATATTTCAGTTTGCTTGAAAAGAAAGGTATTGCCACAAATTTTTCAACCCTCTGCGGCCATGGGAATATACGGGGCTCAGTAATAGGATATAAGAATAGAAGACCTGATAAAAAGGAAATGGATGAGATGAAGAGGTTCTTGTCTGAGGCATTACAGCAAGGCGCTCATGGATTCTCCACAGGGCTTATCTATCCGCCAGGTGTTTATTCAGATACAGATGAATTGATTGAACTATGCAAGGGTTTAAATTGGAAATTGGAAATTGGAAATTGGAAATTTGTCTACGCCTCTCATATGAGAAGCGAAGGGGACAAACTTATAGAATCTATAGAAGAGACTATTGAGATAGGCAGAAAAACAGGTGTTCATGTCCACATCTCCCACATAAAGACATCAGGCGAGCATAACTGGCAGAAGATAGGCAAGGTGATTGAATTGATGCAAATGGCAAGGCGTGAAGGCATAAAACTCACCTGCGACAGATACCCTTATATTGCGTCATCTACGGATTTGGATGTGATGTTGCCTTCGTGGGTATTTGAAGGCGGAAGGAATGAAGGGCTGAGACGGCTCAAAGACAGCACCATAAGGGAGAAACTAAAATCAGAATTCTCGTCAAAGCCTGTGGATTACTGGAAAAATATCCACATCTCATCTGTTGTAAAGGATGAGAATAAATGGATGGAAGGAGAAAATATCTTTAATATCTCCCAAAGGATGGGCAAGGCAATTGGGGATGCAGTCCTGGATATACTGATAGATGAAGGATTAAGGGCAGGAGCAATCTTCTTTTCCATGAGCGAGGAAAACCTTAAGAGGTTTTTATCGATTCCTTACGCAATGGTAGGCTCTGACAGCTCAGCCCGCTCCTTTTCAGGCATTACCAGAAACGGCAAGCCGCATCCGAGGGGTTTCGGCACATTTCCACGATTTATAGGCAAATATGTGCGTGATGAAGGCTTAATGCCGCTTCCCGAGGCAATAAAGAGGATAACCCATCTTCCTGCAGAGACCTTTGGCCTAAAGCATAGAGGGTTGATAAAGGAGGGTTATTACGCTGATGTCGTTTTATTCGACTACGAGAGGATTATTGATAAGGCCACATTTGATGACCCTTTTCAGAGGGGAGATGGCATTGAGTATGTATTTGTCAATGGAGCGCTTGCTTATAAGCAAGGCAGATATTCAGAGAGGCTCAGCGGGAGGGTCTTGAGATGAAACCTCGAATCGGCATAACAGCTGATATGGACAAAGAGCATCTAAAGCTAAAGAAAGACTACATCCGTGCTATTACAGATGCTGGCGGTCTTCCATTTGTTCTTGCGCCTATCCTTCCCCATTCTTCCCTTCTCCCCGTTGGGGAGAGGGATAAGGTGAGGGGGGATGATGTGGCCAGTATCGCAGACAACATAGACGGCCTTTTGCTAACAGGCGGTGATGACATCCCTCCAGAGTATTACGGAGAAACCCTTTCTGTCCCTCCGGATATCCTTAAGCCCATAGAAAAGGTAAGGATAGATTTTGAGCTAAACCTCTTTAAAGAGATGATGAAGAGGCAAAAGCCGATCCTTGGCATCTGTTACGGCATGCAAATGGTAAATGTAGCCCTTGGCGGAAGCCTGTATCAGGATATAGAGGTACAAGCACATAATCCCCCCTCACTCCCCTTTAGTAAAGGGGGGATGGGGGGGTTAAAAAATGGGAGTAAGGGGGGATTATTAAATCATAGACAAGGCCAGCACAGCATAAAAATTGACAGTTCTTTTTATTCCTTATTCCACATTCCGCAATCCGAAATTCGCAATCCGAAATTTGTTAACTCCTCACACCACCAGGCAGTTAAGAAGCTGGGTAAGGGGCTGGAGGTATTTGCCCAATCAGATGATGGGATTATAGAAGGATTCTATAAACCTGTCCCTGCAGGTAGTAAGCAGGGAAGGGATTATCCCTTCCTTGTCTGCGTCCAATGGCACCCTGAAAGGAATATTAAAAGGGATGGGATTTCTCTGGCCTTGTTTAGGTCGTTTGTAGAAATAGCGAAAAAGACAACAAAAGATTGAATCCAAAAATGAAGTTGCTAACATAATTAATTTGTAAGTTATACATTTCCTTGCTTGATTCGCCACACACCTTTGTGAGGGCTTTTAGAAAAACCACCAAAAAGTCTCCACCCCTCTTATGTAACGATAAAATTTGAACGAGCGACAGCAATCACTTATAAAACTTGATATCTTTCGTCGGATAATGTTTCCTGTTGAATGTCCACAGAGATATGCTGTGGTTGCTGACTGTTGCTGCTATTAATGCGTCTGCTATCTCGACCTTATGAGACGACCGGTATCTCTTCATGTATTCCCCTGCTGTATGTCCGGTGGTCTCGTCTATCTTAAGGCACTCCATGAGGCTAAAAAGTTTGGAAGTTATCTCTTCCTCCCCTTTTCTCAAACCTGCTATAATCTCAGCCCTATTCACAGGAGAATAACAGAGTTTTTCTCCCTTTTTGTAGGCAATGGTCAGCTTCCTGACCACCGCTTCATTTCCCCTAAGGTATTCAATAAGGACATCGGTATCAACCAATACTATCATTACTTTATCCCGACCCTTTCTCTCCTCGTATCACGTCTCATTTGACGGACATACTCATCCGTAGATAACATATCTTTTCTGTCTTTCCATATGCCGGCTGCCTTTTTCAGGATGATATCTGCATCCGCAGGTTTTTTCCCAATGTAGACCTTTCTTATGGCCTTTCTTACGAGCTCGGAGATAGAGACCATCTGTTTGTGGCTGATGTCCTCAAGGGCCTTAAACACATCATCTTCAATGTAAAGTTGAGTCCTTTTCATGGCGCCTCCTTTTGTTCACGATTTTATTATGATGTATAACATACATCATAATAAATGTCAAACTCGAAAGGCAAATTTCCCCTTGACCCATACCCACCTTTTAAGGATAGAATACAATCTTATGATGACAGGACTCGATATTTTGAACCTGCCCCTGCAGGCTTCAAGCAGGGGAAGCTCATGGCCGAAACAATTAAATGGCTCACGGGTTGGCCTTATCGTTCACCCTGCCTCTGTTACGAGAAGACTCGAACACGCAGTGGATGTTGCAGTCAAATCAAAAAGGCTTGTCCCCGCAGGCTTTAAGCAGGGATTTGAATTGAAGGCACTCTTCGGCCCCCAGCATGGAATCAGAGGAGAAACACAGGATAACATGGTTGAATGGCAAGGATTCGTGGATAAAAAGCTTGTCCCTGCAGGCTCCCCGATTAAAGATTTCGGGGACAAGTTTAAGCAGGGAACAGGACTCCCTGTTTACAGCCTCTACAGCAAGACAAGAAAACCCACTCCTGAAATGCTGAAAGATATTGATGTGATGGTATATGAC
>MGQA01000104.1 GCA_001797665.1 Deltaproteobacteria bacterium GWF2_42_12 | reverse complement strand
GGCGCTCCACCCCAGGGTTGTCCATATTGCAGCAAGGAGTGCATCGGATGAAGGCTTGCCATCTGCTGCGTCTTTGACAAAATTTATAAATACAGACTTGCCGAGCTTTTCTGCCTGAGCAAGCATAGGCGCTGCAAGGCTGTCATCCCCCTGCTTAAGGCCTGCAGCAGGGGCAGGCTTGAATAAATCCTTTTGCCCTGCGTTCAATCCCTTTAAGATGTTGGAATAATCAAACTTGTCGGTTGGATTCTCAATCTTTGCATGCTGGAAAAGCTCCAGAAGAATGGTTGAGGCATTGAGCGCATTCTTGACCCTCCCCTTGCCTACAATTGATATGGCAGAGGAAAGGACAGTATTCGGAGAGTTGTCCGCGCTCCTTGCTGCGTCAGCAGCCAATACTGCGCTGTCGCTATGCATATTTACATATGCATTGAATGCAAGATTTGCCAGACCCTTTCCATATGCATCCGGATACTCCTTAAGGAGCGAGAAGACGAGATTTTCTTCAAATGATTTCTTGGACGCATCAAGGATAGAGACATTATGCACCTTTGTAACCTGCGTCTTTGCATCCATCACTGATGCGCCGCTCGCATCCTTCATGGTCTGTCTCGGATACTGGGCGCCAACCTGCTTTGATATTATCTCTATCTGCTCAGCATAAGGCTCGATTGCCTTTACAACCGGCACATCCAGTTCCTTGGGAAGCTTTAATCCCTGATTATTACCGAACCAACATTTTAACGAGAGGTCGCCCTTTGCCCCAAAATCAGGCTTGATGCCGTTCAGTTCCATAACCTTTGTGAGCGCCTCTGGGATGTGGGCAATGTTGGTAACAACAGCGCCTTTTTTACTGAAAACCGGTTTTTCAGGCGTATATATGTCTTTCACCCCAAAATAATCCATGAACCACTTTTCTTTTGCCTTTGCGTCATCTCCAGAGCCTGCAAGAGAGCCTGCATGTCCGCATGCCTTCGTAAGTTTTGCCTTCCACCTTCCCACAACGCAGGCAATAGTTGGCTTATTTATCTCAAGGCCGTGTTCATAGTATCCGCCTGGCTCGACATAGATAACCGCTCCCTTGCTCCGCTCATCATTATCAAGTGCATAAAAGAATTCCTTTGGCGCAAAGTGGATGTAGACATCCTTACCGCTGGAAATAGAAACTGTTGTGCCCCAGCCTTTAGTGAGGAGATATGTGGCAATGGTTGTTGTAAAATTGCCGGAGTTTGAAAATATTGCAATAGAGCCTTTTACAAGAGACTCTTCGGGTTTGTTGCCGCCGAGCGCGCCGCCGATCCTTATCTTATTCCATGCGTCAGCCACGCCGAGGCAGTTGCCGCCGAATACATCTATGCCGTTTGTCTGGCATATTGCGCGTATGACCCTTGCGTCTTGCACAGACACCTTTTCTGTAAGAATGATTATTTTTCTTAAATCAGGATTTTGCCTCACAACCTCCGCAACGCCGTCTTTAACTCCTGATGGAGGAAGATAAATCACTGCTGTGTTAAATTTATGGCCGGCTGCCCTTCCCTCTTTAATTGAGTTATATACCGGAATCGGACCAAGCTTGGTTTCAAGCACCTGACCTGATCTTCCGGGGCCTGTGCCGAACACAACATTGCCGCCTGAATATTCATGGCTTACCGGTGTAACTCCCCTGCTCTCGTTGCCAAGTATGTTGAGAACGCAAACCCTGTCTTCTTTCGTTGCCACATCTTTCAGAGAGCCAATCCCTACATAATATGGAAATTTTTTTACCCCTGCCTTGTGCATGTTTTATCTCCAATATGGGAGCGAGGCAACCGTGTTGCCGTTACAATATGGGCGAGGCAACCGTGTTGCCGTTACGCCGACATGGTCGGCTCGCTCCATAATTTATATTCCCATCTTCTCCTTCAGCGTCTTCTTCCCCTCTTTCTCCATCCACTGGTCAACCTTTAATGCATAGTTGACAACCTCTGACATGGCGCTGTCAAAGCCGAAAAACCTGTAAGGAAGGCTGAGGGATTCTATGGTATCCCTCAGATAGGCCATACCTCTTATGAGGTTTGGGCCGCCTCTGCCAACCACGACATAGACTGGCACCGGCTTATATGTCTGGAAATACCACCGCAATGCATCTGCCATTGCCCGGAAGGTTTCGTAAATATCCGTATTGTTAGCCTTGCCGCCGATGATGAAAAACACATTGGACTGGCCAAGCCAGTATTTAAATACTATCTTTGAAATGTCCAGCATCTTGGCATAGGGAGGATTGCCGCCAAAATCAGATGATATGGTAGCCCTCTCGCCAAGAAGCTCTGTAACAAGGGCGTTTGCGCCGCCGCCAAATGTTGGCGCTGTAATCGTGCCTTTGGGATTTATAACAAACACATCGCTCTGTCCCTGATATGTCCTTAACTGGTTTATCTCCTGCTCAAACTCTGAATAATCAGAGGCAAAGAGATGCGGAGGCAAATCCAGTCTCTTCCATGCGGGGTCATCTATATCAAATGCGCATTTAAAGTCACAGGCAACCGGGACAAGCCTTCCTGCGCTGTCAGGGGACATCCTTATGGGATTCAGCTCAAGGATATTCAGTCCGTAATTATTATAGAGAGTCCAGAGTTTGGGAAGATTCTGCACAAGGGGACTGATTATTTCTTTTGGCGCCCCAAGTTCTTCAAGGGCATTTGCCACATGAAATGATTTAAGCCCTGTAAGCGGGTCAAAGGGAACCTCCTTTATCTTATTTTTTGGAAGCTCTTCTATATCAACACCGCCATGATGGGTAATGGTCATGGTTGGTGCGCGGAATACCGTAGATTCTGATATTGAGAAATACACCTCATGATTGGCAGGCACGCCGCCTTCAAATGTCACGCCATCAGCCTTTGAAGTGCCGGCAGGATGCACTGCAAAATAGAGTCTTTCCTTTTCCTTTAAGGCCGTTGCTATATCAGATGCCTTGCCGATAAGGCCTGACTTTCCCTTTTTGCCGACACCGCCTTTAAAAATTGGCTTAATAAAGACCTGACCTTTCTTCTGGATGAGGTCTTTTATTTCATCTACGCTCGCCTCTGGCCCCAGAACATCAGCGCATGGAAATTCCACGCGCCTTAATAATTTGCCGCCCCAGAGTAAACCGGTTAATTGCATAACTCCCCCCCCAAAATCACCCCTCACCTTTTTCCTCTCCCCATGAGGGGCGAGGAAATAGAATGGAGGGTGAATATTGTCAATTTTTTCTAATCGTTCACTCTAACCCTTACGATATCGCGTCAATTATCGCATTAAAGATCGCGCTGGGACGCATTGCCTTTGCCGCTTTTACAGGGTCCGGGTGATAATAGCCGCCGATATCCTGAGGTTTTCTCTGTGCGCCGGTCAACTCAGCAATAATCTTTGCCTCATTAGCTGCCAGATCCTTTGCTACTTTTGAAAAACGTGCTTTAAGGTCCTTGTCTTTAGTCTGCTCAGCCAGCGCCTGAGCCCAGTATAATGCGAGGTAAAAATGGCTTCCCCTGTTATCCAGTTCGCCTACCTTGCGGGCCGGCAGCCTGTTATTATCAAGTATTTTGCCGTTTGCAGAATCTAATGCATCTGCCAAAACTAAAGCCTTTTCATTTTTAAATGTATTGGCGAGGTGTTCCAATGATGCGGCAAGCGCCAGAAATTCGCCAAGCGACTCCCATCTCAGATACCCTTCCTCTAAAAACTGCTGGACATGTTTTGGAGCGGAGCCGCCTGCGCCTGTCTCAAAGAGTCCTCCGCCGTTCATAAGAGGCACTATGGAGAGCATTCTTGCGCTGGTGCCGACTTCTAAAATCGGGAAGAGGTCGGTTAAATAATCACGGAGCACATTGCCTGTAACTGAAATCGTGTCTTTCCCCTCTCTTATGCGTTGCAGCGAGAAACGGGTTGCTTCCACAGGAGACATGATTCTTATATCCAGACCTTTTGTATCATGGTCTTTCAGGTAGCGATTGACTTTTTCTATCATCTGCGCGTCATGCGCCCTGTTTTTGTCCAGCCAAAAGACAGCAGGCGCTCCAGTTGCCCGCGCCCTTGTGACAGCCAATTTTATCCAATCCTGTATCGCTGCATCCTTTGTCTGGCATGAGCGGAAGATGTCCCCTTCTTCAACATTTTGTTCCAGCAATACCTTTCCTGAAGCGTCAACTATACGAATAGTTCCATTACCGGGTGCTTTGAATGTTTTGTCATGAGAGCCGTATTCCTCTGCCTTTTGAGCCATAAGGCCCACATTCGGAACGCTTCCCATTGTCCGCGGGTCTAATGCGCCATGCTTCTTGCAGTTATCTACGACCTCTTGATATACGCCTGCATAACATCTGTCAGGTATCACTGCCTTTGTATCGTGGAGCTTGCCGTCAGGCCCCCACATCTTCCCTCCTTCACGAATCACAGGAGGCATGGAAGCGTCAATAATCACATCGCTCGGCACATGCAAGTTGGTGATGCCTTTATCCGAGTTCACCATCGCAAGTTCAGGCCGCTTTTTATAACATGCCTTAATGTCCGCTTCTATTTCAGCTCTTTTTGCTTCCGGCAAATTCTGGATTTTTGCATAAAGGTCGCCAAGCCCGTTATTAGGGTCAACACCGAGTTCTCTAAATACAGATGAATGTTTTTCAAAAACATCTTTGAAGAATACGGAGACTGCGTGACCGAATATGATTGGGTCAGAGACCTTCATCATTGTGGCCTTGAGGTGTAAAGAGAGAAGCACGCCCTTCTTTTTTGCGTCTTCAATCTGCTCTTCAAGGAATTTACGCAGTGCATTACAGCTCATGACCGTCGTATCAATGACTTCTCCTGCCTTAAGGGAGACCTTTTCCTTGAGCACTGTGATCTTTCCGTCTTTCCCAACAAACTCTATCCTGGCGTTTCCAGCCTCTTTCACGGTAACGGATTCCTCAGAGCCGTAGAAATCACCTGCACTCATATGCGCCACATGAGTCTTTGAATCTGCGCTCCACGCGCTCATTTTGTGCGGGTTCTTTCTCGCATAATTTTTTACTGAGGCAGCTGACCTGCGGTCTGAGTTTCCTTCCCTCAGAACAGGGTTGACGGCGCTTCCCAGGACCTTGCCGTATCTGGCCTTAATCTCCTTCTCAACGTCGTTTTTCGGCTCCTCCGGATAATCCGGGACATTATAACCCTGCGACTGCAATTCTTTGATTGCAGCTTTCAACTGCGGGACAGAGGCGCTGATATTCGGCAATTTGATGATGTTGACCTCCGAAGACTTTGCGGCGAGTTCACCCAATGCAGTCAGTTCATCGGGTATCCTTTGCTTCTCAGTCAGATTCTCGGGAAAGTTTGCGATAATACGTCCTGCAAGAGAGATATTCCTTAGTTCAATATCAATGCCGGCTGCCCCTGTGAATGCCTTGATGATAGGTAGTAAAGAGTACGTCGCCAGCGCTGGCGCTTCATCAGTTCCTGTATACATAATCTTCATTGACATACATTCCTCCTTTTTATTTTCTCAACACGCATTAAGAATATTACGGTATATATAAACATTAGGTATTTTTTCGCCACAATTGGCGTATTTTTGAGGCGTTAACTAAACCAAATTTTCCGAGTTTTGTCAACCATTTTAGCTCCCTGGCCGCATCCCTCAGCCGGTAGTCCGTGGAACATGAAGGGCACTGCGCACAGCATAAAAAAAACCGCCTGAGCTGTGAAATAGCGTGGCTTTTGGCCAAGCTCTTTCTGCCCAGACGGTCGGCTAATCCCCTTTATCTATCTTCCGCTCCCCGGTGGTAACCACCTTAATTCCGTCAGTTGCGGAAAATTACTAAAATTTTGAGGAAGCAAGTTTTATCATAATTAAAATTATATTGTCAAGTATTTTTACGGCATTTTTTACACCCATGAATTTTTATACCCGGCCCACATCTAAACTCAATTATTTATACCTTATTTTAAATACCAGTATTATAGATGTGAGTATAAATGATATTAGATTGGCAAATATCACTGGCAAGGAATTTATTAAAAAACCGTAGATTATCCATATTATAATGCCGATGCAAAGCAATAAAAACATCCACAATGAAACATCACTTGTTGACCTTGTCTTCCATGTTTTGATTACCTGCGGAAGAAAGGATATGGTCGTCAATATGCCGCCAAAAAAACCTAATAATGTCGTTGAATCCATATGAGTCTGATATCCTCCTTAGAATATGTCTGATTTTACATTAATAACTGAAATTTTTCCACACAATCATCTTAATCTAAAAACTTTATGGATACGGCTGTCAAAAATGACTTTTAAAGCTCCTCTTAATTATGCTAAAAGGTTTTATGGCTAAAACAGTCGCACCATCTCCTTACATCATTGCCTTCGCCGTCTTTATCCTAATTCCACTTTCATTTTTAACTTTTAAAAGAAATGAAACGTGGAGAGAAGAAGTGAAGTTATGGAGAAGTGTAGCAAGAAAAAGTCCGGCAAAGGCACGGGTATTTAATAATCTTGGATTTAGCTATTCTAATCTGGATAAATTTGATGAGGCAGTCCAGCAGTATGAAATTTCCTTAAGATTGAAACCTGACTTCTCAGTGGTCCATTACAATCTTGGGCTTACCTATCGCAATCAAGGTTTACTTGATAAGGCAATAAAGGAATATCTGCTTGCACTGAGTTTGAATCCAGATTATGCAGAGGCGCATACAAATCTTGGGAATATTTACTATGATATGGGGCGCATGGATGATGCTATTTCGGAATATCAAACTGCATTACAGTTAAAGCCCAACTCTGCAGAAACCCATAATAATCTGGGGCTTGTTTATTACAAGCAAGGAAGGCTGAATGACGCTATCAAAGAGTATGCAGCCGCGCTAAAACTCAATCCAGAGTTCGTAGAAGCTCACCACAACCTTGGGAATGCCTATCATGACAAAGGCTTACTCGATGAGGCAATGAGGGAATACAAAATAGCAGCAAGGCTCTATCCTGGTTCTATAGAGATTCATTTTAAACTTAGTGTCATCTATATTAAAAAAGGTTTACTCGATAAAGCCATAGATGAATTGGAGACTGTTTTAAGCATAAACCCAGATGCTTCAGACGCATATACTAATCTTGGAGTCATCTACTTTAAACAAGGCAGGCTTAATGAGGCAAAGCAGGCTTTTAATACTGCCTTGAGAATCAATCCGAATGACTCAGATGCACACACGAATCTGGGGAATATATATTCTGAACAGGGCAATCTTGATGCTGCTATTGAGGAATATCTCTCCTCATTAAAACTCAACCCGAACTCTCCAGAAACCTATTATAACCTGGGCAATGCCTACCTGATGAAAGGATTAAAAGATAAGGCTATCATGGAATATAAGCATGCTTTAAAATTAAAACCGGACTTCTTACCCGCCCAGCAAGCCATGAGAACAACAAATAGATAATTTCCCTCTAATCTTTCCATTTGCCTTCTTTTTTATTTTGGGTTATCTTTTTTGGGAAACCCCGTTAGAAAGTCTTCTCCTTTCTAACTGGAAGACTCACCCCGTTAGAGATTTATCTCTAACTTGGCTCACGCGGGGCTTTCTAACGGGGTAAATATTTTTTTTAGGAGGTCTGAGTTGCGATGATTAAAAATGACAGATGGATAAGAAGGATGTCGCTGGAGCATAATCCGAGGATGGTTGAGCCGTTTGAGGAAAAGCAGGTGCGCAAAGGTTGCATTTCCTACGGCGTTTCATCGTACGGTTACGATATTCGTATTGCAGACGAGTTCAAGATATTTACGAATGTAAATAATGCCATAGTTGACCCAAAGCTTTTTGACAGCAAGTCCTTTGTAGATTTCAAAGGAGAGGTTTGTATCATTCCGCCTAATTCTTTTGCCCTCGGAATGAGTGTCGAATATTTCAGGATACCGAGGAATGTCATGACTATATGCGTCGGCAAATCCACCTATGCCAGATGCGGCATCATAACCAATGTTACGCCCTTTGAGCCAGAATGGGAGGGATATGTAACCCTTGAAATCTCCAATACAACCCCTCTTCCTGCAAAGATATATGCAAACGAAGGCATTGCGCAGGTTTTATTTTTTGAAAGCGATGAGGCGCCTGAAGTTTCCTATAAGGACAAGAAAGGGAAATATCAATCTCAGGTGGGAATAACGCTGCCAAAAATATAATGTTTGATTACACAGATTACAAAGGCAGATTGCACAGATTCAACATTATCTGTGAAATCGTTTGTTAAAAATCTGTGTAATCTGTATCAATGAAATGGCTAACTCAAAAGAAAAGAAGAAAGGGCTTAAACAAGAGGTCATCGGCATTACCATCCTTGCCATTGCACTATTCTTTATTATCAGCCTTATTTCTTACTCATCAGCGGATATTGCGTCTAACTGGGGCGGGATTGTTGGAGGATATACTGCATGGGTCTTGTTTGAAATTGTAGGCTACTCAGCCTATATATTTCCTGTCCTTAGCATAATTCTTGCGCTTGAGTTTTTAATTAGGCGAGAATTTAATTTCAGGCTCTCTATCCCTATAAGCCTCTTTTTTCTTCTCATATCATTGTCAGGGCTTCTCAGCAGTCTTGTTGGAAGTGACACATCAAGTGGAGGTGTTGTTGGTAAATACGTATGCCTCTTCCTGTGGGATTACCTGAGCTATACTGGCACGTTTATTGTTCTCGCAGCCATGTTTATAAGCTCTGCAATATTTGCAACAGGCATCTCTGTGGTAGAGATAATCAGCAAAGGCTACAATGCCTATCAAGCCCTTCTGCAAAAGAGACAGGAAGCAAAGATAGAAAGAGGAGAACCTGAGGAAGAGGAGGAAGAAGAAATAGAAGTTGTCAATGAAGAAGAGGAAGTAGAAAAATTAGTACAGAAGAAGGTAGGTCGGCCAGCCATTATTGTCCCGCCTGCGCCAAAAAAGCCTTCGCGGCAAAAGGAGCAGGTTCAGGAGCATTTTGAATTCTTAAAGGCAACCGGAGAATTTCAGCTTCCCCCGATTTCCTTTTTAGATAGCCCCCCTGAAAAGTCGCAGTCTGTGGATGAAGAGGCCCTGCACACGAACTCAAAAATCCTTGAGAAAAAACTCAAGGATTATGGCATTGAGGGTCAGGTGTTAGCTGTAACTCCAGGCCCTGTAGTTACAATGTATGAGTTTGAGCCAGCGCCGGGTGTAAAAGTGGCAAGCATTATCAATCTCGCAGACGACCTTGCACTTGCTTTAAGGGCAGCGTCTATCCGCATAATTGCGCCAATACCAGGAAAGGCAGTGGTAGGCATAGAAGTCCCCAATGTCACGCGACAGAAGATATTTCTGAGAGATATACTGGAAAGCCAGGCATATTCAAAGAGCCATTCAAAACTTACCTTTGGACTTGGGAAAGACATATCTGGTAATCCCTTTGTTGCTGATCTGATAAGAATGCCACATCTCCTTATGGCAGGTGCAACAGGTGCAGGTAAAAGCGTAACCCTCAATAGTATTATTTTGAGCATCCTTTATAAGGCAATGCCTGTTGATGTCCGGTTTCTCATGATAGACCCGAAAATGTTGGAGCTTTCTGCATATGAAGGCATACCCCATCTGTTAACGCCTGTTGTTACTGATGCGAAAAGGGCAGCAGTAGTATTAAGGGCTATGGTAAATGAGATGGGTGAGCGATATAAACTCATGGCAGAAATGGGGGCAAAGAGCATTGACAAGTACAATCAGCTTTTTGATGAAAGGAAAGAGGAAAATACTGCAATAAATAAAAACGAGAGAGGCCACCGTCGGCTCCCCTACATCGTGATAGTGATAGATGAGTTGTCAGACCTTATGATGGCTGCGGGAAAGGATGTCGAAGAATCTCTGGTAAGGCTTTCTCAGATGGCCCGTGCTGCAGGGCTGCATCTTTTGGTTGCAACACAACGGCCTTCTGTGGATGTTATTACAGGGCTTATAAAGGCAAACTTCCCTGCCAGGATTTCACTCCAGGTTGCATCCAGGACAGATTCAAGAACAATCCTTGACTCAATGGGGGCAGAGGCGCTTCTTGGTGAAGGCGATATGCTCTTTCTGCCGCCAGGCACAGCAAGACTAAGAAGGATTCATGGCGCCTATATCTCGGAAACAGAGATTAAAAAGGTTACAGACTTTTTGAAGAAACAGGGCAAACCCGCCTATGATAAGGCCATATCAGAGGCAAAGGCTGAAGATAAGCCCTATGGCGATGATGACCTTGGAGAAGAATTTAATAAAAGATATGATGAGGCAGTTGCGCTGGTTGTCCAACTGGAATACGCATCTACCTCGTATCTACAAAGAAGACTGAGGATAGGCTATAACACTGCCGCACGGATAATAGAAAAGATGGAGGCAGAGGGCATTGTCGGGCCTGCACAGGGCAGCAGACCGAGGGAAGTGCTTGTAAAGAGGGAAGGGGGAGTGCGTGAGGAATAAGTTAAAGGAAACGGAGATGCGGGGAAACGGGGAAACGGGGAAATGGAGAAGTGGAGGAATCAACTTCCAGATTCTCCGGTTTCCCGATTCTCCGATTCGCTTCTTATTTTTACTACTGCTTACTGTCTACTGTCTACTGTCTACTGTCGTATACGCTGATGACCTCAATACCATCGTCTCAAGGCTTCAAAAAACCTATGAGGGTATTCAGGATATTCAGGCAGATTTTGTCCAGTTCACAACATCTGCTGCAATAAAGCAAACGCATAAGGCAGATGGCGTTGTATATTTTAAAAAGCCCGGAATGATGAAATGGGAATATAAGTCCCCAAACAAGGATATTATTGTAAGCGACGGCATAGACATTTGGGTTTATCAGCATGATATTGGCCAGGTTATGATAGGAAATGCATTGGCCAGCGGAACATCCATATCAAACAATTTTCTGGCAGGCATTGGAAATCTAAAAAAGGATTTTGATATAGAGCTTGCGGAAAAAGAAAATGCCACGTATCTCTTGAAGCTGAATCCCAAAACACCACAGCCGAATGTTCAAAGACTTTATATTGCTGTGGATAAAAAAACATTTCTTGTAACAAAAACCATAGTCTACGATATGCTTGGCAATGAGACAAAGGTTGTCTTTGAAAATATAAAATCAAACAAATCCCTTCCCAATAATATGTTTAAGTTCAAGATACCGGAAGGGGTGAAGGTGGTGAAACCGTAAGATACATTTTCGATTTTCGATTTGCGATTTACGATTGCTTGTGATTTAAAATAAATAAGAACCTATTAGCAAATAAGACCAGGAAATTGGCGTTGGATATAATCAAATTTTGCACAAAGCTGCCGCAAAAACAGGAGTTTTGGGTTATATCAAATCAGGTCATCAAATCGGCCACATCCATAGGAGCAAATTATCGGTCGGCCTGCAGAAGCAAATCCAGGGCTGATTTTATAGCAAAATTATCAATTGTGGAAGAGGAGGCTGATGAGACTCTCTATTGGCTTGAACTGCTGGAAGAGCTTGCTTTTAAAGGCAATGAAGAATTAGAACAGATGAAAAACGAGACAGACCAGATTGTAGCAATAGTTGTAGCTTCCAAAAAGACCGCAAAAAAGAATATGTGATTACGATTTTCGGTTTCCAATTTCCTGTTTTTACATTCGTAAATCGCAAATCGTAAATCGCAAACCAAAACCGGAGGTTATTATGCCGTCATTTGACATTGTTTCAAAGGTTGACCCGCAGGAGGTTGACAACGCAGTAAATCAGGCCATAAAGGAGATAAGCCAGCGCTTTGACTTCAAGGGGAGCAAAAGCGAGATAAAATGGGAAAAGAAAGAGGAGATAACTGTCATTGGCGACAGCGACAACAGGCTAAAGACCGTAATAGACCTGTTGCAGGGCAAATTTGTAAAAAGGGGCATATCATTAAAGTCGCTGGAATACGGCAAGGTTGAAGACGCCTCCGGCGGCCTTAAAAGACAGGTTATAAAAATCATTCAGGGCATTCAAAAAGAAAAGGCAAAAGAAATTGCGGAGGTAATCAAAAAATCTGGGCTTAAGGTTCAGGCTCAGATTATGGATGACCAGGTAAGGGTAACCGGCAAAAAGATAGACGACCTTCAGGAGACAATACAGATTCTTAAGACAAAGGATTTGGGGGTGAGTTTGCAGTGTGTGAATATGAGGGATTAACTCGATTTGACACGCAAGCTCAAATCAGTTACAAAGGTGAATATGAGATCTGCCGTAAAAAATTGGATAGCATCCGCCGATTATGATCTTCGGACTGCGGCAAACCTTTTTAAAAGCCGCCGCTATATTTATGTTGTATTCCTTTGCCATCTCGCAATTGAGAAGATTCTCAAGGCACTTGTCTGCAAGAGGCTGAACGAGATGCCGCCTTACACCCATAACCTTAACAGGCTGATTGAGCTTGCCGGCATATCTTTGGATGAAAAGCATCAGGAATTTATAAAGGACACTCTGAAAAACTCTTTTTCTGTCATTCCCGAAGTTTTTATCGGGAATCCAGTTCTTTTACAATCAACAAGTTATAGATGCCCGATAGAGACATTCGGGCATGACAATTTTTTAAAAGGTAGTTTTTCAGAGAGTCCTAAACAAGATAAGCCTCCAGAGCGTGCCGACCCGATACCCGGAAGATTTTGCAAAACTCTCCCGGCAGTTTAATAAAATAATCGCCGGAGAACATTTTAAAAAAAGCAGAGGGGTTATCAAATGGCTAAAACAACATTATCTCAAGGAGAATTGAAAAAAATAATAAATGATGTGGTTCATGACCTTGAAGCACATAAAATAAAGGTGGACAAGGTCATCTTATACGGCTCCTATGCGCACGGTAATCCAAAAGAATTTTCCGATGTAGACATAGCCGTCGTCTCACCGTCCTTTGCCCGGCAGAGTATCCTTAAAATACAGGAAGCGCTGGCAAAGGTGATGTCAAAATATCTGTCAATTGTAGAACCAATCGGCTGCTCACCGGAAGACTTCAATAAGGCCGATAAAACTTCTTTTTTAGGCGAAATCAAGCGGACAGGAAAAGTCCTTTATGCAGGGGGTTAGGATGATCCATGCTCTAAAGACAAAGGATTTGGGGTAAGCTTGCAGTTTGCGAATATGAGGGAGATTAAGAAACATGGAGCAGGCAGAGAGCAGGATAAGAAAGATGTACGATACTTAAAGAAACTGAAACATGAAAAAAGTAAAGCCAAAGGTTTTGATTACTATTTACTAATGAGAGCATAATACGGATTACATTTGCGTTATTCCAAGAAACATCGCCATTTCTGTCATGCCCGAATGCCTCTATCAGGCATCCAGAGTAATCGTAATGGATTCCCGCCCTCCCCCTTTATCCCCCTCCATGAGGGGGACAGGGGGAGGGCGGGAATGACGAATAGGGATATTTAGCAGATGAAAAATGCAAACTATTTAATGCTCCCCGTAGTAAGCGACGATGTTTTAAGAAGTTGCCAGAAAAAGCCGCTTGAACTAAAACTCAAAAGGAATATGTCAACAACAAGATAATACGTCACAAAGGATACCCTCATAAATCCCCATGTTTCTTTTCCACTGCAATCTTTACCTCCTTTGCAAACAAGAACAGAAAAATATTAAATATTTTTTGCATAACTTGTGATAGAATTTATGCAGAAGTGCCGGCTAACAACAATAAAAACTAAGAGGAGGTAGCAATGTACGGACTTATCTTTATGGGACTTAAAAAGTATATTGACGCAAATCTTGGCGCGAACAAATGGAATAATCTGCTAACAAACTCAGGGATAGGGTCAAAAATATATTCATATAACAGCGAATATCAAGACCAAGAGGCAGTTGCTTTAGTATCTATGGTCTCTAAACTAACCGGAAAAACCGTTCCTGCGGTTTTAGAGGAATTTGGTGAATTTATCACACCTGAGCTTTTCAACATGTATAGACTTTTGATTAAGCCAGAGTGGAGAACACTTGATTTGATTGAGCATACTGAAGAGACCATTCACAAGACAGTCCGTATGAAAAATCCTGGAGCGAAGCCGCCTGAGCTTAAGGTCAGCCGCCTAAATCCAAACGAAGTTGTTATTACCTATAGCTCGCAACGTAAGATGTGTGGAATAGCAAAGGGAATAGCGAAAGGAGTTGCCAAGCATTACAGGGAACAACTCTCTATTGTCGAACCAAGCTGTATGCTGAGAGGCGATGCAAACTGCAAAATATCAATAAAGGTGGCAAAGTAACTGCGGTGAATAGATAAAACACAAAATATATGTCTCAAAATCCTGAAAAAATATCCCTCACAAGCCTCGGCTGTCCCAAGAATCTTGTAGATTCTGAGGTAATGCTGGGAATCCTCAAGGAAAACCAGTTTGAGCTTGTGACGAAAGAAGAAGATGCAGACATCCTTATCGTAAATACCTGCGGCTTTATCAATGATGCAAAAGAGGAGTCTATCAATGCAATCTTAAGGATTGCACAGTATAAGGAAACCGGCAAGTGCAGGCTTTTGATTGTTACCGGCTGTCTTACGCAGAGATACAAAGATGAACTGGCAAAGGAATTGCCGGAAGTAGACTTTTTTATAGGCACAGGAGAATATCCGAGGATTGCTGAGATTATAAAGAGCGGTTCGGATAAAAGGGTCATTGCTGGCATTCCCAAATATGTGCATGACTACAATACGCCAAGGATACTTGCAACACCAAGGTATTCAGCGTATGTGAAGATTGCAGAGGGTTGTTCAAATTACTGTTCATATTGCACTATTCCATCAATACGAGGCAAATTCAGGAGCAGGCCGCTCAACTCTGTTATCAAAGAAATAGAAAAGCTTGCATCCCAGGGGGTTAAGGAGATAAATCTGATTGCCCAGGATTCTACTTCGTATGGAATGGATAAGGGTAATTCAACAGGATTGGAGGCCCTTCTCAAAAAAGTAGTGAAGATTGATGGCATTGAATGGGTCAGGCTTCTTTATCTGTATCCGAGCAGGATTACAAAAAATCTCATCAGGCTCATGAAAGATGAAGAAAAGATTTGCAAATATATAGATATGCCGATTCAACATATAAATAACAGAATACTCAGGGCAATGAACCGGGATATAACAAGGGCGCAAATTGAAGATACTATCAAAATGATTAGACAGGAAATGCCTAATACCGCCCTAAGGACATCTCTTATTGTCGGCTTCCCTGGAGAAACCGAAGATGAATTTGAAGAACTTTTTGATTTTGTGAAAGAAACGAAATTTGACAGGCTCGGTGTATTTAAGTATTCCAGAGAAGAAGGCACACCAGCATTCAAGATGAGGGAGCAGATTCCTGATGGTGTAAAAGGGACAAGGCTGAGAAAAATCATGAAGGCGCAGGCAAAAATAGCCACGGAGAAAAATCGCCTTTTTCTGGGAAGTACGATAAAGGTTTTGGTGGAAGGTGAAAGTGAAGAAAGCGAATTCCTCTTATCGGGTCGCTCTATGCAGCAGGCTCCGGACAATATCGATGGAGTTACCTATATAAACAAAGGCGCAGCCTCACCCGGAGATATTGTTGATGTGATTATAACAGAGACTGGCGAGTATGATGTTGTTGGGGAAATTGCTGAAGAATTCTCACTGACCAGAATCTAATTTGCCCTGCTAAAGACCTCCCAACGCACATCTTTTTCTATACCGTTAAAGGCTTACCCCGCTTGACAGCCATAGAAAACAGCGCTATATTATAGATACAGGATGAGGTGGGAGTTAATTTAGGAGGTGATATATATGTTAACTCTTAGGAAATGGAGCCCTTTTAAAGAGCTCTCCACCCTTCATCAGGAAATGGATGAGCTTTTCAGAAGGACCTTTGGTTCAATGGGCGGACTGACCCGTGGCTTTCTGAGAGAGGCGTGGTATCCAAGCATTGAGAGCTACATAAAAGAAGGAAACTTTGTAATCCATGCTGAACTTCCTGGTATTGATCCAAAAGATGTAGATATCTCTGTAGTAGGCGATCAGCTTACTATCAAAGGAGAGAGAAAGGCCTCTAAGGAAGTAAAAGACGAAGAGTATCTCCTGTGCGAGGTATGCTATGGTTCATTTGAAAGGACCATCACACTCCCAGAAGGCGTAAAAACAGACAAAGTCAATGCCACCTATAAAAACGGCGTCCTTGAAATTGCAATGCCTGCTGAAATAGCAGCGCTTCCCAGAAGGATACCTATTGAGGTAGAGGGCGCTGAAGTAAAGGCTAAAAAGGTAGCATAATGAGGCAACAAAAAAGTAATCAAATATAACTCCCGTCTCATCCCGGTGCTATAAGATATAATTAAGGACACTCTGAAAAACTCTTTTTCTGTCATTCCCGAAGTTTCCCCGCTTATTACCTGCGAGGACAAGTTTATCGGGAATCCAGTTCTTTTACAATCAACAAGTTATAGATGCCCGATAGAGACATTCGGGCATGACAATTTTTTAAAAGGTAGTTTTTCAGAGAGTCCTTAAAACCCTGACTCGAAAAGTGAGGGTTTTTTTATTGCCGTGGGAATACCTTTCCTGAAAAGTGTAGATTTTCTTTAAGTGTCAATAAGTGTGCTATTGAGCCATTCTGACTAAGCTTAAAGGCAATTTAATACAAATAATAGTCCCTTTACCCTCTTCGCTTTCAGCTGTAATATCGCCCTTATGATCCTGGATTATCTTGTAGGCAATTGTCAATCCCAGCCCAGCGCCTGACATTTTAGATGTATAAAACGGATTGAATATATTTTTAAGTTCCTCTGCTCTGATGCCGCATCCTGTATCTCTAATCATCAGCTCCAAAAAACCACCCATAGAAGGGCATGTTTTGATTTCTATCTCTCCTGCTTTGTCAATCGCCTCCACAGAATTCTCCAGAATATTAAATATAGCCTTTTTAAAAGTAGTCTTGTCCATCATTAATGGCGGGGGGTCATGTAGCAGAGAAAGTTTTATACCAATCGTTTTTCCCCTTATAATATCCTGTATATCCTTCACAGCATCTGCTATCACATCGTTTATATCCCCTTCTTTAAGTTCAGAAACCTGAAACTTTTTATACTCATCTATCCTTTCTATCATCTTCTCAAGTCTTTCCACCTCACGAATAATAAGGCTTATATGGCTCTGCATTTGTTCATCTGTTATCCTTTCCTTGACACGTCGTGCCATTCCCCCTATTGCCATAAGGGGATTTCTCACCTCGTGCGCAATCCCATCAACCATCTGACCAAGGGCAGCAAGTTTTTCCATCTCTGACAAGCGCGTCTGTAGCATTCTGATACGCAGGAGAGACCGAACCCTGGCAGAAAGTTCAGTAAGGCTCACCGGCTTGCAGAGATATTCTTCTGCCCCGATATCAAGCCCCAAAAC
The DNA here is from genome assembly GCA_001797665.1 of Deltaproteobacteria bacterium GWF2_42_12. Taxonomy (GTDB): domain Bacteria; phylum Desulfobacterota; class GWC2-55-46; order UBA9637; family UBA9637; genus UBA9637. The sequence goes on along the minus strand of MGQA01000104.1, from coordinate 9,463 downwards.
CTTGTCTTCAACTTCTCCCCTGGCTGTAAGAATAATAATAGGGATATACTTTGTCTTTTCGCTTGCCTTAAGTTTTCTTGCAACCTCGAATCCGTTCATCTTAGGCATCATTATGTCCAGAAGTATCAGGTCTGGCTCGAAACTTTCGACTTTTTCAAGCGCCTCAAGACCGTCATAGGCAATATCTGTTTCATAACCATCGAAATTAAGTTTTTCTGTCAGGAGTTTTACGTTCCTCTTGTCATCATCAACTATCAGTATTTTAATCTTCCTCACGGCATTCCTTCTTCTTGTTCCAAGGGCCTGACTTTTTGTAGAAGGCGCTCCCTCTTGAAAGAATATGTTTTTGCATTGGTTTCATCACCCATGATACTGAATAGTTCAATCAACTTGTCAAGAGTCTTTAATGCCTGCCTATAATTGCCCCTATTATCAGCAACTGAGTATGCCCTCAAAAACAATTCCACTGCCTTCTGATTATTGCCTTCTGCAATGCTCAACTTTCCGAGACTAAAGAGGTCGAAATAAATCTGGGTTGCATTGCCAATCTTTTTATCAATAGAAAGCGCATTCTCATATAATTCTCTTGCCCTTTTGTAATCTCCCCTCGTAAGAGAAATATCTCCCAACCCACGTAAAGAATCAGCAGTATCAATTTCTATTCCGTAATCCTTGCTCGCCTTTAAGGCATCGTTAAAAATCTTTTCAGCTTCTTCCATCCTATTGTCCTCTTTATAGATTGTTGCCAGCATATTAAGTCTATTGCCGATTGTATGATGACCTTCCTTACGGTCTATAGATACAGCGCTTTCCAAATAATCTGCCGCCTCTTTATTATTACCCATTAGGTCATAATAACGTCCAAGACTTGCATTCGCCTCTGAGATAAGGAATTGGTCATTAAGCGCCGCACCTGTCTCCATTGCCCTCCTCAATGCCATTCCTGCCTTGTTAAACCTATCAGTCAGAAGATACACCCTGCCAAGATTCAGAAAATTGACAGCCATCCCCTTTTGATTATCTATGCTTGTATTCAGGCTAAGCGATTTTTTAAATTCAATCAACGCCCTCTCATAGTCTCCTGCTTCAACTGCATTAACACCGCGCTGATTGAACTCTATGGCCTTTGCCTGGGCTTTTGGCATTTCTATTTTTTTTGAAGACACGCAACCATAAAGGACAGTAAGCAGCAAAAAGTAAACAGTAAACATGTCGATGAGAAGTTGGGAGGTTGAGAAGTTGAGAGGCTGAGATTTCTTAACTTCCCAGCTTCTTAACTTCTTATCTTCTATTATACCTTTTTTAAGGCTCCTGACTCCTGACTTCTTCATCTCTCCTCCCTGCCAGAGCCTTCCATGGGCACAAGTTTTAATTCTTCCTTTGGAGGAAGCATCTTATTGATTGGCCATGTCTCCTTTGCGCCTTTAATAATCTCCTTTGTGTCATTTAACACGTCCTCAGTATCTTCAAGCATATTCTTTATTCCATGACTTTTCTCAGAAAGGACATCTGAAAGCCTTTTTACATCATCCATTATTTTATCAGCCTTATCTATGACCTCTGGAATCCTTTTTATAGCCTTCTCTGTATCAGATGTAACATTAAGCGCCTTATCCATTACTGCGGAGGCCTTATCAACCACAGGCGCAGCATTGTCACTGATATTGTCAATCTTTACAATCACAGAATTGGTCTCTTTTATCAGACCCTTTGTCTCTTTTAAAATTTCATTTAGATTATTATTTGTCTCTAATAAGCCTGCTGAGAGTTTTCTAATATTGCTGAGGGTCTTCCTGACATCGCCTTCAGGGTCGTTTATATAACTGATAGTATCCCTAACCTGCTTAAGCACTGGCTTCGCCTCTTTTGCAAGTTCTTCAATACCTCCAACCTTTTCAAAAGGAAGCTCTCCTTCCTCTTCTATTACCATGCCAGAGGTAGGCCCCACACTGACCTCCACCACACTATCCCCAATAAACCCTTCCTTTAATAACCGTGCAACAGACCCCTGCCGTATCCGTTTTTGATATTTTTTATTTATCTCAAGTGTAACTTTCACCTTTGCATCTTCAGTGAGTTCAAGGGATTTTACCTTGCCCACCTTAAACCCCAACAATTTGACAGGTATGCCTTCAATAAAACCTGTGCCGCTATCAACAGTAAAAAATATTGCATATTTCTTAATGAATAATCCCCTCTCCCTTCCCATAAAAAACAGGATGCCAGCCAATATAACAAAGGCAGTAAAAACAAATATGCCAACCTTTTTTTCTAAATTCTTAAACCTCGGGTCTTTCTGCTCTATGTTTGACATCATCATTTAATAAGCCTCCTGTTGTCTATTCTTAATATCCTGTCGGGGGCGAAATCTTTTACATCCCTTTCATCATTGGCCACCATGATGCTCAACCTCTGCGTCTTCTGTTTATGAAATTCATCTACGAATCTCAGAACCTGAACGCTCTGAAGGCTATCCAAACCCTCTAACAATCTATCGTATATCATAATAGCAGGTTCAAGAGCCATTGCCCTCGCTATAGCAACTATCTTTTTTGTATAAAAAGGCAAAGTGCCTGGAAGCGCCCATATATCGCCTCTATAACCTACAAATTTTAGCAGAAAAACCGCCCTCTCCATTATGCTTTTCTCAGCTAAACGCGTATGATATTGAAGCGGGAGGGCAACATTTTCAATCACCTTGAGATTGCTTATAAGTGATATATCTTCAAAGACTACACCCATATTCCTCCTCATCTTGTCCAGCCTGGAGCGCCTGAAAGAGCCTATATCGTTTCCGAGTATAAGAATACTGCCTCTTGTAGGCCTTTCAAGCCCTAAAATAAGTTTTAATAACGTGGTCTTCCCTGAACCAAGCGGACCAATAATGGCAATCTTTTCTCCACTATTAAACTCAGCGCTTGCACCCTCAAATATCACATTGTTGTCTGCTGGATAAATATAATAAAGGTCTTTTATTTCTATCAATTTAGACATTGATTTGGATCAACCAGAAAAATGCATTTAGTTTTTCTTTTTCGGGTGCAAACGCAAGATTTGAGCCAAAGACTATGGAAAAGCTGGCTGGACAAAACGGAACATACTCTTTTAGGTATGTGAGTATTTAGACAGCCAGCTTTGACGCAGTATTTGGCCAAAGATTGCGTTTGTCAAAAAATGTAACTGCATTTTTTGGGTTAATGCAACCATGTTGCTGTTTTCGGATCAAGATAGCCGTGTTGCCATCTTTACGCCAACATGGTTGGCTCGCTCCATAAGTTACATAAAAAAGATTGCTGTTATAATGCCATTTACAACAAACACAAGAAAGAGACTGCTTATAACAGCCTTTGTTGTCTTCTGCGGAATTTCAGTTATTGATTTTCCCACCATCAGGCCTTGAAGCGTAGCAACAGCGCCTATGATGAGACCAAAGAGTATGCTCTTCAAAAGCGACGCAAAGATATCCATGAATCCCATTGTCTCTAACACACTGGATATATATACACCAAAGGTTATACGTTTCCCAAACCCTGCCAAAAGATAGCCGCCGAGTATGGTTATGATTTCAAAATAAAATGTTAAAACAAAGGTAGAGATTGCAGTTCCCACAACCCTTGGCGCCACAAGATAACGCTTCGGCTGAATCCCCATAGCTGCAAGCGCATTGATTTCCTTGTTAATCTGCATTGAGCCAAGTTCCGCAGCCATTGCAGTACCGCTTCTTGCTATGACAATTATTGCTGCAAATAAGGGACCAAGCTCCCTTATGACAACCCAGACCAGTATTTCGCCTATATGCCTCTCGCCGCCAAAAAGCGGAAGAATACTTATGGCCTGTGTAACAATAATAATACCGAGGATTACAGCAATCCATGAAATAATAGAAAACGCCTCAATGCCTGTAAAATATATCTGTTTGTATACGACCTTGAATACAGCCCTTCGGCCAGTGGTAAGATTAAAAAGGAATGCGATTGAGGATAGTATGAAATTACCTACTCTATAAAGGTCATAAAGAAAAGATAAAACTGACTTGCCAAGGGTATCAAATATCAACATTGCCTACATGGTTTGTTTTAAAAAACAAAAGGTTGAGATCAAGGTTAAGATTGAGCGATTATATTCCCCTTTGACCTTAACCTCAACCTTAATCTAAGATTCACCTATTAAAATCCTGCCCTTACCAACAAGAATGGACCTTTAAGCTTAAAATCTACTTTATCGTCGCCATCCTCAACCTTCACATCAAATATTCTATAGCCGCCTGATACAGTGATAAGTGGAAGCGGGTTAAAGTTTACCTGAGCCTCTGCATCTATAATATGGTTGCCGCTGTATCCAACACCTGTTATTTCTGCGCTAACAGAAAATAAAAATGGCAGACCAACCTGTGCGCCGATACCGATAGTTGGGATAGGCGCTGTGACTGAATACGATTTATCAAGGACACCAGTTGAATCTTTCAGCCTTGCCTCTATATCAAGAACCTTAATATCAAAGATAACACCAAGTTGATTGCCAAGCACATCGATAATGTCATATCTGTACCCCACCCTCTGATAAATAATATCCAGACTTGAATCAACCCTTGTGCTTGCAGAATATGTTGTGCCTGCGAAGCTTATAGCCTGGGTTATGGTTTTCTGGCCATCCCATGACAAAGGCATATAGCCATACCTGAATTTATGGCTTCCGAGTTCAAGGCTAACTCGCGCCTCCCAGAAATTCTCCTGGTCATCCATACCAAGGGTATCTACCATATCGAGTTCTGTGCCAATGATACTGGCATCTGTTACCTTAATTGTTGAGTCAAGATTGGTAAACCAGTATCTACCCTCCACATGAACAAGCGCATTAGCAGACGAGCTTGCAAAAAGCATCATTGCAAATGCAACAGTTGCCCAGATTTTTTTCATAATGCCTCCTTTTTATTTTTTAAAGCTATATACCGCATTTTTAAGCTAATGTCATTAAATTTTTTGGATAAATTAAATTCCTGATTTCATTTACCCCGTTAGAAATATGTCTTCTAACATGGTTTACTTTAACACAAATACAACCTTTGCCCCTTCAAGGAAATTTGATTTCTGGTTGGCTGCAAAGATATTAGCTGCGTCATCACCTGTTACCTGGACATCTGTAAATTTAACGACACCTGCTACCTTGACTACCAGAGGATTCTTAGAACCCCTTTCAGATAATATCGCCTTTGCCTTTCCAACATCATTCGTATAATCGCCTGCGCCTCGCTCCACAAGGATATTCTGGGCAATCTTGGTCGGATCATAAAGGATTTCGCCGTTTTCAGCCAATATCCTGTTGATTAGGGCAGGCTTGAATGAATGCTCCCTGATATCAAGTATAAGGGCATCATTCGGCTGAGGCGGCGCTGGCATAGTTACAGGGGGCATATATACAGCAGCCATAGGTGGGGGAAGCGTTGGCAATATCTGCGGCAATAATTGGCCAGAAATGCCATTAGCGCCGTGCATACTTATTGAAACATAAACAGCGCCCATCTCTGTCATAGGGTCATACGCCTCCTGAATAACCTTGGCGCCTTTTACCATGCCCTGGACAGCAGCCCGTATGGTATCAGACTGAGTAGCCGCATCTTTTACGATGGTCTCTCCTGAAACAGCCACACCATCCAGTATCTCAGCCAGCTCTCTTAAAGCTGCAACCTTAGCAGCCCTTATTGCCAGTATCTTTTTCTGCGCTGCTGATAGCGGCCTATCTGTAGGCGCTGCACCCTCTCCTTTTACAGTGAGGCTGCCGGTAATGAATGCCTGAGATGGGTCAGTAGTCACCTGTGGCGGCTGCTGTGCCAGTGCAACAACAGGCAGCGCTAACAGCAAAAATATAAGTATAGCTAACAATCTCTTCATACAAACCTCCCTTTTTTGGAGCGAGGCAACCATGTTGCCGTCATTACGCCGACGTGGTCGGCTCGCTCCATAACTAATATATATTCATCCTCTGTCTTAACACCCTAATTGCTAAAATAGCCTCAGCGCCGTCTAACAAATCATTTATCCTGAAGTCGCCTGAAAGCTCTGATTCCATTAGTCCCCTTGTAGTTGCATTCATTACTGCGTTATACCATGAAGCCGTTGCAGGCACATCAGGGAATGGAGATTTCTCCTGTCCAAAATAGGCTGTTGCAATCTTTTCATCACCCGTAAGCTTTATCAGTATGTCTTCCAGAACAAGGGCAAATTCTTTTCTTGTAATGCCATCGCCTGGCTTGAATAAAAATGCCTTTGTTGTCTGGTCGTATTGTGGCTCAAGGCCCCGAACACCCCACTTCATCATTGTAAGCACTTCTTCTTTAAAGTGATAGTTCAGGACATCAGCAGGCGTAAACTCTGCCTTTAATTTGTCTATCTCGCTCTTTACAGGGATCCTTCCAGCAAAAAGCTTATCTATCTTGAGTTCATCTGCAAGGAGCGCTGCCATATCTCCCCTGCTTACTGACTCACGCATAGCTATCTCTTTGCCTACATCGCCGAGGGTGATCCCACCCATAGCCCTGACAATCTTATCCACCCTTTTCCATCCCTTATCAGCCTTTTCATTCCACTTCCCTTCCCTCTTCATGCTTAGGACATCGCTGAATTTATCACGCGCCTTCTGAAACTCCCGCGCCTCAAGATATGCAATACCCATAAAATATGGAGCAGATTCTTTACCTTCATAATAGATAAGCCTGCGCTCATCCACACTAAGCTTCATTGCGTCCTTAAAATGGTCTTCTGCCTCCTCAAGCCAATCTTTAATTTTTAATATTATATTAATCCTCAAACCCGCAATATGGTATGCAAACTTCTCTTCAGGTGTATTTACGAGCTTCTTTGCATGCTTGAGATGACCTGCTGCCTTATTTGCATCTGTCTGACGATAGCCCGGTTCTTTCTGCGCCTTTGCCTTTTCAGCATTAATAATAGCCATCCCGCTATGCGCAGGGCTATATTTCTCTTCGCAATATAATGACCTTTCAAACTTTACCTCTGCATCAGCAATCTTTCCCTGTTCCAATAACTCCATGCCTCTTAAATAATGATGCTGCGGGTTGTCCTCTGGGGTTGTGCATCTGGCAATTTTCTTTGCACAACCGAAAGAAACAGCAAGCAGCAAGCAGTAAGCAGTGAGCAGTAAAAATTTTATCTTCTGACTTCTGACTTCCATATTTACACCTCCCTTTAAAATATAGGTTGAGGTTTATGCTGAGGTTAAGGGGAGAAAAAAGATTTTTGCTCAGTCTTATCCTCAACCTCAACCTGTCTCTACTTTATCTCCTTTACTATATCACCTGTCTGAAAACCTATGCCAGACGATACAGTGCCCTCTGAAACCTTTTCATTCTGATGACTCGTCAGCATGATTTCCCCAATCTGCTTTTCTCTCTTGCCTATAACCTTACCTGTATCAGGGTCAACAAGGTCTGCGCCGGGCCTATACACAGCAAGCTTAGCTCCTTCATCAAGTTTTGACCTTGTTCCACCCCGGAATACGACTGTCTTACCTTCAACTGCCAGTATCTTGCCCTGAAACGGCCTTTTATTCAATTCATTAATCATTTCCGCCATAGCCTTGGTTAGGGCATCCCGCAGAGCGCCATCTCTAAGGCCCACATCAGCAGTTGATTTTGAGCCAAATCCCAGCACACCACCGGTCTTTTTCCTATACTCGCCCATACCAGATTTCTGCAAAAGTCTCCTGCCTGATGCTATATCTACCAGACCGTAATCAACCTGAACCCTCGCAACCTGTGTCTTGGACTGTGCAATTAGAACATCCGAGGCCTCTTCAACCTCTGAATAGGCTGTAAGGGAACCAGATACTCTAAAATCAATAGCCTCAAAACCCTCTGCAGCGCTCTTTTTCCCTGTCTTAACAGCGCCTGTCTGCTGAAGTTTTATCATCTCCTCCTGCTCTCTCATCTCGTCTTCTGTGAGCATGATGGGTTCAAGACCTGCTGCCTTTATAAGTGTTGCCAGGGTGTCGGTAGCTGGCTGTTCAAGACCAGGCGTCCTTGTCTTATTCTTAAAGGTAATAATGCCAATTGTATACTCTGGTCCTGAATACTGTAGTCCTAACTCCTCTAATCGCGCTGTCTCGCCTGTAAGCGTCGTATCCTTCCTTACCTCCCCCATCATTTTGGGCGAACACCCTGTAAAGATAGTGAAAAGTAAAATACAGAAGATGAGAGGTTGAGAAATTGAGAAGTTAAGAATTCTTGCCTTCCTATCTTCCCATCTTCTTATCCTCTTAACCGCCTTTTTTAACCGCTTGCTTCTGACCTCTTTCATAAATTCCTCCTTTTTATATTTTATAAATTTGCTCATTCCTCTGCCGCCGGCTTCTGCTCCATAAAAATTTCCATCATACTGGCTGCCTTTACAAATCCCTGCGGTATTTCAAAAAGGGACTTGGGGGGGCTTACAAGCTTTACATTTTTTAATTCTACAACACTCTTTGCATCCTTGTTTTCCATCTCAGCCCTTATAACAAATCTGTCTAAATCCTTTGCCTCCCACAAAAGACCATCTTCTACAGTGCCGTCTTTATATGTAATCTTTATCTCATATTTATCACATGGGTGGCCATCTATTGTTTCGCTCCCTATCTTGCGTTTCTCTATCTTTGGCTTATCTGCCTCTTCTTCTGTAACAGTCAATTCTAAATATTTCTTTTTCTCAGGATACACTATATAATCGAGCTTTAGGTCAGGCCTGGTTATAAATATATTACGTCCAAATCCTGGCGGCATCTCTCCACCCTTTGCCTTTAATGCCTTTGCCATATCCACATCGCTCCTGAACTTATCGCCAAGCTTTGCAATCCTCGCATCCATTGCCCATTTTTCATTATTTGACTTCATTACTGAGGTCATAATCATAATTGCTGTAAAATCCCTTTTGCCAAATTCAAAATAGGCAGGAACGCTGAACTCTGGCATCTTTGGGGTTAGTATCTCAGGCATAGGTATAATTAGAGGCTGGACAGCAGCAACAGGACCGCCGCATCGCTCAGAACCAGGACCAACAGTAAGGGTATCGGTTATCATATCTACCGCTACCTGCGATTCACGTTCTAAGAAAGTACCGGCAACTTTTTTTATAGCCTTTTCAGCAAGGCCTGCTGCAAAGGCCCCCACAATTCCATGTTGCTGGCCATATGCCTCTTTTTCCGGAAGCTCATACCACTCTGTAAGACCAGCATAAGTCCCAACATCCATCTTTTCGCCTTTATCCTGTATTTTGCCTACGCCTGACGCTATATCAGCCACTTTCCCTGCATCGCCTTTAGTCATCTTTGTAACACTCTTAACACCCTGTCCCCTTCCCCATACAGTCTGACCTGTCTTTGTATCAACAAGCTTAAAACCTGCCCTTACCCTTCTTACATTCAAGACACCTGTAGTCTTTTCATTGAAATCATATAAGTCGCCATATACAAC
>MGQA01000103.1:8018-12616 GCA_001797665.1 Deltaproteobacteria bacterium GWF2_42_12 | reverse complement strand
TGCGAGAATCACTCCATGTAATAATAGCCCCACCTTTGCCGTCAGTTGCTATGGTTGGAGAGCCTTGGCTATTTGCTGCTGTGGAGATTGCTACGCCATCCAGTGTCCATAAAACATTGCCATTTGCATCTATACGTTGGGCATAGATATCGGAATGGGGGTCGCCTCCGCTGCGAGAATCACTCCATGTAATAATAGCCCCACCTTTGCCGTCAGTTGCTATGGTTGGAGAGTATTGGTTATTTGCTGCTGTGGAGATTGCTACGCCATCCGGTGTCCATAAAACATTACCATTCGCGTCTATACGCTGGGCATAGATATCGTTGTAGCTACTGCGGGAATCCTGCCATGTAATAATAGCGCCACCGCTGCCGTCAGTTACTATAGTGGGATACCATTGGTGATATGCTACTGTAGAGATTGGCACGCCATCTGCTGTCCATAAAACATTGCCATTCGCATCTATGCGTTGGGCATAGATATCGGGATAGTCGCTGCTACGGTAATCCAACCATGTAATAATAGCCCCGCCGCTGTCATCGCTTACTATAGTTGGATATAATTGCCGACTTGCTACTGTAGATATTGCCACGCCATCTGCTGTCCACAAAACATTGCCATTCGCATTTATGCGTTGGGCATAGATGTTGGAAAAAACGTTGCGGGAATCCTGCCATACAATAATAGCCCCACCACTGCCGTCAGTTACTATGGTGGGATACCGTTGGTCATATGCCGCTGTGGATATTGCATTATTTACCGTATGGTCATTTGCCCATGCAGCATACGCATTCACAGCGCAAATGCCTGTGATGAGAAGGGCTGCTACTGCTGTCAGGAGGAACCTCCTGGCAGCACAAAAAAAGTGAAACGCTATCTTGTCCATTTTCTTTTCCTCCTTTGATTTGGGTTGTGGAGACAAACAATTTCTAAATCCCCGGACTCCCCCTTTCTCCTCCTCTTTAAAATACATAAACGGCAACACGGTTGCCTTGCTCCATACATACATAAAAGAGGGGGAGAATTACTATAAGCACAAGAATTATCTATGAGGTACGGTTACTGTTGCGCCCTGGGTAGTCATATTACCCGCTTTATCAAAGGCATCCATTGTAATTAGATATATCCTTCCGTCTCTGTCTTTGCTGTCTCTGTCAGCCATAAGGGAGATATTGAATACAAAACTCCCGTCGCTTCCAGTGGTTACATTGCCTGCCAGATTAATTTGCCCATATTCATCATTAACAATATAACTGAGCGATGCTATACCAGAACCACTATCCTGAGCATTGCCTGAGATGATAACATCTACCATCTTTCCATTTGCCGGCCAGAGCTCAGAAGGGTTTGGCTGATAGAGAATGAGTGCAGGTGATAAAGTATCCACTGTAAATGCAGCCTCAGCAGGTGTTGCATCCTCATTACCTGCCTTATCCTTTGATTTTACATAAAAGGTATGAGCGCCTTCAGATAGCCCATCCAATGTTATGCTCTTGCTATTAGACCATGCTGACCATGCGTTACTATCCAGTTTGTATGAGAATATGAGGGCATCTGGAAGGGTTGTATTGTCTGTAGCTGTGTAGGCGATAGCAATGGTCTGATAATTTATAGATAAAGGGAGAACAGTCGTTATCATGGTTTCTGGCTGTGTTGTATCATCTGAAGGCGGCGGAGGCTCTATACCTTCAATATACCCCTCTGCTCTGACAGTGAATATCTTTGCATCTGCAGATGTGTTGGTATAGGTATAGGAGGACTGGTTCTTCATATCAATTGTCATATTTAAAGCAGTATCTACAAGATAAAGCTTTACAGTATCAGGCACATTGCTCATTATCCATTCAAGGCTTATGTTACTGTTGACATAACCGGATTCTACATAGAAGACCCATTCCTTTGGCAGATAAACATCCCTGATGTCCTGCCAGTAATATCTTGCATTGCCCCACTCAGGGTGGTCAAAATATGCCTTGATATAACCACCGAGTAGCGCGCCCACTTCCCAGCGATTTTCAAAACTATCAGTAGCAGTTTGGTCAGCTCCCAATATAAGCCTGTTGTTGCTGTTCCCATAGGAAACCATGATACTCGCCTTCCACAATGGCTGGGCATGAAGATAGGAAGGCAGAATAATGGCTAATAGGAATAGTGTTATTATAAAGAGTTTTTTCATTTCTCTCCTTACGGTTTCTTTATAACAAAGATATAACTCCCGTTGTTTGTGTTATTATTGAATGTTATTGGATCCGAAGGCCCTGCCTTCATATATATTCTATATCCCCACCAAGGTCTCAGCATAGCCGAAAGATAGTCGTCATAACTGTAGTCGCTGCCACTCTGGAAATAGTAAAAACCATTTGCAATCCAGTTACCGGCTGTGGCATCTGCAAGGGTCATGTAGTCTGTTCCATAGGCACCGCCACATCCTGTTGCAGGCGAGAATGTACTTGTAGCTGAGCCCTTGCATATCCAAACATTTCCATCTGCCTTCACATTCTTAAGCCATGGATTGGATATGGTATTCCACCCCATTTCAAGCGGTATAGAAACATAGTTATTTCCATTCTCAATACCCTGGCTGGATTCCAGATCAAGCACAGATGTCTCATTATATGCATAAAGATAGTAGCCCTTTCCTGGTGAGGGAGACGTTGTAGAAGCATCAACCGTTACCCATGTCCCTGCATAGGTAATACCGCCAGGCGCATCACTGCAACTTGACGGGCAGTTTGTTGTGCTTGAATCCCATGTCATCATGGTAACTGGATTTGGGGCAATATCATCACTAAAGATGTTATTCAGGTATACTCCACCGGTGGCGCTATACGGCAAGCCAATGATATTATAGCTGTAATGAAGCGCTGTATGACTGGCCTGAGTTGTGAGTGTTGGATTAGTTATATTAGAAACAGTTGAGTAATTTGGCCCTCCCTGGGCTGGAAGCCTTTCATCAGCGCTCTTCATAGCAAAATAGTAAAGAGTATTCGGCCAAAGGCTCTTCTGGCCTTCTGATGTAGTTCCACAGGTTTTATTGTCAGTGCCTTCTACACAGTAGAAATATATGGTTTGAGATGTATTGCCAGCAACTGGTGAAGGCTCTTTTGCGGCTTTTAGCAGAGAGCCGTTTCCCCAATAGGAAGTACTGTCCCAGTTCGTATCCCACTTATTGTCACTATTATTGGTTAGTGTGCTGGGGTAGTCAACAGCATCTATAAATCTGAAATCATATGACGCAACTGTGCCCGCGCCTATTGACCCTTCGTCATACGGCGCAGTCCATTGGAGATAGAGCCCCCTTGCATACTGTGATGAACTAATGAGGGTAGTGACCTTACTTGGAGGATCTAAATCTACCTCGCTTGGGACACAGGTTGCGGTCTTTCCAGCAGACATCCACCCAAATGCATCTATGGCACAGACCCTGTATGAATATGCCTGGCCATTTGTAAGCCCTGTATCACTATAGGATGTAACGGTGCTATTACCGGTCAGGTCTGTTCCTGTACAGTCTGCAGGAGGGGTAGAACCCAGCGCCTTTATTAGCTTATATGCCTCAGTTGTGTGAAGTCCAATGCCGGCATCAGATGCGCTCCATGAAAGATTGCACGTCTGATTTGCAACTGATGCGGTAAATGAGACATCAGTGGGTGTCTGCAAATCCTGTTTTACAATGGAGGTCTTTATTGTCTCTGTATTTCCGGTATTATCCTTTGACTGGTATCTTACATTTGTTGTGCATGTTGTGCCAGAACTACAGGTTATATTAAATGGAACGCTGTAGGATGTTGCAGGAGAACAGGTGGCGCTATCATAACAGTATTTCGGATAGCCTGATGCAAGGCCTGAACCAGTGCCATCGGTTGCGGACAGGGTAATGCTGATAGGGGTGTTTGTTGTCCATGTATCAAAAGTATAGCCACCGCCGGCAGCGGCTGAAGTTGTCGGCGCTGAGGCATCGCATGTCCTTCCCACAGATGTGGACTCTATCGTTCCTCCACCGCTTGTTGCCCTCATCCGTAATGTTACCGGTGTGCTGTCTGTGCATGTAACGGCTATTGCATCGCATTTATAAATGCCAGCGCCTTCATCTGTTACTGTGCCAGCAGTCCAGTTTGAACCATCCTTTGTATACTGGCAGGTTACTGCTGATTCATTGTCGCTGAACTTTGCCCAGAAGTTGAATCCTGTCCCTGCCACGTAAGTTGAAGTGGATGTCGCAGTGTCCAGTGTCGTGTCAAGGGTTACAGTTGGAGGCGTGGTATCGCCAGGCGTACATGATCCTGTTAAACCGCTTGATATATTATTAACAGCATCAATGGCGCAGACCCTGTAGTTATAGGTTGAGCCATCGGTAAGACCTGTATGGGTATAGCTTTGCCCTGTGGTTACCGCTGGTATTTCTGTGCCATCTGAACAGTCTATGCTCGGCGAGGCTGTAGTTGAATAAACGAGCTTGTATGCATCTGTAGCGCTTAATCCGCTCCCTATATCTGTAGCTATGCCCCAGGAAAGCGAGCACTGGCCAACACCGGCTGAAATGCTAAATGGGGACGTATCAATTGGTTTCACCTTGTCTATTCTGGAGACTGCTGACT
>MGQA01000103.1:0-7979 GCA_001797665.1 Deltaproteobacteria bacterium GWF2_42_12 | reverse complement strand
ATCTTATATACTTTGTACAAGCCGAACCAGAGGCGCAGGTTACTGAGAATGGCACTGTATAAGTTGTGCCTGTTGCAACTGGGTCACAGGTGTTTAATGTATCAACGCAGTATTTTGTTGCAGCAACTCCACTTGACGCGTCAGTTGGTGTTAGAGTTATGGTCTGGTCTGAGCTCGTCCAATTCCCGCTGTTATTGCCGCTTATGCCTGTAGATGGAGGGGTCGTGTCAACAGTTATTCCATCAGATGATGCGCAGGTAGAGTTCCCTACATTATCATACGCCTTTACATTCACATAATAGGTTGTTCCGCTTGTGAGCGTAAGCCCGCTTGAGGTCATGCTCGCGGTTGTGCCGTTATTTGTCCATGTCTTTGTATTCGCCTCATTGGCGCTTCCGCACGCGCCTGTGCCAATAGAATAATCGTATCTGGCAAGACCGCTCTTTGCATCAGTTGAGGCTGTCCAGTTTGCTGAGAGGCTGGATGTATCGCTGGTGAAATCAATGTCCGCGCCTGTTCCGTCACTTACTGCAGGGGATGAGGGAGGTGCTGCATCGCATGTCATGGAAATTGAGGCACCTGTGCCAACATATCCAACTCCGTCAGTTGCCCTCATATTCAAGGTCAATGCTTGTCCGTCAGTACATGTAAGGCCAGTAATGCTGCAAGTATAATTTGGGGCTGTTCCGCTTACAGCGCCGGCAGACCATGTTGTGCCATTTGTAGTATATTCGCATGATGCCACACCCGAGCCGCTGTCACTGAATGTCGTGGATATGCTGAATGGCGTAGCAATGTATGTGCCTGATTGTGGAGAGGGCGTAACTATGCCTGCAGAAGGCGCTGTTGTGTCAACTCCAAAATCACGGTCATTCGGGTCAGTGTTTCCGCCAAAAGATGTCCATGCAGTAGCAAGAGTGTCTGCATCTTTTACCCTGTATTGCCAGTGGTATGAAACCCCGCTCGTGAACCCTGAGCAAGAAACCTCGCCTGTAACAGGCGTGGGGCTTACATACCTGTGCGGGGCATCTGGTAAACAGCTAACACCTGATGCATCGCTGCCAGCAGTATTATTAAATGCAACTCCTACTGGCTCAACCTCGATCTCAAGATATATATCATCTACTGAGTTTTGGTCTGTCATTGTTGCCTTAAATTTAACCCCGGTCTCGGTTGTATACGCTCCAACACTAATTGCAGTCAAGCCGTCAGTTTTGTATTGTCCTATTGCTGAAGGCGCATTCGGCGAAGCAGCAGCCTCTGTGGCAGTAAACACAAAAGTTTCGAGAGCTGCCTTGGCATTTCCTGCCTGGTCTTGGATGCCTGTTGTCAAATAGACTGTATAGCTATCAAATCGTGTGAGGTTGCTTGTTGGGTCTAATACAATCTGAGTGGCTGAGCATGATAATACTGAGGCATTTACCCATGTAGTTCCGCCCTTTTTTATATAGAATGTGGATGTGGCCTCAGACCCGGTATTTGTTACTGTTGTGCAGTCTATATTCTCTCCAGCGTTAAAGTTTACCGTAATATTAGTAGACACATCGCCTGTGCCGCCGCCTGTTGGTGTGGTGGATGAGACAGAAGGCGCTGTTGTATCAACCCTAAAGTCTGCATCATTCGGGTCAGTATTTCCGCCAAATGATGTCCATGCGCTCGCACTTCCGCTTACATCCTTAACCCTTGCCTGCCAATGGTATGAAGTATTCGTAGCAAAGCCTGAGCATGAAACCTCTAAGGTTACTGCTGTTGGAGCAACATAATGAACCGGGAAACTTGGTGTGCAGATAATTCCAGATGTGGCGGTATCGCTTCCATCAGCCCCGTCATTATTATCAAAGGCTGTGTTTACAGGCTCTACCTCTACTTCAAGGTATAAATCATCTACTGAATTCTGGTCAGTTACATTTGTAGCCCTAAAGATAACTGTTGTTGGATTCTCTCTTGTCCAGCCGCCTACGGTAATTGAAGTGAGTGCAGCACCCAGAATCTGACTCATATTACCGGCAGATGGGGGATTTGGCGTAAGATTTGTTGCTGCAATAAACTGAAGTTCATCTGTATTTGAATCATAAGAATTTACAACCATTACATCATCCGCGGCATCGCCTGATGTGCCATTATCTGTTAAAGAAAATTGTATATCATAATAACCTGCTATAAGGGTGCCTGGCGGAGTCCATGTGCAGGATGTTGAAAAAGCTCCACTCCCTGTATTAGTGAAATCTGTTGACGCTGGCGTACAGGCTGATGTTATGCTTCCATCAGGCCCCCTTACCTTAAATGCGCCAGAATAACGGCCTGTATCTGATGGGTTATCATCGTCAGTAAATACTGCCTTAAATGTTACTTGTTGCGCTGTTTCAAGCTGGACTGAATTTGGTGTTGCATAGACTGATGTTATAACAGGCTGGGCATTGGGCAAAGGCGGAAAATCGCTGCTTGTGATAGACAGTATATTTTCATTTGTGTTATAGCTGCTCTCACCGCCTGAAGAATAACTGTCCTTAACAACCATCTTCACATCGTAATAACCATATTTGGTTGAATCAAAGAAACTGTCTTTTGGATCCCAGACAAGGTCTGCCCTGTATCTGCCAGAGCCAAGATTGGTAACTGTAAGGCTGCAACTATCAGTATAGGTTGTATTACAGGTAGTTGAGCCAGTAGTTTGGTCAGTCATAAGGACATATTCAGAAGAATTATCAGGGCTGCGGATGCTGACACTTGCCTTATAACTGCTGGCTGCCTCTGCCTCAACATCAGTAAATTCTGCGCTGAGACTCACGCTCGTTGCAAATGAACAGCCGATTCCAACGCACACATTTCCAGCAGATGCTGAACTCATAGATGGAGCGCTGTTGAGTTCATACGGCGGCCATGGCATAGTGGGGTCTGCGATAACCTGAACCTTATCAGGATTATCGTTAAAGCCGCTTTCGCCTGTAGAATTCTGAGCTGCGTCAAAGACAGAGATGGATATGTCGTAGAGCCCTTCAGGGTCTGTAGAGACAGGCGTCCAGGTATATGAAATAGTATAATTAGGGGCGCTACCTGTTATGCTCACCCCACCCTCGCCATTTTTCTTTGAAGAAACGAGGGATTGGACAGTAGAGTTATCAGGATTTCTCACCTTGATGGTTACATAGAAATCTGTCGCAGCGCTTGGGCTGTTTAGAGTTGAAGTAATAGTAGTTGATATGGGATAAATACCTCCTGTATTATAAGGCTGACGGTCAACAATTGAAGCGCTCACTGCTACACTGCTTATTGTCACACTGGGATATATATAAAGCCTTTCCCTATTATTATCAAAACCGCTTACAGCGCCGTAACCATCAGTAGTATCTTTAATTTCATAGTAAATATCATACCACCCTGTCGGAAGTCCAGTGGCATTAAGGGAGTAGGTATCAGTATAAGAGCCTGATATAGTTCCAGTGAACGGGCCGTAGACTGCACCGCTCTGATGCCTTAATTTAAAGAAATGCTGGGTAAAGGAAGCTGTCTCTCCGCCATTATCAGTTATAGTTGCAGCCAGATTTACAGTTGTAGCGCTGTTAGCAAGAACTGAACTCGGAGACGCTGTTACAGACGAGATAATAGGCTCAACTGTATCAGATGGCGGGCCTCCACTGCTTGTAATGGCAAACTTATTAGAATTTGTGGCATAATCGCTCATCGTTGAAATGCCATCTGGGTCTTGAACTAATATCTGAATGTCATTATAGCCATTAGGATAGCTGCCAACATCAGACGGGTTCCAGCCTGAAAAACTGAGGGTGTAAGAACAAAGCGTAGCGCATCCTGTTGGCCCTGTTATACTCAATGCGCCGCCCTCTCCTGTTGTAATGCCTGAATATCCTGAAACAAGGGTCCTCTCTGTCTTGCCGTCAGGCTCTCTTGCCTTTATTGTAACCAAGAAACTTGAAGAAGCATGGCCATCAACATCAGTAAAGGATGTTGTTATTGTGCCAGTCTCTGCACCAGGATTCTGAATGATTGCATCAGCAGGCGCTGTAACAGACACAGCGCCAAGAGACGGTGCGCTTACTGGAAAACCGGGTATGCCGCTTGTTGAAAGCTCTATCTCATCAGGATTGAGAGAAAATCCGTTTTCAGCGCCAAGACTGCCGGCAGTTCCGTCAAAGATATATACAGAGATGTCATAGAGACCCGGTGTCTCTGTGCCGTATGTGTCCCATGTATATGAAAGGCTATAGCTGCCGCCGCCTCCTGTGATAGAGAGCGCGCCATAAGGATAGTAATCACCCTGCTGACCATTCTTTTTAAAATTTACGAGGGTTATTTCATCTACATTGTTTGGCTTTCTTACCTTTATCGTGACATAAAAATCATTGGCAGTTTTAGTAGTATCACTGTCATTGAATGTAGAAGTTGAAATAGTTGTAGATGTTGATGTGCCAAGATTTAATGGATAGATGTCAACAATTGTAGGGTCAGCAGTAACACTAAGATTAGTGATATTTCCTGCCGTGGCTGTTGAGGCCCAGAAAAGAAGCACAGGCAATGTTAACCATATAAACTTGAAGTTTCTTATCATAAATTATTGTAACAGCAAACTTTAGTTTGATGCGTTTTCATTATTGCACTACCCCTCACACTCCCCTTAATCCATTCCCATCTAGAGAAATGAATCTGTGCGGTGTAGCGTTGCCCTTTATGGGCAACTTTTTATTCGTCGGGGATAAACCCCAATGCTTCTTTGACGCACAACATGGGGCAAGGCAACTGTTTGCCCGCCTTAGGCGGGCGGATGCCGTATGTACGGCGACATGGTCGCCTCGCTCCAAAAATCCCCCCTTTAGCAAAGGGGGGCTGGGGGGATTTGAAAGGGGCTTTTCAGAGCAAAAAAATCCTGTGTATATCTTAAACTTTTTAATCATAGATTCGGGGTAAATTGTCACGAGCCTACGGCTCACAAAGGCACGCTTAGCGTGCCGAAGGAGCATGAAAATTGGATTTTTGTAGCGTTGTGGTTTATCCCCAACGGCACGCTAAGCGTGCCAACGAAAAACCGTTGCCCATAAAGGGCAACGCTACGGTAATGTGACTATGACGCATTTTCGGGACAAAAACGGGGGGTTGGAGTTGCCTATCTTGTCACCTCCACAGTAGCTGTCTGCTCGCTCTCGCAACCAGATGCATTCACAGCAGTTACTGCATAGCTATATGTGATGGGAGTTTTACCCTTCTGAAGATTTTTATCAACAAAACTAACTATGCCATCTCCGTTCGTATCTGTAATAAGGCTGTCGCCGCTGATAAGCGCCCTGCTCCCTCCATTCTCGCCCCTATAGACCCTGTAGCCTGCCATAGCAGGAACAGTATTCCAGTGGAGGACAACCTGTCCACCGCCTGGATTTGCCCCCAGATTCGTCGGCGTATCTTTCACAACAGGTATCTCTTTTGCGCTTACCCTGAATGTGTGCGGTGAGCTTGACGCATTATAGTATGAATAGGAAGCAGTTGGATTCTCTGTCAATACTATTGTCTCGCCATTTTCCATATCAGCCATGGTCAGCTCCACATTCGTGCATATTTCAGGATGCATATATGATAAATCCCAATAAACCTTGACATTCCTGTCTGTGCGGTATGCCTCCACGGAAAAATCCCATGTCTGCGGAAGGGTGGTTGAACGTATGTCAGCCCAAAAATGATCAGAAGCTCCCTCAAGACTGCTTGCCCTCCCCCATTCAGGATGATAGAAATATGACCTTAGAGAACCTGCAAAAAACGCATCTACCTCGTAGAGGGGGTCATAGCCGTCAGTAGCTGTCTCAGTAGTGCCGATCTTGAGTCTGCCCTTTTCAGTTCCATCATCCTGCCACATGAGGATAACCCACTTATAATAATAATGCCAGGTAGCATGCGCAGGCGTATTCATGATTATTACAGAGATAAATACTATGGCTGACAATATTTTTTTCATGTGAAGACCCTCCAATGGAAACTCAAAACATAAGCTGTCTACGGCTGTCATTGCCGCATTATTTTAACGGGAATCAAGTTTTTTTATCCTAACAACCTTTGGATTCCGGCTTTAGACCTGCCGGAATGACGAGTCACTGCGGGTTCAAGTTTGCAACTTGAATCAAACATCTTAACAAAGCAGGTTACAAAGCTCCCGCATGAGAAATCTCCCCTTGCCCCTCTTTACCAAAGAGGGGGATTATTCCTCCCTTTGGAAAAGGGAGGTAAGGAGGGATTTTGTAAATATGTCATCTCAATCATGAGGCTTATGCTGAGCGTGCCGTGCCACCCTGCTGTCAGGAGGAAACGGCCTGTTGCCCAAACATATTTCTTAAGCCTGTCATGCCCGAAAGTCTCTATCGGGCATCCATAAGGTATTGCCCCTGATAGATTCAGTCGGGGGTTATAAGAACTGGATTCCCGCCCTCCCCCTTTATCCCCCTCCATGAGGGGGACAGGGGGAGGAGGAATGACATTTCTGTTTGGGCAACAGCCCCGAAACTCCTGACAGCACAAATATCCTCTTACTGCGTTCCACAGGTTATTGTAATACTGAATGCATACGGCGTTGTATTATATACATACAACCAATAGCCAAACCACGGGTCAGTATATTCACCAACTGTAAGCTGTGGCGCATCTGTTGTATAGTTATTGCCATTCCAGTGATAGATTGTATTCCGCACAAAGTTGCCAGTAACAGCTTCGTTGAATGTACACGAGGTATCGCCACCACATGCTGCTGCATTGCCGCTTATTGTCACAGTTATATTCGAACCACTTATATTGGTGAGGCATGGGTTTCCTATAAGCTGCCAACCTTTTAGGCCGGCAAAATTCACATTAACCGAGCTGCTCTGTGCAGTGTAACAAGGCGACAGATAACTGCCGCAATCGCCGGCTGAGCTGTCTATATCTATCTTTATTGCAGGGTCGCTGGTATTATTGAGTATCCAGTAGCCTTTGCCTTCTTCAACTAAGGATGGAAGTGTATACGAACCGTTCCATCCCATGACCCTCACATAGCTCAGGTCATCTCCAAAGATAGATGTTGGTTGGCCCGAGCCAAGCTCGCCAGGCACAGCAATCATATTATAGCCAAGGACTGAGAGGGTGCGGTTATAAGGTATGGCAGTTACCTCTGTTGGGTTCACTGTTGTATTATTGCCCTGATCTTTTGCCCTAATCTTAAAGAAATACTTTGCGCCATTAGTAAGGCCTGCAACACTGTATGAACCTGAACCGGTTGTGCTATAGCTCGTAGTAAATGTGCTGCATCCACCGCTGATAGAAGATTGACATATTTCATAGATAATGCTTGCCTGAGATGTCTGTGTGTCAGTAGCCTGAGTCCATGTAAGGTTTACCGTCTCTCCGCTACCAGCATCAGCGCCACTAAAGGTACCGCTAAAGTCAGGCGGGGTGGTATCACCGTCATTATCCATGATAGTATAGGTATGCGATGTAATCGCCCCGAGAGTTGCGTTGCTCGGAGTATTAAGGCCTACAATGATAGTTTCATTTGTCTCAACAACGCCATCATCAATTATAGTGATACTTATATTTTTGGTAGTTTCACTTGGGTTAAAGGTAAGCGTTCCAGCCGAAAGACTGTAATCTGTCCCGCTTGTAGCAGTTCCACCTGTTACACTGTAATTCACAGAAACAGTAAGTCCGGATGCTGATGACAGTGTTACTGCTATATTTGCAGGGGTAACTGTCTCGTTTCCACTTGAGCTTGATGTGCTGAAGGCTACTGTGGGCGCTGCATCGTCGTCTGTGATGGTATAGGTGTGGGTTGTTGTTGCGCCAAGGGTAGCATTTGTTGGCGTGCCGAGGTTAACTATTATAGTTTCGTTATTCTCATCGGTCGCATCATTGTTTACTGTTATACTTATATTCTTTGTAGTCTCGCCAGCATTGAATGTAAGCGGGCTGGCTGCTATTGTGTAGTCTGTGCCTCCTCCTGTTGCTGTGCTGCT
>MGQA01000102.1 GCA_001797665.1 Deltaproteobacteria bacterium GWF2_42_12 | reverse complement strand
CTGTTCTTGGCATGAAACCATTTTACTTAAATCATCTCCTATGTCAACAAATAAATCTGTCCCCTTTTTTTGCCCCTTTTTTTGTCCCCGAATTTGTCGTATTCAAGCTGTTTTATATATTCATAGGTGTAGCTGCCCTTTACTCCTGTTGCCTTTTTGAGGAGCCCGCCTGAGTCGTATTGATATGTGAGGACCTCTCCATCTGGATATGTGAGTTTTTGCAGCCTTCCCCATGTGTCGTATTGATATTGGGTAGTGTAGGGCTCCGGGCTGTTGGGTGTTGTGAATGTTATAATGGATTTTATCTCTTTTGTGATTTCACCGAGTTTGCCATAGAAGCGCTCTTCTTTTCCTGATTGGTCTGTAACCTTTGTAATACGGCCTGCTCGGTTGTCAGATGCGCCTGATGCGCTGTATTCGTAGGCGATGTTGTTTTGGGTAAAGTTCGGGTAGGTTATTGATTTTAGCCGATTGTAGTCATAATCATAGTTTATCTGTTTGCCTTCATTTTTGAGATTTGCTGTGATTTTTGCAGTGACGTTGCTTGCAAGGTCGTATTGGGTCTCGGTCTTTCCTGTGTCAGGGTTGTCTATAGTAGTTCTTCTTCCGAGGTTGTCATAGGTTATTGTTGTTGTGAATTTAAAAGGGGAATTTAAAAGGGGTCAAATCTTTCAATTTGACAAAGTAAAGGGAGGTAAGAGACGCTATATGAATTGTCAAAACAAAAGATTTGACCCCAAGACCTCCAAGACCCCTCTCCAAGACCCCTCCCAGCCTGACAAGGCCTGACACCTTGGCTGACACTCTGACACCACTCCTTGACCTTATGTGAAAACATAACAGAACCAAACCTTAATATCAACAAAGTAGAGCTGACCCTACAGCTTTTATCTAATTCACGATGCCCCCGGAATTCTCAGAACTCACCCTGAACTGGAGTGAAGAATCTCATATTTTCAATGGATTGTATAACAAGATTCTTCGTCCAGACGGTCATCGGGACTCAGAATGACAATTCTCGGTTAGCCTGTTACCTCCTGTCACTCATTGCCGTCAGGAGGAAACTCCTGACGGCACAATAACTGTCTTATTGTGTCTGTTCTTTTCCAAGATTTTCACCCTTGAGAAATGGAAAAAGGGTATCCCAGTGTTTTTCTGTTACAAGATAATCAGGCGTTACCCATATTCTTCTGGCGCCGCCTTGTAAGCTGCTCTTTACAGCCTCTCGAAAGACATCAGGGTCAAGAGGTTCTTTTTTCCCCCACAGACCTATGGAAATATAGAAGGAATTTAGGTTATAAATGGGACGGTTGTTCATCCAGCCCAATCTTATCACATTTAGATTTGGGTGAAGACCATGTTCCCTATGAGTTCAGCCCATAATTTATCAGTAGTTGCATTTCCCTTTTAAATTTATTATGATTTAAAACTAAAAAACATTTTGGGAGGTTTTGATGCTTAAGGTTCTGAGAAAGAGAAAGAGGTCCTGGCTTATCGTTCTGGCGCTCGGGGCAATTATTGTTGTCTTTGTATTCTGGGGAATTGGGAATCTCAAGGTAGATAAAAGAACAATCGCCGCACGGGTAAACGGCAAGCCAATAACTGTAATAGAATATGCCAAGGCCTATGAGCGGCAGATAAATTATTACAGAAATGTTATGAAGGAACAGTTTAATGATGAGCTCCTGGAAAGATTAAATCTCAAACAAAATACTATCAATATGCTCATAAATTTAGAATTAGGACTGCGGGAAGCAAAAAGAAAAGGCATTACTGTTTCAACCGAGGATATTCAAAAGACAATACAAGCTGTTCCGGCCTTTCAAAAGGATGGTGTATTTGATAAAGCGCTATATCTTCAAGTACTGAAAGCCAATCGTTTACTGCCAGGCGAATATGAAGAAGGCATCGGACAGAATCTTATAATAGAAAAACTACAGAAAGGTGTTACTGATGCTGTAAATGTTCAGGATAAAGATGTAGAAGATACCTTTTTTAGCGAAAACAAAAAGGTAAACCTGCAATATCTGTCCATAGATAGCGCAAAATTTGAAAAAACTATTAGCGTTTCAGATGAAGATTCTAAGGCGTATTTTGAAAAGAATAAGGAAAGGTTTAAGACGCCAACATCAATAAAGGCCATTTATGTCTCCATTCCATTTAAAGACCTCTTACAAAGGGTAAAGATTTCAGATGCAGAAATACGAGAATATTATGAGAAAAACCTGAGTGAGTTTCAAACACAGAAAGAGGTTTCTGCAAGACACATTCTGATTAAACCTGATGCAAAAGAGTCTGACAGAAAAAAGGCCCAAGAAGATGCAAAGAAAAAGACTGAAGATATTTTCTCTCTGGCCAGAAAGGGCGAGGATTTTGCAAATCTTGCAAAGAAATATTCTCAGGACCCGGGCTCTGCCAAACAGGGAGGTTCACTCGGTTATTTCAAACAGGGCGATATGGTTAAGCCTTTTGAAGATGCTGCCTTTTCTTTGAAAAAGGGCGAAATAAGTGGTGTCATTGAGAGTGATTACGGCTTTCATATTATAAAGCTCGATGATGTTAAAGAGGCAAGGCTTATACCGCTCAAAGAGGCAAAGAATCTCATATCAAACAAACTATCACAGACTGCTGCAAACAATCTCGCATCAGAATTGGCATCTGAGATTTATAAGGCTGTTACCGTGGAAAATAAGGACTTGAAAACTGAGGCAGAAAAGAAAAAAGTTAAAATAATAGAAACAGGATTTTTTACAGAAAGGGATGCAGCGGTTGAGTTGGTAAAAAACGCTGAGCTAAAAAAGGCGGCCTTTTCTATTAAACAAGGAGAAATAAGCAGCGCAATCAATACGAATGACGGTATTTATATCATCAAGATTCTGGACAGGAAAGAAGAGCATATACCTGCCTATGAAGAAATAGCAACTTCTGTAAAGGCATCGGTTGCAAAAGAGAAGACAAAGGAAAAGGCAAAAGAGACTGCTGACAGTGTTTTGTCAAAGTTGAAGCAAGGAAATGACCTCAAAAAACTCGCTACAGCAGAAGGGTATACAACTGGAGAAAGCGGCTTTGTTTCAAAAACAGAGGGATATGTATCAAATATTGGTTTATATATTGGAGATAAGCCAGAGATATTTGCATTAACAAACGCAAATCCCTTTTACAGTCAGGTTATCCCTCAAGGAAATAAATTTTATATACTTAAACTAAAAGAGAGCAAAGAGGCAGAGAGGAATGAATTTGAAAAAAGAAAGGATGAAATAAAAACCCGCCTCCTTCGGGAAAAAGAGCAGGAGGCCCTGAACCAATGGCTGAATGACCTTAAGGCAAAGGCAAAGATAGAGATAAATCAGGAAGCACTGTAACAGGTTAGCCTTCCCGATAGCTAACCTGCATTGCAAATTGAAGATTTTAAATTGCAAATTTCAAAATATTTTAGAATATTTTCTTTCAAAATTTGCATTTTTCAATTTGCATTTTGCAATTTATGAATTTATAACGGAGTTTATTCCATGCGTTTTTCCCAGATATTCTTGCCGACATTAAAAGAGTCACCTTCTGATGCAGAGGTTATAAGCCATAAGCTTATGACACGGGCAGGGATGATAAGGAAGGTGGCTGCCGGCATTTATAATTACCTTCCCCTGGGACTCAAGGTAATAAGAAAAGTAGAAAACATCGTACGTGAGGAGATGAACAGGGCAGGCGCTCAAGAGGTCTTTATGCCTATGGTCATCCCCTCTGAACTCTGGCAGGAGAGCGGAAGATGGAATGCGTATGGAAAAGAGCTTTTAAGGATAAAAGACAGGCATGAAAGAGACTTCTGCCTTGGTCCAACCCACGAAGAGGTTATAACTGACATGGTAAGAAGGGAGGTCCGTTCTTACCGGGAACTTCCGAGGAATCTTTATCAAATTCAGACAAAATTCCGGGATGAGATACGGCCAAGATTTGGGCTCATGCGCGGTAGAGAGTTTATCATGAAGGATGCCTACTCTTTTCATGCAACAGAAGAGGACGCTGAAAGAGAATATCAGAATATGTATGACACCTACTGCCGTATATTCGAAAGATGCGGCTTGAAATTCAGGGCTGTTGAGGCTGAGACCGGCGCAATAGGCGGAAAATTTTCCCATGAATTTATGGTGCTGGCTGATACAGGAGAGGATGCAATCGCAAGCTGTAATAAGTGCAACTATGCAGCGAATGTGGAAAAGGCGGAGATAAAAATACAGGGATCAGGGGTCAGGGGCCTGCCCCCGCAGGCTTTAAACGGGGGTCAGAAGCCTGCCCCCGCAGGCTTTAAGCAGGGGTCAGAAGAAAAACCTTTAGAGAAAGTTTCTACGCCGGGGATGAAGAGTGTTGAAGAGGTGAGTGGATTTCTGAGGACCACGCCCCAGAAATTGATAAAAACCCTTATCTATCATTCAGACAAAGGTGTAGTAGCAGCCCTTGTGAGAGGAGACTATGAGATCAATGAATCAAAATTAAAGAAACTCCTTGATGCTGAGTGGCTAAATCTTGCAGATGAAGAAACCGTGAGAAGGACTACCAATGCGCCATCAGGCTTTGCAGGGCCGGTGGGGTTGAACATAACGATGTTTGCAGATTACAGCATACAGGCAGTTATCAATGGTGTAACAGGCGCGAATGAGGCTGATGCGCATCTTATCAATGTGAATCTCAACAGAGATTTTAAGATAGACGGTTTTGGCGACTTAAGGATGGTAGTATCAGGCGATTCATGTCCGAGATGCGCTGACGGCAATCTGGAAATATTCAGAGGCATAGAGGTAGGGCATGTTTTTAAACTCGGCACGAAATACAGCGAGGCCATGAATGCGACATTTTTAAATGAGAAAGGGCAGGAAAGACCAATGATTATGGGGTGCTATGGCATCGGCATTGGAAGGATAGCAGCAGCCAGCATAGAACAGAATCATGATGAAAACGGCATCATCTGGCCCATACCCCTTGCGCCATTTCAAGCGCATCTTATTCCAATCAATGTAAATGACAAGGCAACTATGGATGCTGCAGAAACAGTCTCTAAGAATTTGACAGACGCTGGATTAGATGTGCTGATGGATGACAGAGATGAAAGGGCTGGAATAAAATTCAATGATGCGGATTTGATAGGCATACCAGTAAGGCTCACCATTGGAAGCAAGACTCTAAAGGAAGGCTCTGTAGAATTAAAAATGAGAAAAAGTCCAGAAATCAATCTGATAAAATTGGATAAGGTCGTAGAAAAGATCTCAGCTATTATGAGGCCTGCGAGGTAGGTTTTTTGGAGTATATTGCTACTTTTGGCTCAACCCATAAGGCCTTAAAGGCAGAGAAGGTTTTAAAGGAGAATACGGTAGATTTCAGGCTTATACCAACCCCAAAAACACTTACCACCTTTTGCGCACTGTCTATAGCATTTGAAGATAGGGTAAAAACAGATGTGGAAAATATCCTGAGAAACTCTCGAGTAAAGATAGCAGCGATGTATAAAAAAGAAGGAGATAGCTATGTTAAAGTGTAGCTTCTGCGGAAAAGAAAGCGAGACAGTAATAAGAATAGCTATAGACAAAGATTATGACAGGCTTACAGTAAAACATGATGTCAAGTATGCTTGCCCTGAGTGCTCAAAAAAGAAGGAAGAGGAAAAGAAAAAATCATCGAAAAAATAAAGGAGAAACACTTTGGAGGTAAGAACTCGATTTGCGCCAAGCCCTACAGGCTATCTGCACATAGGCGGGGCAAGGACTGCACTTTTTAACTATCTTTTTGCAAAGCACCATTCCGCCTTAGGCGGAGGCAAATTTATTTTAAGGATTGAAGATACTGATGTGGCAAGGTCAACAGAGGACTCCACGCAGGCGATCCTTGACGGGATGCAGTGGCTTGGACTTAACTGGGATGAAGGCCCTTATTTTCAGAGCAAACGGTTTGAACTCTATAAAGGGCATGCGTATAAGTTTCTTGAGATGGGCAAGGCTTATAAATGTTTTTGCACCCCTGAAGAACTGGAAAAGAGACGCGAAGAAGCTTTGAAACAGGGCAGGCCCCCAAAATATGATGGTAGGTGCAGAAACAATCCCCCCTCCCCCCCTTTAACAAAGGGGGGTAAGGAGGGATTTGCAATAAGATTTAAAGTGCCGCATGGAATAACACTGGTTAAAGACCTTATAAAAGGCAATGTTGCATTTAATAATGACGAGATAGAGGATTTAGTTATCCTGAGAAGCGATGGAACGCCTACCTATAACCTCTGTGTTGTTGTTGATGATGCAACTATGGAGATAACCCATGTCATCAGAGGGGATGATCATCTTAATAACACACCAAAACAGATCATGCTCTACGAGGCATTTGGCTACCCCCTTCCCCAATTTGCACATTTGCCTATGATACTCGGCTCTGATAAGACAAGGCTCAGCAAACGTCATGGCGCAACATCTGTTATGTCGTATAAAGAGATGGGATATCTGCCTCATGCGCTGGTCAATTATCTCGCAAGGCTTGGCTGGTCTTATGGAGATCAGGAGATATTCAGCATTCATGAGCTCATAGAGAAATTCTCTCTTGAAAATGTCGGGAAATCTTCAGGTGTATTCAATCCAGAAAAACTTATATGGCTCAATCAACACTATTTAAAAGAAGCAAAACCAGAAGAATTATCATTACTTTTAATACCTTTTTTGGAGACAAAGGGATATAAGGTATCTGCTGATAAAAGACTTGTAAATATTATAAAGGGCTTTCAGGAGAGAAGTAAAACCCTTGTAGAGATGGCAGGTGCAGCAGAATTTTATTTTAAGGAAGATATCCAGTATGAAGAAGATGCAGCCAAAAAATTCTTAACACCCGATATGGCGACCATATTCGAGATCCTTATATCCAGACTCAATAGCCTACAAGCCCTAACCCACGAAGCAATTGAGGCCATATTCAATGACATTATAAATGAAAAAGGCCTAAAACTCGGCAAGGTTGCACAGCCGGTAAGGATTGCATTAACCGGCGGAAAAGTAAGCCCTGGCATCTTTGAGGTAATAGAAAATCTTGGAAAAGAGACAACTATTAAAAGAATAAAAAAGGCGATTGAATTTATAAAAAGCAGAAATTAAAAATCAGACAAATCCTGTTCTAATATCTTATTTCGTATTTCTATTCTATATCCTTCGGTAAACGCTTCTTTCCATGAATCATTGAAAAGAAAAGCCCTGTCTTTTCACCTATTGTATGAACAACAAGTCCCGCCATGTGAGCAATAAAAAAGAATATAACAAATAATAAACCAAACTCATGAATCTCTTCAGCAATCTCCTCTAACCCCTCTTTTGCCCCTTCACCCCAGTTGCCAACAAAAAGGGAGACCGGAAGATAATCAAATTCAAGGCCAGCGAGTGCAAGGCCTGTAATAATCTGGCTTGCCAGGATTATGAATAATGGGATATAAAAAAGTGAGGCGAGCGGGTTGTGGCCCAGGACAATAGGCGGCTTTTTCTTAAACCCGCTTAAATACCATTTTATGTCGGCAAATATGATGTTCCATCTCTCTCTGTTGCAGGGTATCATATCGCTCCATCTTGCATATTCATTTCCAACAAAACCCCAGATAATCCTTAATGTAAAAGTGACAGCAAAAAAATAGCCTGTGACAGCATGTATCCTCTTGATATATTCCTCGGTGCTTTCTGATATACCCATATCCTCCATAATCTCAAAGCTCAATGCAAGGACAGCAAGGCCAATAACTAAAAAGGCGTTCAGCCAATGCAGAACCCTTGTCTGCCAGTCCCAAACCAAGACTTCCTTATGTTCCTGATTTTTCATCGGGTTCCTCCTTAGATGTTCATAAGCCCCGCCTACAGGAAGGGCTCATTGCCGTGGTGACAGGAGTTACCTCCTGCCACCATAGCGCAGTCAGGAGGAAACTCCTGACTGCACAGCAAACCGCATTTTCCACGATAAAAGATTGGTCTTACAACTGCCCTCCTCATCACATGCACAAGACTGGGCATACGGCGGGCTATGGCGGTTAAATTTTTCAAGGCCACATTATCAAGAGAAACATTAAGGAAGGATTAAAATAATTCCACAATCCTCTATTTTGATATTTGCATTTTGCAATTTGCATTCTCTTACTCTCCCCTGTCGCCTTTCTCTTCTTTTACCTTTTTACCCTCAGCGCCGACCCCTGTCATCTCATTTTCAAGCCTTATCGGCATATTCGCTGGATTAGCCCATTTAGCGGCAGTATCGTATGTATTAATGACCTTGAGTTTCCCGAACAAGAGGTTAAACCTTTCCTCCATCTCTTTTCTAATCCCATCGAGAACTGTTTGAGGCAAATTCCAGATTTTTTGCTTAAAAGACCCAAATGCCTTTTTCCGCGTCTTGTAAATAAACTGTTCGTCTGTCTCCCCTTCTTTCTTCTCCTTTGCCATATTTTCCCTGAGATATTTATAGATTTCCTGTTTTAAATTATCCGGGAAAAATTTGCCGTCAAAAATCATATTCTGGAAGCCTGTTGCAAGGTGCACCTCTGCTGTGCCTCTTTTCGGAAATATATCAAAGGCATCATCAGGTAGCGTTGATGCTCCGTGCTGCACAACGCCTGCAAGGCCATATGCCTTGCGGGCCAAATTAGAAAGCCTTTCAATGGTGTCAAAATCAACCTTTACCTTGGCAATAGTGCCATCCGGCATAACAACGCCGCCATGGCTTGTGCCGGTCTGGATGCTCATCTTACTTATGCCTTTCATATTATTGCCCATCCTGGCAAGCGTTGAGAGATAATTATCCATGAATGCCCTTAATTCCTCTTCTGTAGAGTTCTTGCCACCTACCTCGCCTATCTCTCCGCCAACAGATATAGGCACCATATCAGGCTCAATATCCCTTATATATTCTGTAAGCTCGGCAGTAACCTCAAAATTGGGCCTTTGTTGCTCAATAACATCAGATTTATTCAAATCCACAATTGTAGATGAATCAATATCAATATTGTAAAATCCAGCGCTCACAGACCTGTTTATTAAATCCTTTAAACTGGTAATCTCCTTATTTTTATCCTGTATATAATTCTTTGGATTTACCTGAAAATGGTCTCCTTGGATAAAAAGAGGCCCTTTGTATCCCTCTTTTAATGCAGCAGCAATGACAACACTTGCATACTCATAGGGACTCTGGTCAGTATATCCCATCTCGCTCTTTGCTATCTCAAAAATGAATGCACCCGCCTTATTTTTTATCGCAGACCTGAATAAGCCTCTCGCTACATCATAGGTAAGCCCTCGTATATTAACAGCCGGCACCGTAAAACCGCCAACCTCTCCCCTTCCCATAGCCTCATAAAGTCCCTGGATGGAAGCCTGTTTTGTCCCAGATGATGAGGCAGAGGCCTTGATAATCCATCTGCAATTAGCTCTTACCTCTTTGTCATCATTAAACACAGCATTATGTACAAGCCAATCCACTGCATCTATTAATCTCTTTGCATCCACGATTTCCACTTTTTCCTTTTCTACCCTTACGATGCCCTTCAGAGAATCATGGACATCAGATACTGTTTTCTTAAGCTCCATAAAAGTCCTCCTTCAAAAAGCTTAAATTTGAAATTTGAGATTTGCAATTTGAAATATCTTTACTCCCCTACCCTGTGTATCTTCATTACATTTGTTGCGCCCATGCGGGCTAAAATTCCTGAAACTATAACAACTACATCTCCTTTATTCAAGAGTCTTTTTCTTACAAGAGTCCGCTCGCCTGCACTCAGCATCTCATCAGTAGATTCCCCAAAAGGAATGAGCACAGCCGTAACGCCCCACAGAAGAGGGAGCCTGGAATAGACCTCATCTGTAGGTGTGAGCGCAAATATAGGACACCTCGGTTTGAGCTTTGAAAGAAGCCTTGCAGTCCTTCCTGATATTGTGTATGCAAGGATCGCCCTGCTCTTTGTCTTTTCAGCAGCATCTAATGCAGCATACGCAATAGCTGTAGAAAAAGAACTGTCCTCATACTTAAACTTATTTGAAACATTCAATCCTTTCTCTGCCTCAGATGCAATATTAGACATCATTCTCACGGCTTCAATCGGATATTTCCCAACTGATGTCTCTCCTGAAAGCATAACCGCATCAGTCCCGTCCAGTATTGCATTGGCAACATCAGATGCCTCTGCCCTTGTGGGCCTTGGGCTTGAAATCATAGACTCAAGCATCTGGGTTGCCGTGATAACTGTCTTACCCTTTTCATTTGCCCTCTTGATTATGTCCTTCTGGATCAGAGGGACCCTTTGGGGTTCCATCTCAACGCCCAAATCTCCCCTTGCCACCATAACGCCGTCTGCCTCATCGAGGATTTCATCTATATGCTCTACTGCCTCTGGTTTTTCTATCTTGGCTATTATGGGCACAACGTGGCCATGTTTCTTTATAAAGTCTTTTACAATTTTGATATCCTTTGCGCTTCTCACAAAAGACATTGCGATATAATCTACCCTCCAGTTGAGCCCATCTCGTAAATTCTGTTTGTCCTTGTCAGTCAAAGAAGGAACGTTCAACCGAACGCCAGGGAGATTCATGCCTTTATGCTCTTTCAATAACCCGCCGGTTATAACTTCGCACTTAACTTCGCTCTTCGTTGAAGCTAAAACCTTCAACTCCATCTTACCGTCATCCAGGAGTATTTTGTCTCCTTTTGTAACATCTCTGGCAAGAGATTTATATGGCGTCGCAATAAGTCCTTCTCTGCCATATATCTCCCGTGTTGTTACAGTAACCACATCGCCTGACTTAAGATGTATAGGTTTACCCTGTTTGAGGAGGCCTGTCCTTATCCTCGGCCCCTGTAGGTCAAGGATAATAGACACAGGCCTTTCCTCTTGTTGTGAAGCGGTTCGGATTAGTTGAACCATTTCTCTATGCCAATCCAAATCTCCATGCGAGAGATTTAGCCTGCATACATCAACACCGGTCTTTATGAGACGCTTTATAGTTGTTAGAGATTCTGTAGCAGGCCCTAACGTGGCAATTATTTTTGTCTTACGCATAATATTGTCTATATAATTTTGCAGGAGAAACTCCCGCATAATAAAGAATTAAAAAAATCCAGTTTCTTAAAGTTGTTCTTAGAACTCCTGCCCTATCCCACTTTCTTGAGGATGTGTGGACTTCTGCATCCAACAAAGCCATCTTCCCCTTTTTCTTGAGCCTTCGTATTAAATCCACGTCCTCCATAAGTGGGAGACTCATAAAACCCCCAACAGCAAAAAAGGCGTCTTTTCTGACAAATATAGCCTGATCTCCGTAAATTAGTCCAAGATATTTTGAACGGAGATTGACAGCCGCCTCTATAAAACGAAAGGCCTTTCTTTGGGAATTAATTTTTAATTTGAAACCCCCGCCAATAAAACTACTGTCTTTCATAATCTCTTCAACCCGATTTCTCCAATCTCTGGGAAGAAGTGTATCTGCATGAAGAAATAAAAGGATATCCCCTCCCCCTGAGGCGGACGCCTCTCTCGCACCACGTTCCATCTGCATTCCTCTTCCTCTCTCAGATAAAATAATCTTGTCAGTAAAACGTCTTGCAATTACCATTGTCGAATCATAGCTACCGCAATCCACAACAATAACATCAGTATCTTTGTCAACTGAGTTTAAAGTATCCTCAAGATACTTTTCCTCATTCAAGGTTGGAATGATGACTGAAATAGACATATACTAAAGGCAATAAATAACTTGCGGCTGCTATATTTATGTCATGCCCGAATGTTTCTATCCGTCCCCGAATGAATCTATCGGGGATAGAGACGTTCGAGGACTCATCCAGCGTCTTTTGCAACACAGGCTAAAACATAAAGCCTGCCCCCGAATGTCTATATCGGGGGACTCTGGATTCCCGTCCCCGATAAAAGCATTCGAGGACAAGCTTAAAGATTGCGGGAATGACAGAAAAAATGTCAAGTTATTTATTACCTTCACTATAATTCAAATTGCAAAGTGCAAAATGAAAATTGCAAATTGTTAGAGAAAAAATGCTCTTAATTTTGCATTCTGCAATTTGAATTCTTCATTATGTTTTCAATACCTCATCCATCCACTTAAAATAAGCCTGCAAGCCCGTTTCTATAGGAAATGCAATAATCTCAGGAACTTCATAACTGTGAAGCTGCTTAACCTTCTTTTTTAATTCTTCAAATAACGAGGCCTTGCTCTTTACTAAAAGCAGCACCTCTCTTTCCTTACACACCTCTCCCTTCCACTTAAAAATAGACTTTATTTCTGGGACTATATTACAACAGGCTGCAAGACCAGTCTCTACGAGTCCGCTTCCTATCTTTTCTCCCTCATCAACAGAACTTGCAGTAATTAAAACCAGGATATACCTCTCCATATTCTCTCCTTTAAATTTGTTTAAACTTCAACAGATTAATTCATTTTCTCCCAAAAATAGACATTGATTTTTGGGGAAACTGGCAAGTTGACTGCCAGACAAGGCGGAGGCCATTTTTGCGCTGAACCGTATGTAACCAATACGGTGAAGAGCAAAAATGCGCCGACAACGAAGTATGGCAGGCAAATCGCCAGTTTGTAAAATAGCGAAGTTTTCAATCGCTATTTTACGGTTTTCTTCAGCTCATTGCTCAAATTTGCAAAATCCTTTATGCTTAGGGTCTCTCCCCTCTTTTTTGGGTCTATTCCACTCAATTCAAATACGTTTCTAAGATGCAAAGCAGATAGTTTTAAATACTTTAAGGCATTAAGTAATGTCTTTCTTCTATGCCCGAATGCTGCCTTAACAACCTTTCTAAAAAAAATAATATCATCTATTTCAACTCTTGGCTTTTGTAAGATATCAAATCGGACTACTGATGAATAGACCTTTGGTTTAGGATAGAAACAGGATGGCGGCACTTGAAATTCTGTTTTTACATCTGCCAATAGCTGGACAAATATGGATAAGACGCTGTATTCTTTCGTGTCTGGCATAGATACAATCCTGTCAGCCACCTCTTTTTGCAGCATAAGGATGAACGTTGAAAAGCACTCCCTCTCCTCAAGAAATTTAAAAATAATAGGCGTTGAAATATTATAAGGGAGATTAGAGACAACTTTAAACCTCTTATTGTCGTTGTAGGACAGGCTTTGCCCGCCATTTTTATCCGCCTTTTTTTGGTGGGCGCAGCCCTTCCTACAAAATAATTCTTTATATGAAATTTTTAGCGCATCTTGGTTTATTATTTCAAAATTATCTCTACCGCCGAATCTTTTATGAAGAATATCTGCAAAACCCCTGTCTATCTCTATTGTCAGAACCCTTGCTCCTGTATCCAAAAGCCTTTCTGTCAATATTCCAAGACCTGGCCCAACCTCTATCACCACATCATCTTTAGTTAATTCTAATGCAGCGACTATTTTATCAGCAACTCGCTCGTCAGTAAGAAAGTTTTGACTAAATCTCTTGAGGGGAGAAAAACCATAGGATTTGAGAAGAGAAGGGATATTTTTGTCCCGAAAATGCTTCATATTCACATTACCGTAGCGTTGCCCTTTATGGGCAACGGTTTTCCGTTGGCACGCTTAGCGTGCCGTTGGAGATAAACCCCATTGCTACAAAAATCCAATTTTCATGCCCTCCGCCAAAGGCGGATGAGCCCCCGCCTTGAGGCTGTGTCATAATGTCATTGCGAGGAAGCGCAGCGACCGAAGCCTTGTCCCGATCCGCATGAGGCGGAGAGGGAACTCTCGAGATTGCCACGGGCTTTGCCCTCGCAACGACCTTTCGGGTCGGATTGCCACGCTCC
This sequence comes from Deltaproteobacteria bacterium GWF2_42_12, assembly GCA_001797665.1. GTDB lineage: Bacteria > Desulfobacterota > GWC2-55-46 > UBA9637 > UBA9637 > UBA9637. The sequence continues at coordinate 6,704 of MGQA01000102.1, read as the reverse complement.
CTTCGGTCGCTCGCAATGACAAAAAGAGGATTATGGCACAGCCGCCTTGGGCGGGCTTAGGCGGGCTCATGAATGTTTTTCATTGGTCACATACTCGGTATTGCATTCATATCAAGCTCTCCCCTAACCCCCTTTTTCAGAAGATGGTACGCAGTACCTGCAATCATTGCAGCATTATCACTGCAAAGGCTTGGGTCAGGAAGAAAAAGCCTTATATTATTATTTCTCGATTTCTGATGGAGTTGCTCTCTCAGTCTGCTGTTGCACGCAACCCCACCGCAAACCACCAAATCATTTACATCATTAGCCTTGCAAGCTAATATAGCCTTATCTGCAAGCACATCAACAACCGCCTCCTGAAAGCTCGCTGCAAGGTCGTTTAATACAGAGGTTGAGAAGTTGAGAGGTTGAGAAATTGAGAAAGGGTTTTTCTTAGCTTCATAACTTCCTAATTTCTCAACTTCTTTCTGTTCCGCATTCTGCATTCTGCATTCTGCAATGTAGCGCATAACCGCTGTCTTTATACCGCTAAAGCTGAAATCACAAGTATCTTTTGATATATAAGGTCTGGTAAATTGTATTGCAGATGCATTGCCTTTCTTTGCAAGCCTGTCTATTACAACTCCTCCTGGATAGCCTAACCCAAGAAGTTTTGCGACCTTGTCAAATGCCTCGCCTGCTGCGTCATCCCTTGTCTGGCCAAGGATGTCATAATCTACAAAGTCCTTAAATTTAAAAAGGGTTGTGTGACCGCCTGAGACAACGAGGGCGACAAAAGGAAAGCTTGGTAATGCAGAAGTTAAGAAGCTAAGAGGTTGAGAAGTTGAGATTTTTTTCTTATCCTCCAAACTTCTCATCTTCTCATCTTCCTTCCTTTTTGCCTTTTCCAAAAACACTGCCATCGGATGCGCCACTATATGATTTACGCCAACAAAGGGCATATCCTTCACATATGCAATAGCCTTTGCAAATGAAAGGCCAACCAGAATAGAACCCACGAGTCCGGGACCCTGCGTAACGCCAATAGCATCTATATCATTAAGGGTTACATTCGCCTGATTTAACGTCTCTTCTACTACAGGGATAACAGTCTCCAAATGCCTCCTTGAGGCAAGCTCAGGCACAATGCCGCCATACTTATTATGTATTGCATCCTGCGATGACACAACACTGGAGAGGATAATGCTACCGTCTTTTACAACAGCAGCAGCCATGTCATCGCATGAAGATTCAATGCCAAGGATTAACATAAATATAGCTATCAAGCAATCAAGAGATCAAGCTATCAAGATAAGCAACCAAGCTATCAAGTTTTAAAACTTGATAGCTCGATTACTTGATCGCTCAATTACTCAATTCTTTTCTTTGATTGGGCTCTAAGCCTATTAATAAAAGCCCCGATCATCTTACTAATGAGAGCGTAATACAGATTGCATTTGCGTTGTTCCAAAAAACATCGCCTTTTCCGTCATGCCCGAATGCTTCTATCGGGCATCCAGAGTAATCATAATGGATTCCCGCTAAATACATGCGGGAATGACGAATTGGGGTGTTTAGCACATAATAAATGCAAACTATTTTGTGCTCTCCTTAATATTTAACTCCTCCATCAGTTTTTCATAGCTCTTATATCTGCTATCCGTTATAAAATTACGTTTCTGTGCTTTAAACAGCCAATTATCAGTTTCTGCACACGAACCTCTGCTATATCTCAGAAACTGTTCAAACTCTCTTGGCCCACCTCTCCCATAACCCTCAGCAATGTTTGCACTGATTGAACCTGTCGAATCTAATACCTGATAACTAATACTGTTAGCAACCTTGTCATTAGGCCAGTTTTTAATATCCTCGCAAACCATATCAAAGACGAGATCCGCTTTCTGCCAAATCTTTAAGTTTTTATAACTCTTATCCATTTTCACCATGCCATTTAATAATTCAGTTACTTGATAGCGCGATAGCTTGATAGCTCGGTAGCTTGATAGCTCGATTACTCGGTAGCTATTCCGCTATCTCCCTCACTGCCCTCAAGAATTCCTCTATCTCTTTGGGTGTATTAAAATATCCTGGGCTTACCCTTATAGCGCCTAATGGATGGGTGCCAGCGGTTTTGTGCGCTTGAGGGGCGCAGTGAAGTCCGCACCTTACCATGATGCCAAACTCATTATCCAGCCTGTGGCCAACATCTGAAGGGTCTTTACCCTCGATATTAAATGAGATAAGGCATGTCCTGTCCATTGCATTTAATGAACCAATAATCTTTATGTTTTTTGTATTTCTTAATCCATCTATAATCTGGCTAATCAACCCCTCTTCATATCTTCTAATCTTTTCCACCCCTTCTTTGAGCAGAAAATCTACGCCTGCGCCAAGCCCGCCTATGCCCGGCGTATTCATTGTGCCTGTCTCAAGCCTGTCCGGCATTTCTTTCATCTCATCATCCTCTCCTGTGCCGCCGTCAATAAGGGGCAGTGGCTCAACCCCTTCCTTAATATAAAGAAACCCTGTGCCCTGAGGACCAAAAAGACTCTTGTGTCCTGTAGCGCAAAAAACATCTACTTGTAGTGAATCTATATCTATCGGCATTGTCCCGGCTGTCTGCGCAGCATCCATCATAAAGAGAATGCCTTTCTTTCTGCATAACTTGCCTATCTCCGCCACCGGCAGGATTGCGCCAAATACATTTGAGGCGTGGACAACAGATACAAGCCTTGTCTCTTTTGTGAGCGCCTTTTCAATATCCTCTTGCCTAACTACGCCATCCTTATCTGGCTTAACCTTTGTAACCCTAACCCCTTCCCGTTCTAACCTTTTCAATGGTTTTACAACCGCATTATGCTCAATGGATGTTGTAACAACATGATTGCCTGACTTTAAGATGCCTTTTAACGCGACATTTATTGCCTCTGTAGCATTTTTTGTCCATGCAATCCTTGAGGCGTCTTTGATATTAAATAGTTTCGCAACAGACTCTCTTGCCTCAAATATTACCCTGCTGGCATTTAACGCCATACTATGGCTGCTGCTTCCTGGATTACCGCCAATCTTTCTAAGGATATAATCTATTCTCTGATAGACTGATTCTGATTTCGGATGCGATGTAGCTGCATTATCAAGATATATCATAAGTATTTATCTCCTAAGAGCTTGTTGAAAAACTCAACAATCTCCGATTGCACCCCGCTAAGCGGGGTTACACAGATAAAAGACAAGATTACACAGATTAAAACTCCTTGAAATTTCTGAAATATCTGTGTAATCATTTTCTCTAATCTGTGCAATCAAGGTTGGTGAAGACTTTTTCAACAGCCTGCTAAAATATTCTATGAGATTCTTATAATATCAATTTTCTGAGATAGTTCAAGCAAATTGCTTGATTTTTAACCACTTGGAGTATAGACTAAAGGCAAATACAATAGGAAAATATACCCCTGCCATTTCTATAACCGCTTTAATAAGGAGTGACTGTTGTTCAGACAGAGCATTCTATTCAAGATACTCTCTATAGTCGTAGGCATCTCTTTCATCGGCTTTGCCATATTTATCTACATGGCCATATCACAGGAAGAAAAGAACCTGCTCGAAGAAAGAAGAAAAACCAGTGATTTAATGGCCCAGCCTCTTTTGCATACAATATATAAAGATATGTTAGATGAACGCGCTGAGATGGCGCGTTATCTTATTGAAGGCATGAAGTCTATAAATGGCATAGAACGGGTGCAGATAATACGCAGTAATGGCGTGGAAGAGGCATTTCAGGACTTTACAACGCTCATTGCTGTGGAGCAAGAGTATGGCAAACTCAAACCAGAATGGATTACGAACCATCCCAACAAAGAACACAACATTGCAACAGGCACTGACAACCCTAAATTTAAAGAGGCGCTTAATCTATTTACAAATGATGGGAAAAAGGACGCGATTTATTATATTGAAAAATCAAAGGATGGCAAACGACTTTTCACATACCTTTTGCCTATAGAGGCAAGGCAGAAATGCGCTGGCTGTCATTCGTCAAAAGAAGGCACAAGGGGGGTTTTAATGATATCTACTTCCCTTGAAGATATGTATGCATTTCTGTCAGAAAACCGTATGAGCTGGATAATATATGGCGTCTTGGCCGTTATAGGCGCCAGCATACTTTTTGCCATATTTATTAAGGGAATAACAGACCGCATTCGCAGCATATCAGCTGCAGCCATCTCCCTCTCAAGCGGAAACTATAACATATCTATCCCTGTAAAATCACGGGATGAAATCGGAAATCTCGCTGATTCTTTCAACAAAATGGCAGTGGAGATAAATAATAGCGCCAAACTTGTAAGAGAAAGTGAAGAAAGACTAAGGGCTATTATAGACAATTCTCCAGCAGTCATTTATTTAAAAGACACAGAGGGAAGGTATATCCTTGTCAATCGCAGATGGGAAGAGCTTTTCAGATATAAGAGAGAAGAGATGGTTGGCAAGATTGACTACGATGTCTTTCCTGAAGTCATAGCAGAAGTCTTTAGAACAAATGACATCAAGGTAATAGAAGTCAAAGCCCCTATTATATTTGATGAATCAGCGCCGCATATTGATGGCTTGCATCACTATATTTCTATAAAATTCCCTCTCTTTGACTCAAGTGGGAGCCTAATTGCTGTAGGCAGTATATCAACTGATATTACAGAGCGAAGGCTCGTAGAAGAAAGACTCAAAGAGGCGCAGAGATTGGCCAAGCTCGGGAACTGGAACTGGGATATAGTCAATAATAAACTTTTTTGCTCTGATGAAGTACATAGAATCTTTGGCCTTTCCCCGCATGAATTTGAGCTTACATACGAAGGTTTTCTTGCCCGTGTCCATCCTGGTGACCGAACTTTTGTTATGACTAAAATCAATGAGGCATTAAACAATAGAAAACCCTATTCTATTGAACATAGGTTAATCCTGTCAGATGGAACAGAAAAAATTGTCCATGATGAGGCAGTAGTTACATTTAATGAGGCAGGCAAGCCTGTCAGGATGGATGGCACTGTTCAGGATATTACAGAGCGAAAACGCGCTGAGGATGCAAAGTTCGAGATTCAGCGCAGATACGAAGAACTGATAAATAACCTGTCGGTCGGGGTTTACAGAAGAACAGTTGATGGAAAGTTTTTGGAGGCTAATGCAGCGCTTGTATCCATGCTTGAAGTAAGTTCAAAAGAGGAGCTTTTTAAGCACAATGTTGCTGATTTTTATTATGACAAAGACCACATTAAGGAAATAAGCAATAAACTCTTAAAATATGGCTATATAAAAAATGAGGAGGTTGAGGGGATAACAGCAAAGGATCGCAGATTCCTTGCCACCTTTTCTACGGTCATGAGGGAAGACAAGGAGGGAAGGGTTTATTTTGACGGTATTATCGAGGATATTACAGAACAGAGAAGGCTTGAAGAACAAGTAAGGCATTCTCAAAAATTAGAGTCAATCGGCCAGCTTGCAGCCGGCATTTCCCATGATTTTAATAATATACTTACTGCTATAATTGGGTATAGTAATCTCCTGACTATGAAAAGGAAGGAAGATGAACTTACTAAAAATTATGCTAATCAGATACTCGTTTTATCTGAAAAGGCTGCAAATCTTACACATGGCCTGCTTGCATTCAGCAGAAAACAGATTATAAGTCCGCGACCTGTGGATATAAACGAGATTATAAAGAGGGTTGAAAAGATTCTGACGAGAGTTATTGGTGAAACCATTGAGCTTAAAACCCATCTGTTTGACAAGGCTCTGATAGTGAATGCTGATTCTATACAGATAGAACAGATTCTCATAAATCTTGCCACAAATGCAAGAGATGCTATGCCCAACGGTGGAAGCCTATCAATTAGCACTGGGCAAACAGAAATAGACAATAAATTTATAAACACGCATGGCTATGGTGATGTTGGCAAATATGCGCTTTTATCTGTTTCTGATACAGGCGCTGGCATTGATGAAGAAGCAAAAAAGAAGATTTTTGAACCCTTTTACACAACTAAGGAGGTTGGAAAAGGCACAGGGCTTGGTCTCTCCATAGCATATGGCATTATTAAACAACATAATGGCTATATAAATGTAGAAAGTGAGATTGGCAAGGGCACTACATTTAGTATATACTTACCGCTAACAGAGGAAAGTGTTGACAAGGAAACACCTACTACTACTACTACTATCCCTATAGGCGGCACAGAGACAGTCCTCCTCTCTGAGGACGAGGCAGCAGTCAGGACTGTCACAAAATCACTTCTCGAAGAATTCGGATATAAAGTAATAGAGGCTGTAAACGGAGAAGATGCTGTAACGAAATTTAAGGAGAACAAAGATGAAATTCAGCTCCTCGTCTTTGATGTGATAATGCCGAAGAAAAATGGCATAGAGGCATACGAAGAAATTAAAAAAATGAAGAATGATATTAAAATCCTCTTTCTAACCGGCTATGCAAAAGATATTATAGAAGCAAAAGGAATATCAGAGAAAGATGCAACCTTTGTTTCAAAGCCTGTATCGCCAAACGAATTTTTGAAGAAGTTAAGAGAGATTGTGGGTAAATGAAGCGATTTCTTCATAATGCCAATTTGCTCTGAATAATGTATAATGCCTAAAATTAACAGTTTGTTGAAAAACTCAACAAACTCTGATTACACAGATAAAAGATTAGATTTCACAGATTAAAACCCATTGAAATATCT
>MGQA01000101.1:13247-13389 GCA_001797665.1 Deltaproteobacteria bacterium GWF2_42_12 | reverse complement strand
TGAAAACAGAAGATGACAATCGCGCTGCATCAGAGATGAAAGAGTTGTTTGGCATAAAGGCAACAAGGCTACATGAAGGCATCTCTTTTAATGTGGAATCTGGGGACAAATTCATTCCAAGGATATTTGAAGGCTTAAAAAC
>MGQA01000101.1:0-13238 GCA_001797665.1 Deltaproteobacteria bacterium GWF2_42_12 | reverse complement strand
TTCAGTCAACCTAAAAAAGCCAACGCTTGACGATGTATTTATACATCTTACCGGCAGGGAGATAAGAGATGAAAACAATAATAAGGGCGGAGAACTTTTAAGGATGAGGAGGAGAGGGTAAATATAATTGAAAATTGCAGATTGAAGATTGCAAATTGAAAAATGACATAAATATATCACCCTGAGCAAAGCGAAGGGGAAGGGTCTCGGAGATTCTTCGTCCGCCTCAGGCGAACTCAGAATGACGCTTTTGGAGTCAATTTGCATTTTGCAATCTTCATTTTTCAATGGAGCGAAGCGACTGTGTTTTCCTACAAAGCCATATACGTCATAGTTATCAGGGAATTTAAACGGTTTTTCCGACAGAGGGGAAGAATGTTTGTCACTATCTCTCGTCCGCTCCTGTGGTTGTTTATTGTTGGCTCTGGTTTTGGACAAATGGTTAACCTAACATCTACCAACATAAGTTATAAGCAGTTCCTGCTTCCCGGGATTATTGGTATGACAATACTTTTTAGCTCAGTTTTTTCCACAATTTCTGTTGTATGGGACAGGGAATTTGGATTTTTAAGGGAGATGCTTGTAGCGCCAATATCGCGGACTACTATTGTGATGGGGAAGCTTCTCAGTGGCACAGCCCTCTCTGTATTTCAAGGCATGGTACTCTTACTGATTTCGCCCCTTCTGGGCATGAAGATAACATTTGCAGGTTTTTTAGCCATGGTTATTCTGATTGCCCTTTTGAGTCTTGCCATAACTGCAATGGGTCTTTTTATCGCGTCGTTTTTAACATCCCTTGAAGGCTTTAATGTGATAATGAATTTTATCGTGCTTCCGATGTTCTTTTTGAGCGGCGCCCTTTATCCGATGAATAAACTGCCAGAGATACTTAAATATTTTACATACGTTAATCCGTTGAGCTACGGAGTGGATGCATTTAAACACATACTCTTTGAGAATAATGGCACGCTGGGGGCAGAATTTCCTTTACTCCTCGATATAGGAGTATTGATTCTATTTTCAGTGATTATGATTACACTGGCGTCCTATTCGTTTGAGAGAAAAGGATAATGTATCTTGACCCTTGACACTCCCTATTGCCAGTGATACAAATGCCCTTGTCATCGTCTATTAAAAACTAAAGTGAGAAGTTTTTGATAGGGAAAGGAAGTATGTGGCAGAAAAGAGAGCGATTAAAAGGCGGTTCAGGAGACTGAATGCAGTCTTTGGGGAGTCTGAGCCTGTCTATCATGGCTTTACCATAGATATATCAGAGGCAGGTATATTTTTAAAAAGCAATAAGGTGTTTCCGCCAAGAACAGTTCTCAATGTTGAGCTTTCCCTTCCCGATAATGTGGTAGTAATATTTCAGGGAATGGTTATATGGGCAAAGGTCGTTCCACCTCATCTCGTCCATGTAGTGAAAAAGGCGGGGGGAATGGGAATAAGGATAATAAAGTTTGTAGGCGGTGAGCGAGAGTACCATAAGTTGGTGGAAGAATCCCATCATTGAACTTACAGACAGCCTGCAAGTATTGTGCTGCCAGGAGTTTTCTTCCGTCACCGCAAAAAAATACAATAATCAAGTGCCAAATAACAAATAAATTCCAATAACCAATTATCAAGAATCAAACAGTTTGGAATTTAGGATTTTGGTCATTGATTATTATTTGTGATTTGTAATTTAGGATTTGGGATTTTCAGATGAAAACCCTCTACGTTGTTGCCACCCCTATAGGAAATCTTGAAGATATAACATTAAGGGCCCTCAGGATCCTAAAAGATGTTGATATTATTGCTGCTGAGGACACAAGGCATACAAGAAAACTGTTACAGCACTATGGAATAGGAACACAACTTACAAGCTACTTTGAGCATAACGAATTAAAGAAGGCGCGCTGGCTTGTCGAGCAACTGAAACAGGGAAAAGATATTGCGCTGGTGTCAGATGCAGGGACACCGGGCATATCTGATCCTGGCTACCGGCTGATAAAGATGGCCCTGGAAAATTCTATTTCTGTTATCCCTATTCCAGGACCATCGGCAATTATATCTGCCCTGAGTGTTGCGGGGCTTCCGACAGACAGCTTTTGCTTTGAAGGTTTCACCCCTTCAAAGACAGGTGAAAGAATAAAATTTCTTTCGAGCCTCAAAGGGATAAAAAAAACCATTGTACTGCATGAATCGCCGAAAAGGCTTTTGACAACCTTGACTGACATACATACTACACTGGGTGATGTTGATATGGTGATTGCACGGGAGATAACAAAGCTGCATGAAGAGATTATCAGAGGCAAAGTCAGTGCCGTATTAAATGATTTGCGGAAGAGAGAGATTAAGGGAGAGGTTACTATTCTTCTTAATCCCAGATCCCTTGAGGCTGAGAAGCAAGAGATTTCGCTAACTGATGAGATTAAGAAACTGCAAAAGGAATTGGGTTTGCCTATTAAAGAAATAGCCAAGATAATTGCAGAGCAGAGAGGTATCCCAAAGAGAGAGGTTTACAAAGAGGCGTTGAAATTAAAGCAAAGTTGATTAGCGAATTGGATAATTAGTGAATTAGAAAAACCCAATCTCCAATGTCTAATGAGCTGATTAATCAAGCTCTAATTCGCTAAAACATAGGAGAAGCTATGATAAAGAAGGCAATTCAAATAATTCTAGGCATATTTATCGGCATTGTATTCCTGTACCTATTCATATATTTTGGCGGAGCAGATTATCTTGCAGCGTTTGGCAGAAAAACAGAACAGGCTGGCAAAGAGCTTAAGCAATATGAGAAGGATGTAAGAAATTCAGCCGGCAAAGTAGAAGATGTGTTTGAGAAGGCTAAGGACGAGGTGAAGGATAGACTATAGATGGCTCCTTAGTTTCTTTAAAGCTGAAGGATGCTGAAATGGTTGACGTGCCTATATAAACCTCTTTCATTTCTATTGTAAATTCATTACTTTCTTCCTCTATGCCAGAAAATATCAAGAGACGCGATACACGCTGACCTGGCCCAATGGTAACACCCAGATCATAAAGCATATCTTTGAAATTCTTGAGAGCTGTCTCAGGATTGGGTGAGTTGCTAAAAATAGAATACAAATCTGTATAGTCCATAGGCTTATGAAGACCCATGCTGTTATCAAATAGCGTTGTGAGCGCCGGGTTATATAGTATCTTTGCATTTGAAAGGTTTTCTATTTCCATTGAGAATATTAGATATTTTGGAGAGCCCAGTATCTCTGTTAGAGGATTGTTTGGTTCTTTCATTGTAAGCAACTCTTTTATTTCTGAAGCGCTTAATGGATATGTGCTGATTTTGATATCCTTATTATGAAAGGCTATTGTTTGCCCTGCTGTCGAATAGCCTGGAAGCGAAATGGGTATCGGAGTGAGTGCTGTAGGTTTTTTTGCAGAGGCGCAGCCCGAGAAAATTGCAAATTGCAAAATGAAGACCGCAAAGTGAAAATCGAAAAGAAGGTGCTTTAAAAATTTTAATTTTTGCAATTTCCAATTTGCACTTTGCACTTACAATCCTCGTATCACGGAAAAATTCTGAAACTCGTCCTTATATGCTTCCCAATCTATATTCACCTTTTCAACCGCTGCGCCGGGAGGCCCATGGAGACACCACTCAATGAGCTTTTTTACTGCCTCTTGTTCTCCTTCAAATACAGACTCTACAGTGCCATCAGGCCTGTTCCTGATCCAGCCATGCACGCCTCTTCTGTCTGCCTGTTCTTTGGTGTTTGCCCTGAAGAAAACCCCTTGGACAACACCTTCTATGATTAAATGCGCTCTTACATTTGCCATGCTCATCTTAATTTGACAAGTAAGAATTTTTAAGAATTTGCCTCAAAATAGCACAACTTTTAAGAAATAGCAAACCGTGTCCCGAAAATGCTTCATATTCATATTACTGTAGCGTTGCCCTTTATGGGCAACGGTTTTTCGTTGGGGATAAACCCCAACGCTACAAAAATCCAATTTTCATGCCCCTTTGCCTGCCTGTGCCGACACGGCAGACAGGTGAGTTCGCCTAAGGCGGGCTCGTGAGGGTTTGTCCCGAAAATACCTCAAATCCCCCCTTACCCCCCTTTTCTAAAGGGGGGATGGGGGGATTATTTTCATACCCCTTTGTGAGCCGAAGGCTCGTGTGGGTTTGCTCCGAAAATGCTTTTTACCCCATCCCCACTCTAACCCTCCTTGAAGGGGAGGGAATAAAATATCTCCTCTTTCTCAGGGAGAGGATTAAGAGCCTGCCCCTGAATGGTTCTATCAGGGGTGAGGGTGGGTTAATTTTCATCCCCCTTTGTGAGCTAACAGCTCGTGTGGGTTTGTCCCGAAAATAAACATTGATTTTTACGGCTTGCTATCAAGAGAGCAGATGATTAAAGAATATAAATAAAACCCTTGCAACTTTAAAAAATATTTGATAGCAATAGGCTTATGGACAAAAAGAAAGAGATTTTGATTAAGTTTCTAAAAGACCCTGATGAATCCATTCGAAAAATAGCTGCAGAGTCATTAGAAAAGGTTGAAACAAGGGAACGATTGGATGGTATTGAAAAGACTATTCAGGGTGGCAATAAATTAGCAAAACTCCGTGCTGTTTACGCCCTCATTGGATTAAAAGGCCAGAGGGTAATTTTGTTACTTCTTAACGCCCTTAAAGACCCTATTGAAGATGTCAGGGCTGCTGCAATAAGGGTCCTTGGAAAGACAGGTGACGCAAGGGTAATGGCGCCATTGGTAGACAGTCTTTCTGATAATAGTGATATAATAAAACGGACAGCAGTAGAGGCCCTCGGTGAATTTAGAGACCCAAGATTGACAGATTCTATTATGTTGATGCTCAAAAGCCAAGATACTGGTGTTGTTGAAAAGGCAATAGAGGCCCTCGGAAAAATCGGCGATAAAAAGGCTGAGGCTGCCTTAATCCACTTTGCGACAAATGGTTCTGGCAATATCAAAATTAATGCAATAAAGGCCATCGGAGAATTAGAGCTTTAATTCTCTCAAACCTACCTTAAACGCAAGCCCTGTTAGAGGGTTCTTTCTAAAGAAAATAAACTTTTAAACTATGCGCTTACCATATGGTAACGGTCTTGTAATGGGGCTTGCCATTCTATAAATCTCTGCTATAAATTTATCATCAAATGGGGTTAAACGTTATAGGTTATGTGCGATAAGTTTGATTTTATAAGAGCAGGAAATACTCTTTTATCGTAATAACAATCCAAAGGAGGTATATGCCATGAAAGTCCTCGTTGTTTACTATTCGATGTACGGCCATATTCACCGTTTGGCAGAGGCTGTTGTTGAGGGTGTAAAGGAAGTAAAAGGCGCAAGTGTAGAGATTCGCCGTGTTCCAGAGACTCTGCCACAGGAAGTACTTAAAAAGATGGGGGCAATTGAGCCACAGAAGGCATTTGCCCATATCACGGTTTGCACAGTAGATGAATTAGCTTCTGCTGATGCGATTATTTTCGGCACACCAACCCGGTTTGGCAATATGTGCGGGCAGATGCGTCAATTCCTTGATGCAACTGGCCAGCTTTGGGCGACAGGGGCGCTTGTTGGCAAAGTTGGAAGCGTATTTACAAGCTCTGCAACACAGCATGGCGGCCAGGAATCTACGATTCTTAGTTTTCATATTACACTCCTTCATCAGGGCATGGTTATTGCAGGTCTGCCGTATAGTTTTCAGGGACAGATGCGTATAGACGAAATTACCGGAGGGTCTCCCTATGGCGCATCAACTATTGCCGGAGGCCAGGGTGAACGGATGCCGAGCGAAAATGAACTGGCTGCAGCGCGGTTTCAGGGTAAATATGCGGCAACAATAGCATCCAAGCTTGCAAAATAATTTGCATTTCGTGATTTGCTATACACAACGACATAAATAGAGCAGCATACAGAGCGTCAGAACACAGCAGACCAAGGCGCGACGAAGGTGAGGAGTGAGGCGTATTTTTAGCATACGCCGCAACGACGAGCCGAGGAGCAACGCAGGTATGCGAAGTTATGACGCTCTGTATATAAAGATAACGAGGGGCATCTTATAAATAAAGATGCCCTTTTTTCTTTCAGCTTCACATTTAATTCAACTTGTGTTAATTTTCATTTTTCTATATGGCAGAACAATCTTTCATCTCATGGGTAGCTGAGGAAGACGTTAAAAGGGAGAAGGCAAAGGCGAGAGAGTTAAGGGATAGTCAGTGGTGGAAGAATAAGCGGGGGAAGGGAGAATGCTATTATTGTGGCAAAAAGTTTAAGCCTTCTGAACTTACCATGGATCATATCGTGCCGATAGTTCGCGGAGGCAAAAGCACAAAAGGAAATATCGTCCCATGTTGCAAGGAGTGCAATAACAAAAAGAAATATATGCTGCCGATGGAGTGGCAGGAGTATATGGAGTCGTTAAAGTAAGCCTCAAATTAAAAACTCGAAAGACACGGTATCATCTTGAAATATAAACTTACGTTAATATATCCTGCGCACAAGAAAAATCTGGGGAGCAACAAAGATAAAAGGAATAAATATCCCATTCCTCAGTTGAGCCTCCCCACAATTGCGGGACTGACAGACAACCGTTTTGAAGTCAGCATAGTAGATGACAATGTAGAGGATATCGATTTTGACGCAAAACCAGATCTGGTTGGGATAACCACCATGACTGCGCTTGCCCTCCGCGCATATGAGATAGCGCAGGAGTTCAGAAAAAGGGGAGTGCCTGTAATACTCGGCGGCATACATGCTTCGATGCTTCCTGAAGAGGCGGCGCAATATGCGGACTGTCTTGTTATAGGCGAGGCAGAAGATGTATGGCCCGCAGCGCTGGAAGATTTTATACAAGGCAAGCTTAAAAAAGTATACAGGGGCACAGGCCAGCATACGCTTGTCAATCTGCCAAAACCGCGGCTGGACTTGCTTAAAAGAGACAGATACTTTTCAAGCAGCCTGCTCATGGCCTCGCGCGGATGCCCTCACGACTGCCACTACTGTTCTGTAACCACATTCTGGGGCAAGGGCTTCAGATACAGGCCGATACCGGAGGTGATAGAGGAATTGAAGTCACTACCCGGCAGGATGGTCTTTTTTGCTGATGACAATCTGTATGGCAACAAGGTATACGCCAAGAAATTGTTCATGGAGATGATTCCGCTAAAGAAAAAGTGGTCGTGCCAGGGAGACAGCCTGATTGCAAATGATGCGGAACTCCTGAGATTGGCTGCAGAAAGCGGGTGCCAGTGGATATTCATAGGCATAGAATCCATATCTGAAAAAAATCTTGCGCAGATGAGAAAATCGTTTAACAAGGTCAAGCAATATAAAGAATCTTTCAAAAAAGTGCATGATGCGGGCATCAACGTATTCGGGTCGTTTATTTTTGGCCTTGACGAGGATGATAAAAATGTATTTAAAGATACTGTGGACTTTGCAATTGATGCAAAGCTGGATGCGGCAAATTTTTATATACTTACGCCTTTGCCGGGCACAAAGCTATTTCAGGAGATGAAAGATGCGGGCAGGCTTCTGCATACGGAGTGGGATAAATACGACGCAAATCATGTGGTGTTTAAACATCCAAAGCTGACTTCCGAGGAGCTTCTGAGCGGTCTGATATTTGCCTATAACTATTTTTATTCCATTCCTTCCATCTCAAAAAGGATGCTGCGGCCAGGCCATAAAAGGCCGGTGCAATCGCTTATATTAAACCTTGGCCGCTTCTTAAGGAGGAAGCGGTTTGAAGCCATATGCAGGATGCAATAAATTATTTATCAGTCATTAAAGGACTGTAGTAAATTAAAGAGCCATAAAATAAACCATGGCAGGAAAACATATTTATTTTAAGTGCAAACACAAGATTTGAGCCAAAGACAAGACCCGCTAAGCGTGTCAAGGAAAAGCCGGCTGGACAAAACGGAGCATACTGTTTTTAGGCATGTGAGTATTGGACAGGCGGATTTGACGAAGTATTTGGCCAAAGATTGTGTTTGCTGAAGGGGTACTTATGAAATACGAAGCAGTAATAGGTCTTGAAGTTCACGCCCAGCTTTTGACAAAATCAAAGGTCTTTTGCGGATGCTCCACGAAATTCGGCGCAGAGGCGAATACACAGGTCTGTCCTGTATGTCTCGGAATGCCGGGGACACTGCCTGTTCTGAATAAGACGGCAGTTGAATATGCCGTAAAAATGGCTCTGGCAACCCATTGCAAGGTTAACCATAAAAGCCTTTTTGCGAGAAAGAATTATTTTTACCCGGATTTGCCAAAGGGATATCAGATTTCCCAGTATAATGAACCCCTGACACAAAGGGGTTATATTGATATTGAGGTCAATGGAGAAAAAAAGCACATCGGCATAACAAGGGTTCACATGGAAGAGGATGCAGGAAAGCTCCTGCATGGCGAAAGCTATGAGGATGCGGATTATAGCTTTGTTGACCTGAACAGGGCAGGCGTTCCTCTGATTGAGATTGTAAGCGAGCCTGATATTCGCAACTCCGAGGAAGCTGTGGAGTATCTCAAGGCATTGCGGGATATATTGGTCTATCTTGAAATCTGCGACGGCAATATGGAGGAAGGAAGTTTCCGCTGTGATGCCAATGTGTCTGTAAGACCGGCGGGCCAGAAAGAATTCGGCACAAAGGCGGAGCTCAAGAACATGAACTCATTCCGGTTTGTGCAGAAGGCAATTGAATATGAGATAAACAGGCAGATAGAAGTTATAGAAAATGGCGGCAAGGTTATTCAGGAAACCCGTTTGTTTGATTCTGATAAGGGCGTTACTATTTCCATGCGGAGCAAGGAAGAGGCACATGATTACCGTTATTTCCCGGAACCGGATTTACTCCCTTTGCAGATTGATGAGGCATGGATAGCAGAGATAAAGTCAACCTTACCTGAACTACCTGCGGAAAAGAGGGAGAGGTTTGTCAAAGAATACGGCATACCTTCGTATGATGCAGGTGTTCTGACCGCAACAAAGGAGCTTGCAAATTATTATGAGGAATGTGTTCAAAAATACAGGGGTCAGGGGTCGGGGATCGGGGGTCAGGAAATTCCAAAGACTGTGTCAAACTGGGTCATGGGGGAATTGTTGAGGCTGCTGAAAGAGGACAATCGTGATGTGAAGGATTGCCCGGTAAAACCCGATAATCTGGTAAAGCTGATGAAAATGGTGGATGCGGGGATAGTCAATTTAAAAACCGCCAAGGAAGTATTTGAGGATGTGTATAAAACGGGCAAAGACCCTGAGGCCATAGTAAAGGGAAAAGGCCTTGTCCAAATTTCAGACGAGGGCGCATTGGTAAAGGCAATAGATGAAGTGCTTGCAGCCAACCCCAAGGAAGTCGCTGAATATAAGACAGGAAAGGAAAAACTCTTCAGCTTTTTTGTGGGCCAGACCATGAAGGCGACCAAAGGCCAGGCAAACCCGCAGGTGTTGAATAGGCTGCTGAAGGAAAGGCTCGCCAGATAGTTGACGCTGAAAAACGCCCATCTGCGGCGTTGTCGCTGCAGCTTCTGCGCTCAACATACAATAAAAAGTATGCCTCGCTTGAAGCCTTGCTCCGCCTTGCATCTGGGCGATTTTTGAGCGTCAACTTTGTTTCCTTCCATTTAGTATACACGATTTCAGAGATGAACAATTCCTAAACTTTTAGCTTGAAAATCCTGAAGCTTGTTTTAGCCCACCCTTTCTCGCAAAAGTAGTACCATTCATTCTAAAATATACTGTTCCATCCTTCCTATGTGTGTTCAAATTTTTTATTCCCCAAAACCGTAAGTGTATAATGCTAACTATAGTATGTAGAACTAAAGTTAGCAAGTATATATACTGTAACCTGGTTTTTTATGAAGAAAGAGATATTAATCAAATTCGGCAAAAAAGTGCGAGATGAGCGCATGAAATTAGGTTTATCTCAAGAAGAATTAGCTTCACGTGCCGATGTTCACCGTACTTATATTGGTATGATAGAAAGAGCTGAAAAAAATATCACTCTTGAAAATATAGAAAAGGTATGCAAAGCCCTCAATTTAAAGATTAGGAATTTTTTTAAGGATTTTTAGTCTATGAATAAAGAGTGGAAAGAAAAAGTACAAGGATACTGCGAGAAATATAATATACCACTTTTTTATCTTGCAGAAACACTGTATGAACCTAAAGTCGTACCGATGATTCGGGGTAAGGCTTTTGAATTTTCTGTGATGATGGCTTTACAAAAAATCCTCCCTGAAAATGAGTGGGAAGTAAGCAAACCAATTATGAATGCACAGATAGGCTTTCATGATATAGATGTTAGAGTCTCTCATAAACCAACAAGAAAACTTTTGCGTATTGAGTGTAAGTTAGCCAAGAAGGGTGGATACAGATTATTTCCCGACGGCCATAGCGAAATTAGGGTCAAATGTATGCGCAGTCGCACACTTGGACCCAAAAAGGTTAAAGAGTTGTCGCCAAAATTGGGCATAAGTGAAAAAATATTGGCAATCCACAACGACCAATACCTACCGTCAGATTTTGATATTGTGGTATCTTCAATTGGTAATGCTTTTTATAGGACAGACAGCAAGACTGGATTATTTGAATGGAGACCAACAAAGGCCGAGAAGGAGTTTTTAATGAAACTTAAACCTCCCAGCCAAGAAAACTTAAAGGATTTTGCTTTCCATAAAATGTATGTAGCAAAAACTGAAGCTCTCACCATCGGCCATATTAGCGGGGTAGTTTGTACAAGAGGAAAATGCAGAAATAAAAACAATTGTGGCTTTATTCCAAATTATCCAATTATTAGCTTTAACCCCAAAACAAATAAACCAGCGAATGGTTGGATACCAATTGAAGAATCTACAAGCCTTTTTAAAGACTTTGTGAGCGATTAACGGTAGAAAACAGGAAGAGGGGCTTTTGCTTAATAGAATCGTAATTTATTATAAATAACTCTCTACCTTTGTATCTAACACCTTTGCGTTTAGTGCCATTTTTTTGATCGTCTGTTCTATTGAGTGTATAATTCCATTCTTTCTCGTGCAATTCGCTTACCCATTTATATAGATCCCTGATCTCTGGGCTATTGTCGTAGGTTAATAAAAATTTTAATCTATCACTATTCCTTTTTAACACATTACAAAGCCTATGATGATCATCTTCCTTAAATGAATGTGTATAGAACTTATCCTGGTCAGCGTTAAAATAAGGAGGGTCAATAAAAAGAAAAGCCTTATCTTCAGCCTCATCTATAACCTTTTCAAAGCCAAGTGAAGTAAGTTTAACGTCTTGAAGTTTTGCTGATGTTCGGATAATATTTCTGGGCCAATTTTCTGGACGCATGCTGTATTTATCACCGTATCCCCAATAACAATTTTGTATATTCATTATACCGGAATAAGAAGTGCGATTTAAATAAAACCACCTTACAGCTCGGTCAAGTTTATTTTCTGGTTTAAATATATTTTTATAATAGTTATGTCTTTCCTTTGTAGCTTTTTCATTCTTTAATCTATTTATCAGTTCTTTTGGATAATCCCTAATTATAATAAGACAATTTATTAATTCCTCATCAATATCGTTTAGCCAATTTTTTTCAACCTTATTTTTTGCAAAGAAAATAGAAGCACCACCAGCAAAAGGTTCTATATAATAAGAATGGTCGGGTATATGCTCAATAATTAACTTACGAGCATAAAATTTACCGCCAGCATATCTAAATGGTGAATTTATTTCTTGTCCCATAAAACCTCTTGCTAACTGTAGTATACATAATATAGAATGAAATGCAAATACTAATATGAAACAAGGGGAATGTGAGGGGAATGTGGGGACGCTTCCCATATTAAGAAATACGGGAAGCGTTGTTCCCTTTTCGCTCTCCAAATATAAGGAGTTTTTAAATGGCCTGTATTTTGTGCGCAACAGATAGTTTTAGTGAGATAGGGGAAAAAAGAGGTTTTACCATAGTAAAATGCACTAATTGCGGGTTTGTTTATACAACGCCTCTGCCTCGCGAAGAAGAGCTCATCAAAGCTACCCAAAAGAAGGCGTCTAATTTTAAACCTCATGTAAGTCTCAGCCGGAAGATAAGGTATCACTTTTTTGCATCAAGGATTAAGAGGCTTTTTTCGCAGCATGACCGGATAAGACTGCTTGAGATTGGATGCAATCAGGGGAATTTTCTGAGCGCCATCAAATCCGACAAGAAGTTTGTTGCAACAGGCATAGATTTAAACTCCGCAGCCCTGCAATATGCCAGAAGCCAGGGACTTCATGTATTGGAAGGAACTCTGGAATCTCATAATTTTTCAAGCAAGAGTTTTGATGTTGTGGTGGCGCTGCATGTTATTGAGCACCTTCACGACCCGATCAGGACGATGACGGAGATAAACAGGCTTTTATCTGAAGGTGGAATGCTTATTACAATTGTTCCCTGTGTTACTCATATTAAGGCGAGGCTTGCTGGAATTAAATGGAAATATTTCGGCCCTCCCAGCCACCTGTGGTATTTTTCTCCAAAGACATTTGCCTTGTTGCTTGAAAAAACCGGATTTGCGCCTGTTTATTCTTCCTGTTTTTATAACAGGGCCCATTTAAAGACGATTGCCAGAAAAGGATAGATATAGGGGCATATCTGCCCTCGTGAAAACAGGGAAGGATTTTTATATGAAGAACTCCAAAGAACTCCAAAAAGAGATAAGGGCCTTATTAAAGGAAAAAAATGCCCTTATGCTTGCGCATAATTATCAGCGTGATGAGGTGCAGGCAACTGCGAACATCTGCGGCGATTCTCTGGCTTTGAGTCAAGCTGCTGCAAAGTCGGATGCAGAGGTTATTGTATTCTGCGGCGTGCATTTTATGGCAGAGAGCGCATCCATCCTCTGTCCGAATAAGACAGTAATCCTGCCCAGGCTTGATGCGGGATGTCCTATGGCGGATATGATAACCGCAGAGGATTTAAGAAAGGAAAAGGAGAAAAGGCCGGGTGTGCCTATTGTAGCGTATGTGAATACAACGGCAGAGGTAAAAGCTTTGAGCGATATATGCTGCACATCTGCAAATGCAGTAAAGGTTGTAAATTCTGTGCAGTCAGAAAAAGTTTATATGATACCCGACAGAAATTTATCCATGTATGTCGCGCGGACAGCAAAAAAACAAATGGAGTGGTGGGAAGGTTTTTGTCCTACGCATGAAAAACTGAAACCCGCTGAAGTGCTAAAGGCCAAAGAAAAACACCCCGATGCGGTCTTTG
>MGQA01000100.1:12676-15734 GCA_001797665.1 Deltaproteobacteria bacterium GWF2_42_12 | reverse complement strand
TACAATCTCCATAGAATCTCCCATGAAAATAAGTTAAAGGCAAGGTTGAGTATTTGCGGAGTATTGCTGAAGCGGAAAATTTGGAGCAAGGCAACCATGTTGCCGTTTTTACGCCGACACGGTCGGCTCGCTCCATAAGTAGGACTGCACGCACACAGACACCTGAAGCGTAAGCAATACTCCGCAAATTTTAACCTTATTCATAGTATCTCCAAAATTACCTCTTTTCCTTTAATCGCTTTTCAAGATACTCCTTGTCGTATTCGAGGGAACCTAATACCTGAAATACAAAAAATACGATAATCCCTATTGCGATGCCTATCACAATAGATAATAAAATGTGCAACCAGGCTGGAAGATACGGATAGAGAATTCCCATTGCAATGGCTAAGAAGCCGCTGACAGCACCATAGAAAGGGGCCTTCTGGAAAAATATCCTATGGTCTTTAACCCTGCTCCTCTCTTTAATGCCCCTGATAGCCTTTGAGTAATCAAGCTCGCAGTAAAGATATCTGATAGATAAACGTTTTGAGTCTGGTGAGAATTTCGTAATAGCGCAATATGCCTTATATCCATCAATCAGTAAAGGAGAGGTGGTCTTGAGCGCATAAACATCACGGAATATATCCATAATCTGATTGGATTCAAGGATAGAATCCATTTCAATTTCAGATATACCGAGCTCTTGAAAAAATGTTGTCACATCCGGAGAGATAGAAATAGTTATCGCTAATGGGTTAACCCGTAGTCCTGATTCAGTTATCTCAACAGATGCCTGCATAATCTCCTTTTCTACCAGTTTTGGGAATATATCTTGCTCCAAAGAGTTTGCAATATTTTTAAGCTCAGTATAGAGTCGCTTCTTGAGAACGGCGTCTTTCAGAAGGCAGACCTTCCAGAGGAGTTTTTTTACACCATTTGAAATCATTGGGTAATTCTATATGACGAAACGAATTTAGTCAATAAGACCATTAAGCCCAAATCCCGATTTAGAAAACCAAATCTGGATTAAAGTGCTGTCAGGAGGAAAGGGGCTGTTGCCCAAATATATTTATCTCACCAATTGCTATTTTTTATGTCATTCCCACGAAGCTTGTCCCCGCATGCTTTAAGCGGGGAGTGGGAATCCAGAAGTTGTTGCCCCCGATAGATTCAATCGGGGGTTACATAGACTGGATTCCCGATAGAACCATTCGGGAATGACATTTGTGGTTTGGGCAACAGGCCGGAAACTCCTGACAGCACAAAAAAATTATGCTAAAATGATTCGCAACCCTGTCACTGATAGGGAAGGAGGGTTTGAATGCCAAAAAGGGCGTCTCAGGCTGAACATGACTCGATGGTAGAATTTTTGGCTGATGCATTGTATGGAAGAGATATGAAGGATGTAACAGCAGATATACCAGGATATAAGCGGCCGCAAACGATTACGCTCCCAGGCTATAAAGATGGGCATACACCTGATGTAACGGCATACGATGGCAATCAACTTATTATCTATGAGGTTGAAACCGCTGATTCCATCAATGACCCGCACACAGAAGAGCAGTGGAAACTATTTGCAGAATATGCCCTGCAAAACAATGCTGTCTTTTATGTAACTGTGCCGCCCATGGAGATTGCGTCAGCAAGGAAAAGGGTTAAAGAATTGAATCTTGATATTAAGGTAGTAACGGTTCCTTAATTAATACAAACGAAATAAG
Organism: Deltaproteobacteria bacterium GWF2_42_12; assembly: GCA_001797665.1. GTDB lineage: Bacteria > Desulfobacterota > GWC2-55-46 > UBA9637 > UBA9637 > UBA9637. The sequence goes on along the minus strand of MGQA01000100.1, from coordinate 14,031 downwards.
TAAAGTGTCATTGTGCGGAACGAAAATCGTAGGGGAGGGGCTTGTCCCCTCCCGTTTCTTGCGGGCGGGCACAAGGCCCGCCCCTACATGTCCGTGATAACAATGTAACGTTATTTAATTCGTTTGTATTAATTAATGCTGAAAAATGCCCTTCTGCTGTCCGCCATAGGCGGATCGCGCCTTGGTCTGCTTTGTTCTGACGCTCTGTATGCGGAATTATTTATGACGCTGTATATAGTTACTACTATCGCATAGTTTACTTTTTCCATTTATTCAGGAATCCTAAAACACTTTTAATCCCCCCTTGCCCCCCCTTTGCTAAGAGGCTGAGTCATAATCCTCTTTTTGTCATTGCGAGCGACCGAAGGAAGCGTGGCAATCCGACCCGAAAGGTCGTTGCGAGGGCAAAGCCCGTGGCAATCTCGAGAGTTCCCTCTCCGCCTCAGGCGGATCGGGACAAGGCTTCGGTCGCTGCGCTCCCTCGCAATGACATTATGACACAACCTCTAAAGGGGGGATTTATTAACTAAACTCCAATGATTCGTCGGGGACAAATCCCGAATTAAAGTGGCGGCAGGAGTTACCTCCTGCCACCCTGCCGTCAGGAGGAAACTCCTGACAGCACAAAAATACAAACGCAAAAAATGTAGCGTTGGGGTTTATCCCCAACGCTTTCATTGCCGCGTCCCCTTTTATTCAACTCCCCCTTCCCCCCTCTTTAATAAAGAGGGGGTGGGGGGAGTTTTTCGTTACGGTATCACCTCAAATGCGTCTATATTTATTGATACCCTCTTACCCGGGTTTTCAATAGTTAGTGTATGATTTCCGGGGCTAAGCCCTGTTCTTTCAAATACTACTACCTGATACTTGCTCGTTTTGCTGTAGAGGTCTACTGTTGCAATATATACCCCGTCAATATATACCTTTGCCTTGCCGGATTTGCTTGTCTTGGAGGCTATCCATCTGACCCCTGTTCCGTTAAAGGAGAAATCAGCCTTTGCACCGGTTTGACTGGTAGATTTCATTGCACCGCCACTGCACGATGAGCAGGCAGATGTAGACCATGTGCCTGTATAGGTAATAGTAGGGTCGCTTTCCTCAAACCATGTCTGTTTAAAGTTGGCAGTAACAGAGGTATCTACGGTCATATTGAATGTGCATGCGCCTGTGCCTGTGCATGCACCTTCCCAGCCATAGAATCCCCAGCCGCTGTTTGGTGCAGCAGTGAGGGTTACAGATGTGCCAAGTGCGTATGCCTCGCTGCAATCACCTGGGCAATTGATGCCTGCAGGGCTGCTACCAACACTTCCATTTCCATTTACAGAAACAGAGAGGGTAGAGGTAAATGTTCCGCT
>MGQA01000100.1:6205-12669 GCA_001797665.1 Deltaproteobacteria bacterium GWF2_42_12 | reverse complement strand
ACCCTCTGGCTATAGATGTCGTAATTGCTGCTGCGGAAATCCTGCCATGTAATAATAGCTCCGCCGCTGCCATCAGCTACTATAGTAGACCACTCTTGATTATTTGCTGCTGTGGATATTGCCACCCCATCTGTTGTCCACAACACATTGCCATTTGCATTTATGCGCTGTGCATAGATGTCGTAATTGCCGCTGCGGTAATCATGCCATGTAATAATAGCGCCGCCGCTGCCATCGGTTACTATGGTTGGAGAGTATTGGTAGCCTGCTGCTGTGGATATTGGCACCCCATCTGCTGTCCACAACACATTGCCGGTTGCATCTATCCTCTGGGCATAGATGTCGGGATAGTTGATGTCGTTGCGCAAATCCCACCATGTAATAATAGCCCCGCCGCTGCCATCGGTTACTATGGTGGGCTGGTATTGGACGCCTGCTGCTGTGGATATTGCCACCCCATCTGCTATCCACAGCACATTCCCGGTTGCATCTATACGCTGTGCATAGATGTCGTAATAGCTGCTGCGGCGGTTATCCGTCCATGTAATAATAGCCCCGCCGCTGCCGTCAGTTATTATGTTGGGATACTGTTGATTATTTGCTGCTGTAGAGATTGCTACGCCATCTAAAGTCCACAGCACATTGCCATTTGCATCTATACGTTGTGCATAGATGTCGGAATTGATGTTAACGTTGCGATAATCCTGCCATGTAATAATAGCCCCGCCATTGCCATCAGTTACTATGGTTGGACGGTATTGGTCTCTTGCTGCTGTAGAGATTGCCACCCCGTCTATCGTCCACAACACATTGCCATTTGCATCTATTCGCTGGGCATAGATGTCCCAAGAAGAGCCGCTGCGGACATCCATCCATGTAATAACAGCCCCGCCGCTGCCATCTGTTACTATGGTTGGAGAGACTTGGTGATTTGCTGCTGTAGAGATTGCCACCCCATCTGCTGTCCACAGCACATTGCCATTTGCATCTATACGTTGTGCATAGATGTCGGAATTGATGTTAACGCCACTGCGATAATCATACCATGTGATAATAGCCCCCCCGTTTCCATCGCTTACTATAGTGGGAGAAGCTTGGCTATTTGCCGCTGTAGAGATTGGGATACCATCTGCTGTCCAGAGCACATTGCCATTTGCATCTACACGCTGGGCGTAGATGTCGTAATCGCCGTTGCGTTGATCAGTCCATGTAATAATAGCCCCACCACTGTTATCAGTTACTATAGTGGGAGAATTTTGAGAGCCTGCTGCTGTAGAGATTGCGTTATTCACTGTCGGGTCAGTTGACCATACAGCATGCGCATTGGCAACGCAGATGTTGATGATGAGAAAGACTGCTACTGCTATCAGGAGGAAACTCCTGACAGCGCAAAAAACGTGAAACGTTATTTTGTCCATTTTCTTTTTCCTCCTTTGATTTTGAAAGTAAAGATTGCGCTGCTGCCAGGAGGAAACGGCCTGTTGCCCAAATATATTTGTCTCACCAATTGCTATTTTTTATGTCATTCCCATGAAGCTTGTCCCCGCATGCTTTAAGCGGAGAGTGGGAATCCAGAAGTTGTTGAATTTACATAGACTGGATTCCCGATAGAAGCATTCGGGAATGACATTTGTGGTTTGGGCAACAGACCCGAAACTCCTGACAGCACAAAAAATACAAACGCAAAAAATGCAGCATTGGGGTTTATCCCGAGACTTCGGGATTTATCCCCAACGTTTTCGTTGGCACGCTAAGCGTGCCGTTGCCCATAAAGGGCAACGTTACATGTCAATTTGTTTTTTTCGCTTGTGCTAAATATCGCCTCCCTTCTGTGGAATTTTTAAGACATAAAAAAACAAAAGGGGCAGACCATATTGGTCTGCCCCTTTTGATGAAACACTATATAAAAATGCTATTAAGGTATAATTCTGTCTGTCTGTCTTTGCAAGGTAAGTGCCATTCTTAACCCTCTCTCAGCCTTTATGAGTTTACATCAATAATACATACTGTCAAGACAAAAGTAATCACCCAAAAAATAGACATTGACCATTTATAAGGGAGTCCATAATTGTATAGACATGTTAATCAGCGCATATATAGAATATACATTCCACACAGTGTCATTCCCGCAGAGCCTGCCCTCGAATGTATCTATCGGGGGTCTTTAGCGGGAATCCAGTAGTTTTTAGTCTCTGGATGCCCGATTAAAAAATTCGGGCATGACTAACAAAAGGGGATAGTGTGTAAATACTATTCTGGACTGGTTAGTAAGCATTTGTTTTGCCTGTCACCTTTCAATGTCTATTTTTGGGTAATCATAGCAGCAACTACAGCATTTGACAAAAATTACCTCATTAAATCCCGTATTTCCCCAATATGATATTTAAGTCTTTCTTCACCTTCACAGGTATCTTCTTTTTGTCTGTGACAACCGCATATTTCATTGCGGTAGCACACTTGCAATCTCTTTTATAAGGAATCTTTGGAACCGCCTCCTTTATAATCGCCTTTGCTGTTGCAACATTTTTCTTGAGCGTATCGAGTATCATTTCTACGGTAACTGATTCCTCTGTTTCATGCCAGCAGTCATAGTCAGTGGAAAGGGCAAGCGTCGCGTAACATATCTCAGCCTCTCTGGCAAGCTTTGCCTCAGGGATATTTGTCATGCCTATTACATCCACCCCCCATTTCCGGTAAATCTTTGACTCTGCCCTTGTGGAGAACTGCGGGCCTTCAATGCAGATATATGTTCCGCCTTTATGAATAGTAGCTCCGGTATGTTGTCCGGCATCATAAAGGACATTGCTGAGATTCGGACACACAGGGTCTGCAAATTCCACATGGCCAACTATGCCGTTTCCAAAAAATGTTGCTCCCCTCCCCTTTGTCCTGTCAAAAAACTGGTCAACAACTACAATATGGCCTGGCTTAATATCCTCCCTCATGCTGCCCACTGCTGAGACTGATATGATCCATTCTACGCCGAGTCTTTTCATGCCATAGATATTAGCCCTAAAGTTTAATTCCGAGGGAAGTATCCTGTGGCCCCTCCCGTGCCGTGGAAGGAATACCATCTTCACATCGCCAAGTTTACCAACGATATACGCATCTGACGGATTTCCAAAGGGTGTTTTAACCTTTACTTCCTTAACATTCTTAAGCCCTTCCATCTCATAAAGCCCACTTCCTCCAATAACACCAACAACTCTTTCTGACATTTAGTTGCCTCCTATTTATTTCGTGGCCAGTGACCAGTGTTCAGTGGTCAGGAATACTTCTCCGCTACCGACCACTCGCCACTCATCACTGTCCACTGTCTTTTTCCACCACCATCAATGTCTCATCAGGATTCACAGAATCCCCTACCTTCACATATATCTTCTTCACAATGCCATCCATTGGCGTATGCACCTCATTTTCCATCTTCATTGCCTCTACGGTCAAAAGTGTATCTCCTGCAGAGACCTTATCCCCTTCAGAAACCTTTATACTGGTAACCTTTCCAGGTATAGGGGCTGTTACATCCCCTTTTTTCATAGCCTTTGGCCGTACTGATGTTGTTGTCGGTTTTGCCTCTATCTCGCCTGCTGTAGAAGGAATAACCTCGGTAAGGGACTCCAGCATGACCTCTTCCAGACGGTCGTCTATCTTTAAAAAGAACGGCCTCTTACCTTCAACCTTATGACCGGCGCCAGCAACCTTTACCCGATACGATTCACCGTGAATTGTTATGATGAATTCGCTCGGCGCAAGGGACGGTATATGCGGTATCTGCTGCGGCTGTATCTCGTGAGCCTCCTCAAGCGGCTCTGGTTCAAACTTGCCGCTCTCCCTTTGCTCAAAATATTCTAAGGCAACATTGGGAAAGAGCGCATAAGAAAGGACATCCTCAATACCCTTTGCCCTGCCGCCAAGTTCTCTTGTTAGTTTATCCAATTCCGGCTCAAGGAGGTCTGCAGGCCTGCATGTTATGGACTCTTCATCTCCTATTGCCTTTTTCTGAACCTTTTTATCCATCTTGCCAGGGGGGCTGCCGTAAAGGCCCTTAAAATAATTCCGTGTCTCAGTTGTTATTACCTTATATCTCTCGCCGGTGAGTATATTCAGTGTTGCCTGAGTCCCAACAATCTGGCTGCTCGGCGTAACCAGCGGAGGATAGCCCATATCCTTTCTTACCCTTGGAATCTCTTCCAATACGTCGTTCATCTTATCAAGGGCATTCTGTTCTTTTAACTGAACTGCAAGGTTTGAAATCATGCCGCCAGGCACCTGAACAACCAAGGTCTTTGTATCTATGCCTGTATATTCACTCTCAAACCTTTTGTATTTCTTTCGAATCTTACGAAAATATTCTGCTATGTCTGCCAGCAGGGCGATATCAAGGCCTGTGTCATGAGACGTACCCTTTAATGCCTCTACAAGACTTTCCGTAGGCGGCTGCGCTGTGCCTGAGGCAAGGGATGAAATGGCTGTGTCAATCATCTCTGCGCCGGCCTCTATTGCTTTCAGATAGCTCATAGATGCAAGACCGCTGGAGTCGTGGGTATGGATGTGGACAGGGAGGTCTATCTTTTCCTTAAGCGCCTTTACCAAGTCGTAGGCAGCATATGGCGTGAGAAGTCCTGCCATGTCTTTTATGCAGATAATATCAGCGCCCATATCCTCAAGCCTTAGAGCCATTTCTACAAAGCCCGCATGGGTATGAACCGGGCTTGTTGTGTAGCACACTGCTGCCTCCACAGTTGCACCCATTGACTTTACCGCCTTTATAGCAACGTCCACATTCCGCATATCATTGAGGGCGTCAAATATACGGAATATGTCCATGCCGTTTTTTACAGCGCGCTCAACAAATTTTCTTACAACATCATCTGAATAATGGCGATAGCCCACAATATTTTGGCCCCTGAGGAGCATCTGAAGCTTTGTGTTTGGCAAGGCCTTTCTTAAATCCCTTAATCTCTGCCACGGGTCTTCTCTTAAAAACCTCAGGCAGGTATCAAATGTTGCGCCGCCCCACACCTCAAGGCTCCAATAGCCTACCTTGTCCAACTTTTCAGCGATAGTTAGCATATCCTCAGTGCGCATCCTGGTTGCAAGAAGGGACTGATGGGCATCCCGGAGAACGGTATCGGTGATCTTGACTTTGGAATTTTTAGTTTTATTTTTAGGCATAGTTTTCTCCAATTTTGGAGCAAGGCGACCATGTCGCCGTTTTTGACCGAGGTATCCGTGTCGTAAAAATAACGGCAACATGGTTGCCTCGGTCCAAAATTTTAAAATCCATGATACGCAGCTATGGCAGCAGAGATTGCCGCTACCTTGTCAATCGGGTCTTCATACTCTGCGTAATCAAGAAGCTCTGGTTTCCTGTCTATATACCCTGTATCAAAGTTGCCTTTTACAAAATCAGGGTCGTTCATTATCTTTCTTAAAAATGGAATGGTGGTCTTAACACCACGAATTACAAATTCATCGAGCGAGCGGTGCATTCTACTGACGACCTCGTTCCAGTCTCTTCCGCGCACAACAAGCTTTGCAACCATAGAGTCATAATAGCCTGGAATTACGTAATCCTTATAGATGGCACCGTCTATCCGCACACCGATGCCGCCTGGCGAGTAGTATGCCGTAACCCGTCCGCTATTTGGCCTGAAATTGTTCTTCGGGTCTTCGGCACAGATGCGGCACTCCATAGCAAACCCCCGTGCCTGAATCCGTTCCTGTTCGATGCCAATAGGTTTTCCTGCGGCAATCTCAATCTGCTTTTTTACTAAATCTACGCCTGTTACCTCTTCGGTAATCGTGTGCTCTACCTGTATCCTTGTGTTCATTTCAAGAAAATAAAAATTTCTTTTATCATCAACAAGAAATTCTACAGTACCCGCATTTATATAATTCGCAGCCCTGGCTGCCTTTACAGCAGCCATACCCATCTTCTCCCGCAGGTTAGCGTCAAGGATGAGCGAAGGCGCAATCTCTATAAGCTTTTGATGCCTCCTCTGAATTGAACAGTCCCTTTCTCCGAGGTGTATGGCATTTCCGTGTTTATCTGCCAAAATCTGAAACTCAATATGATGCGGCTTTTCGATATATTTTTCTAAAAATACATCTGATACGCCAAATGCTGCCTTTGACTCTGAACGGGCGACATCCAGATTCTTTAAAAGCTCCTTTTCATCCCGTGCAACCCTTAAGCCCCTGCCCCCTCCACCGCCAGAGGCCTTTATCATTACTGGATAGCCTATCTCTTTTGCATACGATATGGCATCATGGACATTTTTAAGACTTCCTTCGCTTCCCGGCACAACAGTCACCCCGGCCTTTTTCATCATCTCTCTGGCCCTTACCTTATCACCCATGTCAGCAATAGCCTGGCTGCTCGGCCCAATAAATGTTAGCTCCCTTTTCTCACACAACTCTGCAAATCTCGGGTTTTCAGAAAGGAATCCGTATCCCGGGTG
>MGQA01000100.1:4759-6187 GCA_001797665.1 Deltaproteobacteria bacterium GWF2_42_12 | reverse complement strand
CTTGAGGGCAAGGTCCACTATCCTATGGATATTCAGATAACCCTCTACAGGACCAGGTCCGACAAGATAAGACTCGTCAGCCTTTTTCACATAAAGAGATGTTGCATCAGCCTCTGAATATATGGCCACTGTTGAGATGCCGAGCTCCTTGCAAGCCCTTATAACCCTTGTGGCTATCTCGCCTCTATTTGCTACCAGTACTTTTTTAAACATACATACTCTATTTCTAATATCCCTTTTACCCAATTTTAAGCCTATAGATTTTTATATATATTTCATGTAAAATCAAGATAATTTCTAAGAGCTTGTTGAAAAACTCAACAATCTCTGATTACACAGATAAAAGATTAGATTACACGGATTAAAACTCCTTGGAATTTCTGTAAATATCTGTGTAATCATTTTTGCTAACCTGTGTAATCAAGGCTGTTGATGGCTTTTTCAACAGCCTGCTAATCCCTACCCTCGTCTCTCAAAAAAAATTATGCACAACAAAACCCTTATATCCGTTGCCGTAGAACTTCCGCTCAAGAGGACATTTACCTATAAAGTTCCTGAAACCCTGCTCGAACAAGTTGCTGTGGGTAAACGTGTGCTTGTGCCATTTGGAAAGAGGGTCATAACCGGATTTTGTGTAGGGTTTATAGAAAAAACAGAGGTAAAGAGCCTCAAAGATGTCCTTGATATTCTTGATGATGAGCCTATATTTGATGAGAAGAGATTAAAATTTTTCCAGTGGCTTTCTTCTTACTATTTTGCGCCGCTCGGAGAAGCGCTAAGCCTTGCCTGTCCAAGCTGGACAAATATTAAAAGCCAGAGGTATTTCTTTCCAACAGAAGAACTCTTCGATTATCAAGAAAAATTGAGCCCCCTCAGCCAGGCCCTTTTTGAGTTGATTCTGGCAAAAAAAGGCATTTCCCTTGCCCATCTTTTAAAGACATTTAAAGGCAAATCCATATACAATGCAATCAATAGATTAAAGCAGGAAAAACTTATTCGGGAAGAGGTTAAAATCAAAGGGAAAATCGGCGAACGAACAGAAACCTTTGCATCACTTGCCTCTGAATGTAACTATGAAACTTTCAAGAGAAAGGCGCCTATTCAGGCAAAAATTATCGCATATCTTTCTGAAAAAGGAGAAACCTCTCTTAAGTCTCTTCGAAACGAACTCGGCGCTATAGATTCAGCCCTCAAAAAATTGCAGCAAAGAGGGCTCATTGCGCTCATTCAAAGAAAAGCCCCAAGGAACCCTCTGGAAGATATCTTACCGCAAAAACTCTCACACAAACTGACCTATGAGCAGGAAAAGGCTTTGAGTGCGATTTCTCATGGCCTGAAAAGTAATGCCTTTTCCCCCTTTCTCCTCTATGGCGTCACTGGCAGTGGAAAAACCCTGGTGTATCTGAAGGCAATAGAAGAGGCTGTAGA
>MGQA01000100.1:0-4748 GCA_001797665.1 Deltaproteobacteria bacterium GWF2_42_12 | reverse complement strand
AGGCCATACTATTAGTGCCGGAGATATCCTTAACCCTCTGGCCGGTCAAATATCTCACTGCCATGTTTCCCGGCAGGGTTGCTATTCTCCACAGCGGACTCTCAGATGGAGAAAGGTATGATGAGTGGAACAGGATAAAAGATGGAGCGGTAGATATTGTTGTTGGCGCAAGGTCAGCACTCTTTGCGCCAGTAAAAGACCTTGGACTTATCATCATTGATGAAGAACATGAACCCTCATATAAGCAGGAAGAGGGGGTAAGATATAATGCGCGGGACGTGAGTCTTATGCTGGGCAAGATGTTCAATCTAACAGTTGTCCTTGGCTCAGCTACACCTTCTGTTGAGACATTCTATAATGCGCAAAACAATAAAATTACGCCGCTTCACCTAACAAAAAGGGTGCAGGACAGACCCATGCCAGAGGTAGAGCTGGTGGATATGAGAAAAGAAAGTCAAAAGTCAAAAGTCAAAAGTCAAACGGAATACAACAAAATCATATCTGAAAAACTTCAAAATCTTATGTTGAAAAACCATGAGCTTGGTTATCAGACAATTCTCTTTTTAAACCGAAGGGGGTTTTCGAATTTTCTGATCTGCAATGGCTGCGGATATACATTCCAGTGTTTGAATTGCAATGTATCGCTCACAATGCACAAAGGAGCTGGGGTTTTAAAATGCCACTACTGCGACCTGTCTATCTCAATCCCCGAAGCGTGTCCCAAGTGTGAAGGCCATCAGATAGAGCCAGTCGGGATTGGCACAGAACAGTTAGAAGCAGAGGTGAGAAGGATTCTCCATAAGGCACGGATAGGCCGAATGGACAAAGATACGACAAGAAAAAAAAGGGCTCATCAAAAGATAGTTGATGCAGTTGATAAAGGCCACGTAGATGTGCTTGTCGGAACCCAGATGGTTGCGAAAGGTCATCATTTTCCTAATGTTACGCTTGTAGGAATTGTAATGGCAGATACTTCTATCAATATCCCTGACTTTAGAAGCTCTGAGCGGACATTCCAGCTTATAACTCAGGCAGCAGGAAGGGCAGGAAGAGAGGCATTTCCAGGAAAGGTCATTATCCAGACCCTCAACCCTGACAATTTCTGCCTAAAACTGGCAATAATGCAGGACTATGAGACCTTTTTTAAAGAAGAACTAAACAATAGGATGGAGTTATCATACCCGCCTTTTTCGAGGCTTATCAATCTTCGTTTTGAAGGCAATAAAGAAGAAGCCGTAAAAGTATTTGCCAATAAAATAAAAAGATTTGCTGATAGAACATTAGAATCTAGTTTTAAAAAAGATATAACTATCCTTGGACCAGCCTCAGCCTTTCTTTCAAAGCTCAGGGGGAAATATCGCTGGCATATGCTTATTAAAGGAAATAACATAAAATCACTCCACGAATTTGCAGAGAAAATTTTGTGCGAATCTGACAAAACAATACATTCAATCAACCTTGTAATTGATGTTGACCCATTAACCACACTATGAAAAAATTTCATAGCAAAATTTTCAAAAATTTGTGGACATATTATTTAAGAATCGGTATTCTATAGCCATGTATGGCTATATTAGATATCCTTAAATACCCAGACCCTTTTCTTAAAACAAAGGGCAGACCAGTATCAAAATTTAATGAAGATATAAGAAAGCTAATCTCTGATATGATAGAAACAATGTATTTTGCAAGAGGTATAGGCCTAGCAGCCACACAGATCGGCGCAGACAAAAGAGTCGCGGTTTTAGACGTCCCAAATGGCGAAAATTATCAGAGGGGAAAAAATCTTATAACACTGATAAATCCGGAAGTAGTATATCACGAAGGGGATATAAAATACGAAGAAGGCTGTCTGAGCATCCCTGGTTTTACATCGGAGATAAAAAGGTTTGCGAATCTGACTTTAAAGGCATTTGACAAAGATGGGAAAGACTTTGAGATGAAGGCAGGAGGACTTCTTGCCATAGCGATTCAGCACGAGATTGACCATTTAAATGGACTATTGTTCATTGACAGGTTGAGTAAATTAAAGAGAGACATAATAAAGCGAAAAATTAAAAAGGCCATTGAGAAGGAAAAAAGGATGTTATAAAAGGCAGAGGGCGCTATATTTACTGTTGCGTTGATGGCTTTCAAGCGTTGAATATCAGAAGCAAATAATCTTCCTGTTATGGATGTGCTAAAGTTGATTACATGATGTCCTCTATGGCTATAAATATACTGAATGCAAAGAATATGAAAGACATCCCCTCTCACTCATTGCCTGAGCATATTGACTTTGCCCTATGGAACGAATTTCAGAACAGCCTCTCTAACCTTCTTGGCATTCCCATAGCCCTATATAACTACGATGGCTCTATTATCTCGCCGTCAAACATAGAAGATAGTTTTTCTGAGTTTATAAAAGCGCAAACTGAGAAAGGTCGGGAGCTTTATATAAGCTCATACAAAAAGGCTATAACAAAGGCTCAGCAGATGACTGAGCCATTTATCTATAAGTGTTATACAAACCAGTATATCTTTATCATACCTGTAAATCTGAATAGCAATGTATCTACAGCTATTATTGGCGGCCATGTCTATACATCAAAAGAAGACTTTAATGAGTTTATAAAAGGGGCTGCCGGCTTCGGATTCAGTGAGTCCACAATCCGTGAACTTGAAAAGAAGCTGAATATAGTTCAACCCCAAAACTTCTTTGCAAAACCTCCCGTAGTCAAGGAAATGGCCGTGCCCTTCTTAAAGAATCTTTATCTCAAGAGTTTCTATGAAAAAAAATACTATCAGATGCAGAGCGTAATAGAGGTGACAACCCCCGGTTTACTGCAGGAGGGCGTCAAAGATATGTATACACATATCTTTAATGCTATGGCTGTTCTCTTTGATGTTGACACAGCCTGCGTCATGGAAAGACATAATAAGGCTACTTATCGAACAGTTGCCGCCTTTGGGCGGAAAAAAAATCTGATTTCTAACTGGATGCTCTCTGATTCCCACGATGCGTTCAAGCGGCTTACTGCAACAAAAAAACCTGTTGATTGCCATGACTTCTCTGAAATCCATAAAATGGGCATACCAGAGGGAATATCATCTGTTAACATTTTTCCTATGATAATAGGAGACAACATCTTTGGCCTATTAGGCATATTTAATACAAAAATACCCACAGATTCTATTAAACTCCTTGCCCTCCTCGCAAATCAGCTTTCCTTTGTGCTGGAAAGCGTCAGGGCTGACCACCATATAAAGAAAAAAATGAAAGGCCTTGCGTCTCTTGAAGAGATATTCAAGACAATAGCCCCGGTCTTGGACCAAGAGGAATTGCACAATACCATCTTGCATAAGGCCGCCGAATTAGTTGACGCAGAGCAGGGTTCCCTCATGATGTTGAGTGAAGAAGACATGCATCTGACTGTTAAGGCGTCAAAAGGCATAGATAGAAGTATACTTGAAAATGTAAAAGCCAAGATTGGCGAGGGCATATCAGGGACAGTAATGGAAAAGGGGACGCCTATAATTGTCAAGGATATTGAGTCAGAGTCCGAACCATTTGCAAGGAAAAACAGGTCAAGGTATAAGACAAAATCCTTTGTAAGCATACCTTTAAGGGTCGGCCTCCGCACTATCGGCGTCATAAATATATCGGATAAGATAACCGGAGAAATCTTCTCTGAAGAAGATTTGCACCTCTTGCTATCATTCGCCTCTTATGCCTCCATAGCCCTGGAGAGAGGCGAGTATTACAAAATGACAGAAGACTTAAAGAAGATATCTGTGACAGATTCATTAACAGGGCTTTTCAACAGAAGATACTTTCAGGAAAGACTATTTGAAGAGATGGAAAGGGCCAAGCGTCATAATGAACCGTTTACCATATTTATAATCGATATAGACGACTTCAAGGCGATAAATGATAAATATGGTCATCCAGCCGGCGATGAAGTTCTTAAACGCATTGCCCATACCATTCGTGATGCAGTCCGCTCTATTGATGTGGCTGTCCGGCATGGCGGCGAAGAATTCAGCATAATCCTTCCCTACACTACCAAGGCAAATTCCTACGTAACTGCTGAAAGGATTCGGAGGAGCGTTGAAGATATCAGGTTCGTAGGGCATAAAATCCCTCCTGACCAGATCTTTTCAGTAAGCGTAGGCATTGCTGAATTCCCGTCTGATGCGGTAAACATAGAAGAACTTATAGATAAGGCAGATATGGCAATGTATCTTGCTAAGGCACGTGGTAAAAATAAGATAGTAGGGTATGAAAGTAACTTTAAAACTTAACCTTAACCCGAAAAATGCAACTGCATTTTTCGGGTCAAGCAGAGGTTCAGATAAGACAGTCTGTTGAAAAAACCATCAACAGCCTTGATTACACAGATTAGAAAAAATGATTACACAGATATTTACAGATATTTCAAGGAGTTTTAATCTGCGTAATCTAATCTTTTATCTGAGTAATCAGAGATTGTTGAGTTTTTCAACAAGCTCAAGAAAGTTGAAAATCGTTTTTATGGGCACGCCTGAGTTTGCGGTCCCGTCACTGAAGGCTCTAATAGTTGCAGGTAATAAGGTAGTATCTGTAGTAACCCAGCCTGATAAACCGAAAGGTAGGGGAAAGGTATTAACCCCTCCGCCTGTTAAGGAACTTGCCCTACAGCATAACATACCTGTGCTTCAGCCAGAAAAGATTAGGGATGAGACGTTTATAAATGTTATTAAAGGGCTTTGTCCAGATATTATCGTTG
>MGQA01000099.1 GCA_001797665.1 Deltaproteobacteria bacterium GWF2_42_12 | reverse complement strand
GTGCCTTTCCTGCCAAGTCTAAAAGCGGACAATTCATTTGCTCTAAAAGCGGACAATTCTATTTGTTGACAACAGGAAAAACACTACATGGTTTATCCTGTATTCCTCAATCCTGCTGCAATGCAATTAATGCTCATCATTAGAGTTGAAATTAGCCTATTCCGCTCATCCTCTTTTATTTTACCGCTCCTCAGCCTCTTTAGAAGAGTAGCCTGGATATAATTAACTGGGTCAATACTCGGTATCCTCATTTCAATTGACCTTTGGAGGAATGGGTCATTGTCCAGAATTTTTTTCTGTTGCGTTATAATTAATATCATTTTGGCTGTGAGGTTAAACTCTGAAAGGAGTTTTTTATATATCCTGTCTCTTATTCCTTTCTTCTTCACCAGCATTGAATAGAGCCTTGCGATAATCATATCAGATTTTGCAATAACCATTTGAATATTGTCTATGAGATTATTAAAGAATGGCCATTTTCTATACATCTCCTGAAGAAGCCTTCTCCGTGCAACATCTTTTCCTATAAAAAACTTTAAGCTGGAGCCAACAGGGTACCACCCTGGGACAATGTGTCTGCTCTGATTCCAGCTAAAGACCCATGGTATTGCCCTTAAATCTTCTACGCTCCCCTTTTCCTTTCTGTAAGCAGGTCTTGAGCCTATTTTCAGATGCTCCAGTTCTTCTATTGGTGTTGCCTCATAAAAGTATGTCAGGAAATCATTATCATCTACTAATTCTCTGTAGAGCTTAAATGATGTCACTGATATCTCCTCAAAGGCGTCTTCATATATCTTTTCTTTCTTTATCTCTTCGCTGGATTTGGCAGCAGCTTCCATAACGCCTGCTGTCAGAAGATTTAGATTATATGATGCTGTGCCCAGGTTTGCATATTTGGAGGATATTACTTCTCCCTGCTCTGTTATCTTTATAAGTCCATTTACAGTGCCGCGAGGTTGCGCAAGGATTGCCTTATGGGTTGGTCCGCCGCCTCTGCCAACTGTTCCGCCCCTGCCATGAAAGAATTTAAGTTTTATCCTATGCGCTGTTCCAATATCTGAGATGCTTTTCTGCGCCTTATACAACTCCCAACTTGAGGTCAATATCCCGCCGTCTTTGCAGCTGTCTGAGTAGCCGAGCATAACCTCCTGGACATTGTCTCTTTTGTCAAGATATTGCCTATAAATCTTATTTAAAAAAAGTTCATTGAGTATTGCAGGCGCCCTGCGTAAATCAGCTATTGTTTCAAACAGCGGAACTATATCAAGCCTGTTGAAAATATTATTATCATCTGCAATACCGCAAAGCCCTGTTTCTTTTGCAAGAACCTGCGCTGTAAGTATATCGCTTACATTATGCGTCATACTTACAATATATGAGCCAATGGCGTCCCAGCTCATATTGTCCTGGGCGTATCTGGTTACCTTAAAGGTTTCCAGAACCTCTCTTGTGTCAGCAGATATATGGATATGGTCGGGGACAAGCGGCCTTACAGAGGCAAGTTCATTGGAGAGTATTTTCACCTTTTCTTTTTCTGTCATAGCAAGATAGCCTGAGGCAACAACGTCGGCCTTTTCGAGCAGTTCTGCCAGCGCCATCCTATGGACTTCGCTGTGCTGTCTTATGTCAAGTTTTGCAAGGTGGAAACCAAATGTTGAGACCTGTCTTATGAGCGGCTCAATCTCAAGCTGTGCAATTCTTTCTCCTTTACTGGCAAGGAGGCTTTTTTTAATGACATTCAAATCATCTATAAACCCCTGCGCATCCCTGTAATAAGATACTTCCTTATTCTCTACGGTATTTTCAAGCTTCTTTTTAATAAGCGAGAGTTTTTGTCTATATGGTTCATGGGGATTTCGCGAGATAGCCTTCTCACCATCAATTCCCATTTTCCGCGCATCCTGCTTTATGTCAGTAAGCAGTTCTTTGTCTGGCTGGATAAGCTGTCTGGAAATGCTGAGCTTTGAAATCAATTGAGATATAATTTCAATGTATTTCGAGATGATTAGCTGTCTATGAGATAGTAAGGTCCATTTTGTCTTTTCGCTGGTGACAAAAGGATTGCCATCTCTGTCTCCGCCTACCCAACTGCCGAATGAAATCAAAGACGGGATAGAAAATCTATATGACGGATAATGTTTGCGGAGCTGATAACAGAGTTCATTGTAAAGCGCAGGCAGGGTTTCGAAAAATGTCTTATTAAAATAGAAAAGGCCGTTCAAGACCTCTTCTTCTACAGTTGGTTTTTCAAGACGTATGTCGCCTGTCTGCCAGAGTTTTTGCACCTCTACAAGAATATCTTCTTTTATTATCTCTTTTTCCCTCTCTGTCCAGATAGGATTTTCGTTCTTAAATATAGAAAGGTATATCTTCCTGTGTTTTTCAAGCACTGTCCTCCTCTTTACTTCTGTGGGATGCGCTGTAAGAACTGCTGTGATTGACAACTCTTTTAATAAGGTCTGTATCTTTTCCGGCGATAGCCCCTTTTTCTTAAAGGCCTTTACGCATTCTTCGATAGAGCCTGGGACAGGGCGTCCTTGCCTCTGAATCCTTCTCCTACTTTGCATACCATAATTTTCTTCTGCCAAGTTTATGAGCTGAAAGCTTATAGCATATGCCTGAATAACCTGACTTGCATCGCTTAGGTTAAGATATTCAACTGTCTTTAAGAGTTTGTTGGATAGAGGGGCTATTCCGGGATGCTCGGCAGAAATAATGCTGGCCTTGCTCAGGCTATCTATGGTGTGCAGCAGCTTCTTTCCAACCTGCTCATCAAGGATTTGATGGAGGATTAATCTCAGATAGTCAATGCTATCAAAAAGGGACTTATCTTCGCGCCGATTTCTTTTTGCAGTCATTTTCTTTGTCCTATATAGCAGGTTACAAAAATATTTTTTGGGAAGAGGTTCAATATTGTCTGAGAAGACTGAGACAACAGCTTATGCCAGCTACGCCTTCCAATTTTACCTCACACCTTGTTGGGAATGCACTCCGCTCTTGGCACAGGGTTGCTTATTTCTTCCTTGCCCCCACACCAAAGATTTTGGTGTGGGGGCAAGGTGTGGGGGTTTACAACTTTGAAAGTATTTTAACAAGAGCCGCAGTCGCGACTCTCAGTTTCTTTGAGATGTTGGGCAATGGTTTGTAAAAGTGAATTTATATCTATAGGTTTGGATACATAATCATTAAACCCGGACTCTAAAAACGTCTCTCTATCGCCTTTCATTGCATGTGCGGTTATTGCAATGATTTTAATATTATTCAGCGAAGGATTTTCACGAACCCTGCGTGTAATTTCAACGCCATCAATTTTAGGGAGCTGGATGTCCATGAGTATCAGGTCTGGCATTTCTTGAGATATTTTATTTATGGCTGTTTCACCTTCTGTTGCCTCTATGACAACATATCCATGTGACTCAAGAAGGTCGCGGAAGAGCTCCATATTCTGTTCATTGTCTTCAACTATCAAAATCTTTTTTTTAGCCATTTATAGCGTCCCTGTAATAAGTAAAGTTTGTCGCTATCGATAACAGTAACGGGGTTCACTGATTAAAAGTTACTATGGAATCGCCGCCTGCGTTCCTTGCATCAGATAACGCTTGATGAGATGCTGCAATCAGGCCTTCTATAGAATTCACATCATCCAGATATGTAGCTAAGCCAATGCTTATGCTTATTCGCCCTTTTGGCTGAATCTCTGTGTTATAAAATGGATAGCTCTCGATTATGGTCTTGAATCTCTTTGCCAGATGCATTGCTGGTGATTTTGGGGTATTAGAAAGCAATACGGCCAGTCCGTCAACGCCGTATCTCACTGCTGTATCGTAACCCCTCAGAGATTTCTTGATAAGTTCAGCTGTCTTCTTTAATAGGACATTACCGTGAAATTTTCCGTTTTTTTCAACATAGGTATGAAGATTGTCTATAGTTAAAATTAATAGAGAGCAGGGCTGTTTATATCTGTTTGCCTTATTTATCTCCTGGGCAAGCCTGATATTCAGGTAGCGATGATTGAACAATCCGGTTACATCATCTTTAAGTCCGGCCCTTGCAGGGTAAAGATATTCCAGAATCTTTATCTGTTCAATGAGGGTATCCTTTGAGAACGGGCTTTTTTGTATAATGCGGTCAATATATCCCATGACTTGATGTCTTTCATCAGATTTCATCTCTGTAGCTGTAAGGAGGAATATAGGTATGCCCTGTGTTATCGGCGTGGTTCTTAATTTGTATATTATGTCAAAACCGCTTACATCCTTTTTTGAATCATTAAACATCATGTCAATAATGATAAGGTCGGGTTTGCCAACAATTGCAAGCTCTATGCCTTCTTCACTATCTTGTGTATTCAGCACCTCAAATCCCTCATCTGTAAGGATTGAAGTTAAATGCTTTACCATACCTTCATCTCCATCTATCAAAAGTATATTTCCTGAGTGGCGGGATCTTCTTATAAGAGGTTTAAATTCATTCAGCCTTTCAATGAGTTTTACACTGTCCAGAGGTTTTATAAAATAATCAGCTGCGCCGAGGATAAAACCGCGTTCTTTATTGTCTACTATTGAATTTATTAGCACAGGTATATCCTTTGTTTCTTCCTGGCGCTTCAATATCTGGAGGACTTCCCATCCGTCTTTATGAGGAAGCATTACATCAAGGGTTATAGCAAAAGGTTTTAATTCCTGCGCCTTCGCAATCGCATCATTTCCGTCATATGCATGCGCAACCGAGTAGCCGGACTTTAACAAATAAACTGATAGCAGCTCAGAGGTGAGTTTGTCGTCCTCTACAACTAAGACTAAAGGGGCATTTGGTTTTGCCGGCGTGATATCCTCAACAGAGACCGAAGGGGTATATAATGGAGTGTTATCAATAGATAGAGACTTTGTTTGGGGTGTGCGAGCCACTGTTGGTATAATAAAGCTAAAGGTGCTTCCCTTATTTACATGGCTTTCAACCCATATTGTTCCGCCATGAAGCTCTATCAATCTCTTTGTTAAGGCGAGTCCGAGTCCGAGTCCTTCATGACTTCTGGAGTAGCTGCTGTCAGCCTGTTCAAACTCTTCGAATATTCTATCCATATCATCCGGTCTAATGCCTATGCCATTATCCATTACAGATATCTGCACAAACTCTTTTTGGTCAACGGCTCTTGCCTCTATAACCTCTTCATTGGTAAAAGTGGCATTCTTAACCTTTTCTGCCACGAGGCTAACCCTGCCATCCTGATGCGTAAACTTAATGGCATTGCTTAGTAAATTGTAGAGTATCTGCTTGAATTTTATTGTATCAGCAGTTAATTGAGGCAAATCTTCATTCAGCCTCACCTCAAGATGGACCCCTTTTTTATCTGCTAACGGATTAATTATGCTCATAACTTCATTGATTATGTTCAATGCTGAAAAGGTGGAGTAGTCAAGGGTCATCTTGCCTGCTTCTATCTTTGCAATGTCCAGAATATTGTTTATGAGTTGAAGGAGGTGCTTGCCTGATGTCAGAATGTTGTTTGCATACCTGGCTTGCTTCTCAGTTACTTTTCCGAATGTGTCACTAAGGAGTATCTCTGAAAACCCTATTATAGAATTCAACGGTGTCCGCAATTCATGGCTCATGTTAGCTATGAATTGATTTTTGACCTTATTCGCCCTTTCCAATCTCTGATTTGATCGTTCAAGTTCTATGGTTCTTTCAAGAATCCTTTCCTCAAGCCTGTCATTAACCTCTTTCAGTTCATTATTCTTATTGTCTATTTCCAGACGAATCAGCTTTTCCTCAGTAATATCCTTGCTTATGCCAACAGTCCCAATTATCTTTCCCATCCCGTTTCCCAACTTTGAGATAGTCAGGCTTATATCTATTACCCTTCCGTTCTTTGCTACAAGCTGTGTTTCATAATTCGAGAGACTGCCTTCCCTCTCCATCTTATCCAGTATCTTATCTCTTTCGCCCTTGTTGAGATAGAGTTCTGAGGCCAACCTGTCAATCACCTCGTCTCTTTCGTAGCCAAGGATTTTTTCTGCGCCTCTGTTAAACTCAACAATCTTACCTTCAAGGTTTGTGGTCATTATTACATCAGCAGAATCATCCAGGACGTTCTTCAGATAATCCTTGGCTTCAAGCAGGGCCTCGTTCTTTTCCTTCAATTCTTTTAAGAGCTGAAATTTCTCAATTGCGAATGTTGCCTGAGTGCCGAGGAGTGAAAGAAACGATATTTCATTTGAGGTGAATGCGCGAGGTTTAAAATCATCAATGTAAAGTATTCCAATTATCCGGCTGTTTGCAAGGAGAGGTATGGCTATAAGGGCCTGAATGCCTTCTTCAATCATGATGGGATTGTTGAGACGAGGTTCATTCTTAATATCAGCTATTGCAACGGGCCTTCTTTCGTTCAGGATATAAGAGGTCAAGCCGCTTGGCCTGACCTTCCATTTGTCTATTTCTACAAATTTAGGCGAAAGGCCTTTGCTCGCTGCGAGCTTAAGCTCTCCTGTGCCTGCGTCATAGAGCGCAAGGCTCCCGGCAGGGCAATTAATAAATTCTGTAGATTTTTGAACTATTGCGGTAAGGACTTCTTCTAAAGAATGGGCAGAGGTGAGTGTGACGCCTATTTTGTATAATTCTTTTAGTTCGCTGAGATTTCTACTTATCTCTTCCTGTTCTTCTTTGAGCTTATCAAGAATGTCCCACACGAGCTTGGCGCTCATCCCTTCAATAAGTTCAGCCTTAAGCGCCCTTTTTTGTATATCTTTTGAGACAGTATCGCTGCCTGTGAGGTTTATCAGAATGTCAATATTCTTAATTTTTAACAGCTCATTGTAGTCAATTGCAGTGAATATATTATGGTGGTTTGCCAATTTTAAAGCAGGGGCGTTCTTGTTTTTGTCTGCGATGCCGACTACCTTGATGCTTTTTACATCAAGTAAAAGGTTAAGTAACGCATAGCCGCCTTTTCCAGCTCCTATAATGGCAATCCTTTTCATTTTTGTAGAGAGCCTTTCTGATAGAGCACGCTGAGCGTGTCTAAGTAGCTTACAAATCTATCATCGCTTTTTGGGTCTGGCAAACATTGACCACAAATTCTAACAATAATCCAGCTGCAGTGTCAAGATTAATTAACCCTTTTAAAAATATATAAAACATGATAGTCTCCATTTCTATGCATCATTCAAATTTTGTTCATCTTCATCTGCATACGCAGTATAGCCTTCTTGACGGGGCAATAAGGCATAATGAGCTTTTCAGCCTTGCAAAGGAATATCGAATGCCTGCCCTTGCAATGACTGACCATGGGAATATGTTCGGGGTCGTTGAATTTTATGAAAAGGCTGTTCGACACGGCATAAAACCTATTATTGGATGCGAGACATATGTTGCCCCAAACAGCAGATTTGATAAAACCGTAGTGCGTGGAGGCAAGGAAGATGGTGAGCATGAGTATGCGTTTCATCTTATCCTGCTTGCAAAGAATATAACGGGATATAAGAATCTCTGCAAACTTGTTACTACTGGTTATCTCGAGGGGTTTTATTATAAACCACGGATAGATAAGGGTCTTTTAAAGGAGCATAATGAAGGACTTATTGCCCTAAGTTCTTGCCTGCATGGAGAGATTCCGTCTCTGATACTGAATGGAAATAAGGAAAAGGCATTGAAAGTTGCTGAGGAATATAGGTCAGTTTTTAATGATAATAGGTTTTTTCTTGAACTTCAGGACAATAAACTCCCTGAGCAGAAAAAGGTAAATGAAGGGCTTCTGGAGATTAGCAGAAAACTGAATATCCCTGTTGTTGCGACTAATGACTGCCACTATCTTAAAAGGGAAGAGGCAAAGGCGCACGACATACTTTTGTGCATTCAGACAGGGAAGACTATAAATGACGCTGACAGGTTAAAGTTCAGGCTCGACGAGTTCTATTTCAAGTCTCCAAAAGAGATGGAGACAGCGTTTAGTAATTATCCAGAGGCTATAAAAAATACTATCGAGATTGCTGAGCGCTGCAATTTAGAGCTTAAGCTTAAGGAAAATCATCTTCCTGCCTTTCCACTTCCAGACGGCGAGGATATAGACGCCTTTTTTGAGAATGAGGCAAGGCACGGATTGGAAAAGAGACTTAGGGACATGGAGCAAGCCGACCGTGTCGGCGTAAATGGTGACGGCAACACGGTTGCCTCGGTCCAAAAGTGGCATTACTTCGAGCGATTGGAAAAGGAGCTCAAGGTCGTTAAGAAGATGGGTTTTTCAGGGTATTTTCTTATTGTGGCTGATTTTATAAACTATGCAAAGAAAAGGGAAATACCAGTGGGACCAGGCAGAGGGTCTGCAGCAGGCAGTCTTGTCGCATATTCCCTTGGCATTACGAACTTGGATCCAATAAAGCATAATCTCTTGTTTGAAAGGTTTTTAAACCCAGACAGGATAAGCCTTCCAGATATTGATATAGATTTTTGCATTGAGGGCAGAGATGATGTAATAAGATATGTTGCGGAGAAATACGGAAAGGATAATGTTAGTCAGATAATAACATTTGGGCAGATGAAGGCAAAGGCAGTTATAAGGGATGTGGGAAGGGCAATGGATATACCGTATGGCGAGGTGGATAGGATTGCAAAGCTTATTCCGGATATTCAGAAGATAACCATTGAAGATGCCATTAAGCAAGAGCCGAGGTTAAAAGAACTTGTTGCCAAGGATGTCAGGATTAAAGAGTTAATAGATATAGCAAAAACCCTTGAGGGGCTTTCAAGGCATGCCTCAACCCATGCAGCCGGGGTTGTTATAGCAAATAAACCTTTAATAGAATATCTGCCGCTTTATAAAGGACCGAAGAAGGAAGATGTTGTAACAACACAGTATGCGATGGAAGATATTGAAAAGATAGGACTTGTCAAGTTTGATTTTCTTGGTTTAAAAACCCTTACTGTTATAGATAAGACAGTAAGGCTTGTAAAGGAAGGCAGAGGGGAAGAACTTGATATTGATAATTTAAAACTTGATGATATTGAAACATATAGGCTTTTAAGCTCAGGAAATACCAATGGGATATTCCAGCTCGAGAGTTCTGGCGTTAAGGAACTGCTTAGAAAGCTGAAACCAGAGACATTTGAGGATGTAATGTCTGTTGTAGCCCTCTACAGGCCAGGACCGCTTCAGAGCGGCATGGTTGATGATTTTATAAAGAGGAAGCATGGCAAGTCGCCCATAAAATATGAGCTGCCTCAGCTAAAGGATATGTTGTCGAATACATATGGCGTTATCGTCTATCAGGAACAGGTTATGGAGATTGCAAAGGTCCTCGCTGGCTGCAGCCCAGGCGATGCGGATGTGCTACGAAAGGCAATGGGTAAGAAGCTTCCTGAGGAAATGGTTGTCCAGAGAGAAAAGTTCATTGAGGGCGCAAAAAAGAATAAGATAGAGCAAAAGAAGGCAGAAAAGATTTTTGACCTTATGGCGAATTTCGCTGGCTACGGGTTTAATAAATCGCACAGCGCCGCGTATGCGCTCATTGCATATCAAACTGCGTATCTCAAGGCCCATTATCCGGTAGAGTTTATGGCAGCCCAGCTTACCTCTGAAATGGCTGATACAGACAAGGTTATTAAATATATCGGCGAGTGCCGTGATATGGGTATTGAGATATTGCCGCCTGATATAAATGAGAGCAGGAATGATTTTACTGTTACCTCCCCCTTTATCCCCCTCACTGAGGGGGGCAGCTTTTTGTCCCCCTCTGGAGGGGGCAGGGGGAGGATACGGTTTGGGCTCGCTGCTATAAAGAATGTTGGGATTGCCGCAATAGATGTGATATTAAAGGCAAGGGACGAAGGAGGTCCATTTGCCTCTATTGTAGATTGTTGTTCAAGGATTGACGCACGAAAGGTGAACAGACGCGTTATAGAGAGTCTGATAAAATGCGGCGCCTTTGACTCCACGGGTGCAAAAAGGGCGCAGCTTATGGCATCACTTGATAAGGTTATGAATATATCGCAGAATATACAAAGGGAAAGGGCAAACGGCCAGATAAGCATTTTTAATGCAATAAGTGGAACAAGAGGTGGGGAAACAGCAGCTCTGATAGATCTGCCATCGATAGAGGAATGGTCTGAGGCTGAACTGTTAAGCCACGAGAAGGAGGCGCTTGGTTTCTATATTACAAGCCATCCTCTTACAAAATATGTAGATGAAATAAAATATCTGGCAAGTACTGATACGGATGCGATAAAAGAAAGACAGGATGAGGCAAGTGTAAGCATCGCCGGCATAGTAACTACTGTGAAAGAAACAACTACTAAAAAGGGCGACAGGATGGCCTTTGTAACTTTAGAGGATCTTAAAGGCTCTGTTGAAGTCATTGTGTTTTCTGATGTATATAAAAATGCTGCTTCTTATTTAAGCGGCGATGCGCCTATTTTGGTAAAAGGCAAAGTTGACAAAGGCGAGGAAAATGTAAAGCTTATTGCAAGCAGCGTTGCTTTACTGGAACAGGTAAAAAAGGCAATCGTCAATACTGTGCATATTAATATTAAAAGCGATACAATCAAGGCAGAGTCTGATTTCATGGAAGGGGTAAAAAAGCTATTAACAGCATATCCAGGTAATTCTCCTGTATATATTCATCTTTTACTGTCTGACAGAGAGGTGGTCATTGCTGCCCCAGATGACCTTAAGGTAAAGTCGTCTGAGGGGTTTATAAAAGATGTGGAGGCTCTTTTAGGGAACGGGAGTTGCAGTATTGCACAGGGAGGTGCTCATTAAAATGGCGCTGCAACAATTTTTGGAATTTGAAAAATCAATAGTCGAATTAGAGAATAGAATTGAAGAGCTCAAGATATTTGCTGCTGAACAAAAGGTGGATAACAGTTATGAGATAGAAAGGCTTTCGAGAGAGGTTGTACAGCTTAAGACAGAGATATTC
This sequence comes from Deltaproteobacteria bacterium GWF2_42_12, assembly GCA_001797665.1. GTDB lineage: Bacteria > Desulfobacterota > GWC2-55-46 > UBA9637 > UBA9637 > UBA9637. Next base: position 15,789 of record MGQA01000099.1, on the reverse strand, counting down.
TCAAATCTTACTCCATGGCAGATAACCCAGCTTGCAAGGCACCCGCTCAGGCCATATACGCTTGATTATATACCCCTGATATTCAATGATTTTGTTGAGCTGCATGGCGACAGAAATTTTAGAGACGACCCTGCAATTGTTGGCGGTTTTGCAATGCTTGAAGATCAGACAGTGATGATTATAGGGCATCAGAAGGGTAGGACAACAAAAGAGAAGGTCTTTAGAAATTTTGGAATGCCTAATCCTGAAGGCTATAGAAAGGCGCTCAGACTTATGAGTATGGCAGAAAGGTTTGGCAGGCCTATTATAACATTTATAGATACACCAGGCGCCTTTCCCGGGATCGGCGCAGAGGAAAGGGGCCAGGCTGAGGCAATTGCCAAAAACCTCATGGTAATGTCGAGGCTTAGGGTGCCTATTATTATTGTGGTTATCGGCGAGGGTGGAAGCGGCGGCGCATTGGCTATAGGTGTCGGTGATAGGATTCTCATGCTGGAGTATTCCACATATTCTGTCATATCGCCAGAGGGATGCGCTGCTATACTATGGAAGGATGGCGCTAAGGCAGATATTGCTGCAAAGGCATTAATGATAACAGCAGCAGACCTCCATAAGCTGGGGATAATAGATGAGATAGTAAGGGAACCGCTGGGCGGCGCTCATAGAAATGCAGAGGCCGTGGCAACGTCATTAAAAGAAAGTATTCTGAGGTTCTTGCAGGATTTGAAAACTCTGTCTAAAGATGAGCTGATAGGAAAGAGATATGAAAAATTTAGAAAGATAGGAAAATTTTACGAGCCAGTGGTTTGAGTGACAGAGAACTAATACAAACGCATTAAGTATTGTTACATTGTCATTGCGAGCAAAGCGAAGCAATCTCATAGTTTGAGGGGATTATGGAGCCTGTTCCGATCCGCCTCAGGCGGAGAGGAATCTCCATGTTTGCTGAATCTGCTGCAAGCAACAGGAATGCATGCTCCAAGTTTGCTTCGGCTTCGCCTCGCAACCGCTCTGCTCCTCGTAATGACACATTATTTAATGCGTTTGTATTAGTAGATTAGTGAATTAGATAATTAGTTTTTCTAATCTCTAATCCCCAATCTCTCATCAACTAATTATGGATGACTTAAAAAAGATAAAAGAATTTCGGGCAAAGATAGATAATATTGACGACAGGATCCTTGAGCTTTTGAATAAAAGGGCATCCCTCGTTATTGAGGTTGGTAAGATCAAATTAGAGTCTAAGAGGGATTTTTATGCGCCTGAAAGGGAAAAGGAGATATACGGGCGATTGACTGAGAATAACCCTGGCCCATTTCCGAATCAGGCATTAAAGAATGTGTTCCGGGAGATTATGTCTGCATCCCTTTCTTTGGAAAAGCCGTTAAAGGTTGCCTATCTTGGACCCAAGGCAACATTCACGCATCAGGCATGCATGCAATTTTTTGGCCTTTCTGCGGAGTTTGTCCCTGAAAAAGATATTGCTGATGTGTTTGATGATGTAGAGAGGGGGAAGGTAGATTTTGGCGTTGTGCCTATAGAAAATACGACTGAAGGGGTCGTAAGCCACACTATTGATATGTTTGTTACATCGGATATAAAGATATGCGGAGAGATTACTATGGAGGTCTCTCTCTCCCTTTTGAATAAAACAGGCAAGATAAGTGATATAAAAAAGATATATTCACACCCCCATGCTATTGCCGAGTGCAAGGAGTGGCTTAAAGAACGTATGCCAGAAGCGCCTGTCTTTGATGTGTCATCAACAGCAATGGCTGCCCAGACTGCAAGCGAAGACCCATCATCTGCAGCTATAGCCAGTGAATTTGCCGCAACACTCTATGACCTGCAGATAATTGAAAGAAAGATAGAGGACCATACGAACAACTACACACGGTTTCTTGTCATAGGAAAGAAAAGCCCTGAGAAGAGCAGAGACGATAAGACCTCTGTCATGTTCGCAGTCAAGGATGAGCCAGGCGCATTGTATAAGATGTTAAAACCATTTGCAGGGAGGGGGATAAATCTTACAAAGATTGAGTCCAGACCTCAAAAGGGTAAGGCGTGGGAATATGTGTTCTTTTTAGATATGGACGGCCATATCTCAGACAAAAAGGTAAACGAGGCATTGAAAGAGCTTGAAGCACAGTGCTCTTTTATGAAGATTTTGGGGTCGTATCCAAAGGGTGCAGCGAAATGAGAGAGGTTTTATTTCAAAAAGTTCAGAGGTTGATGGAAGAGATTAAATATTTGGAGGATAACAAGGATAGATTCCTTGAGCAAATAGAGGATTCTCTTGATGTGAAAAAGATAGTAGAAAGGTCTGTATTTCTCTGTGCGGAAATGGCTTTGGACATAAGCGATCTCCTGATAGTAGAAAAAGGTTTCCCCAAACCGGCTACTTACCGGGATGCGATATACAAGCTTGGTGATTTTAACATAGTGCCAAAAGATTTTGCTTATGATTTTGTCCACATTGCCGGTTTGGGAAACTTTCTTGCCCATGAATATCTAAAGAATACTGTGCCCACGTTAAAAGAATTTATGGGAAAAGGACTTGTGGATTTGAAGGAGTTCATAAATCATGTTGGAAAGTGAAATAAATAAAATAAAAAACCTCCTTGCAAATGACGAGAGAATCGTATTTGCCTATATTTTTGGGTCAAGGGCAAAAGGGATAGCCGGCGGCAGGAGCGACTGGGATATCGCAATTTATGCAGCAGACAAAGGAAGGCAGACGATACCCGCCACGTTCCCTTTTTACATAGAGGCGGAAATAGCTGCGCTTTTGGCTACCAATGATGTTCAGGTTGTGGTTTTGAATGGCCTTGAATCGCCCCTCCTCGGTTTTGAGATTATAAAAGATGGGATACTGTTGGTTGATAAAGATGAAGGAAAACGGATTGAATTTGAGGCCAGAGTTTTGGGACAATACCACGACTGGCAGTATTTTTTAAAAAGACATATGGAGGCGGAAGGATGGGCGTAGCAACAAAAAAACTCGTATCCGATGAAATAGAGGCGCTTGTTCCCTATCCGCCGGGAAAGCCTATGGAAGAGCTGGAGCGGGAGCTGGGTATAAAAAAGTCCATCAAGCTTGCGTCCAATGAGAATCCTCTGGGGCCTTCTCCAAAGGCTGTGGAAGCAATATCCAAGGCGCTTAAGAGTCTACATCGCTATCCTGACGGCGGGTGCTTTTATCTCAAGGAAAAGCTGGCGCAGCATCTCAAGATGAAGCCTGAAAATCTCATTATCGGCAATGGCTCTAATGAAATCATTGAGCTTGTTATAAGGACATTCCTTAGACCCGGCGAAGAGGCTGTCATGGGAAATCCTTCTTTTGCCGTCTATCCGCTTGCTGTTCCTGCTGCTGGAGGAAAGAAGATAGAGGTTCCTCTTAAGAACCTGACGCATGACCTGGATGCAATGGCTGATGCCATAACTAACAGGACAAAGATTGTTTTTATTGCAAATCCGAATAACCCAACAGGGACGATAGTCACAAAGGCTCAGCTCAGGAGATTTATGGACAGGCTTCCAGAAGGGGTTATTCTTGTGCTTGATGAGGCATACTACGAGTTTGTAACAGAACCTGAATTTCCAGAATCTCTGGACTATTTGAGAGAGGGAAGGAATATTGTAATATTGAGAACATTCTCCAAGATATACGGCCTTGCAGGGCTGAGAATAGGATATGGGGTTGCGCCTGAGAAGCTTGTATTCTACATGAACAAGGTCAGGCAGCCGTTTAATGTCAATAGCCTTGCGCAGATTGCTGCAATGGCTGCGCTCGAGGATGAAGGGCATCTGAAAAGGTCGCAGAAAAATAATAGCGAGGGGCTAAAGTTTCTGTATAGAGAGATGAAGGCCATGGGCCTGGAATATGTCCCAACCCAGGCAAATTTCTTTTTAATAAAAGTAGGTAAAGGTAAAGATGTTTATGATGCACTCTTAAGGCAGGGTATAATTGTCCGGCCTATGGCCAGCTACGGACTTGGTGAATATATTCGTGTGACTGTAGGAACACCTGAGGAGAATCAGAGGTTTGTGGAAGCGCTGAGAAGGGCAATTGCAAAATGAAAAATGCAAATTGCAAAATGCAAAATTGAGGATGTTTTAAGTTTACAATTTAAAATTTACAATCTTCAATTTGCAATGGAGCAAAGCGACAAGGGGGTTTTTTATGATTATTGTTTTACGGCCAGATGCGACTGAGGAACAGGTTAATCATATTATTGAAAAGATAAAGAGTCTTGGTCTGGCGGTGCATGTATCAAAGGGAAAGGAAAGGACAATTATCGGCGCAATAGGTGATGAGTCTGTGCTTGAAGGCCAGCCTTTGGAGATTTTGCCTGGGGTTGAGAAGGTAATGCCTATCTTAAAGCCGTACAAGCTGGTAAGCAGGGAGTTTCAGAAAGAGGATACTATAATAGATGTCGGTGGCGTTAAGATAGGGGGTAAGGAGATACAGATAATTGCTGGGCCTTGCAGTATAGAGACAAAGGGGCTTTTATTCGATGCTGCAAACAGTGTAAAAAAGGCAGGGGCAAGGCTTTTACGAGGCGGCGCATTCAAACCAAGGACATCGCCCTATGCATTTCAGGGTCTTGGTGAAGAGGGGTTAAAATATCTGTGGGATGCAAGAAAAGAGACCGGGATGCCTGTGGTAACAGAACTTATGGATCCGAGGGATATGGATATTGTTTATCAGCATACAGATGTCATTCAAATAGGCGCAAGGAATATGCAGAACTTTAGACTCTTGACAGAGGTAGGAAAGATGGATAAGCCAGTGCTGCTAAAAAGGGGTTTGTCTGCTACGATAAAGGAGTTTTTGATGTCTGCTGAATACGTTGCTGCGCAAGGCAATCACAAGATAATACTCTGCGAAAGAGGGATAAGGACATTTGAAACAGCAGTAAGAAATACCCTTGACTTGAGCGCTGTGCCTGTACTCAAAGAAGAGACGCATCTGCCTGTAATCGTAGACCCAAGTCACGCAGTTGGAAGATGGGATTTTGTAGCGCCCTTATCAAAGGCGGCAATTGCAGTCGGCGCTGACGGCCTTATGATAGAGGTTCATGCAGACCCTGAGAATGCCCTCTGTGACGGCGCTCAATCTCTGAGGCCGGATAAATTTGTGGTATTGATGAAAGAACTTAAGAAGATAGCTGAGGCTGTTGGAAGGACGATGTAGATATGGAGCAAGCCAACCGTGTTGGCGTAAAAGGCAGTGGCAACATGGTTGCCTCGGTCCAAAAGGATGAAGAAGGAAATACATTTTAAACGAGTTGCCATTATCGGCGTGGGCCTTATCGGCGGCTCCCTTGCTATGGTTTTGAGACAAAAGGGGATTGCCGATTATATTACCGGCATCGGCAGGGGGCTAAAAAATCTTGAGGATGCAAAAAAACTCGGTGTTATTGATTCATATACGCAGGATGCAAGAGAAGGCGTCCAGGATGCAGACCTTGTTGTGGTTGCCATACCTGTTGCAAGCATTACAAAGGTTATAAAAGAAGCTTTGCCTTGTCTCAAGAAAGGCGCAATAGTCACAGATGTCGGAAGCGTCAAGAAAAACATTGTTGATGAGATAGAAAAAATCCTTCCTGATACAATCCACTTTGTTGCAGGCCATCCTATAGCAGGCACTGAGAATGCAGGCGTTGAGGCCGCCTTCCCCACGCTTTTCCAGAATAGAAGATGCATACTCACACCTGCAAAAAAAACGAATAAAGCCGCTTTGGAGAAGGTAAAAAAACTGTGGGAGATTGCAGGTTCTGAAGTAATCCTCATGGATGCCGAAAAACACGACAAAATCCTTGCCGCTGTAAGTCATTTGCCGCATGTTGTTGCCTACTGCCTTGTAAACACTGTAAGCAATATACATGCCCCCGAAGGCTTTAATCGGGGAAATGATTTCAATGCAAGTATTGTTAAATATTCAGCAGGCGGTTTTAAGGACTTTACCCGCATTGCCTCAAGCCCGCCTGAGATGTGGCGGGATATCTGCCTCTTAAACAAAGATGCCATTCTTGATGTTATCCGGAGATTTCAGAACACGCTTAAAGGGCTGGAGGAGATGATAAAAGACAGCAATGGAGAGGGGCTTCAAAAGGAATTTGAAAAGGCAAAAGGGGTAAGGGATAGGTTGAAGAGGGGATAATGCAAATTTATATGACACACAGTCGGTTTAAAGATATTTTAAAGATGATAATTCAAAGGATTTTAGATGTAGCTCAACCGAGACAGATAATTCTTTTTGGTTCGGCTGTGCGTGGGGAAATGAACGCCAACAGTGATATTGACCTGCTTATTGTTGTCCCTTCAGGAACACACCGGCGTAAGACTGCACAAAAGATTTATCGGAATCTGATAGGCGTGGGCTTTGCCTCTGATATTATTGTGGTAACTGAAGATGATTTAAAAAACTACAAAGATCATCCCGGTATGGTGATCCATTCTGCCCTTGCGGAAGGGAAGGTGTTATATGCCGCGTAAATCTAAAGAATTAGGCACTGTCGGAGAGCAAAGTGATTTGATGACTGGTAAAATATAAAATAGGGAGAGAGCGCCCATTTATTAACTATATGACAAAGAAAAGAGAATTTTATAAATTATTAAACGAAGGGTTATTTAATAAATATTGTAGGGCTGCTGGTCCAATACAAGAAGTAAGCATTGTTTATAAAAAGAAGAAAGATATTCGCATATTAAACAAACGAAAAGAGTTTGATACCATCGCAGTAGATTTTATTGGCAACTTTATAGAAGAAAAAACTATATATGCTGATTTTTCTCAGCCAATACAAATAAGCACGGAATTTAATAACCTGTCAGGAACATTATTTATAGAAGATGATAATTTTAATGATTTGATTTTGGAGTTCTAAATAATGCGACAATATGAAGCAGTTATAAAAGTTATGGAAGAAAACGGGGGCTATGCAACACTGGGCTTTCTTAATCAAAATGTCTTGAAAATAGCAGGTTGCGAATGGAAGACAAAAACTCCATTTGCAAGTATTAGAAGGATAGTACAGGATGAAAGGTATTTCTTCAAGATAAGACCTGGACTTTGGGCGCTAAACTCTTATAAAAATAAGTTGCCTTTTGACATATTGCCTCCACGAGATGTTCCTAAACAAAGACAGGAAGAGTTCAATCATACTTACTTTCAGGGCATAATTGTAGAAATTGGCAATTTAAAGAAATATGAAACCTTTGTGCCAAATCAAGATAAGAATAATGCATATTTGGGTAAAAAACTCGGAGAAATTACTACTGCTGCAGAATGTTACAGATTTACATATGAACACATCATACAAAGGATACGTTCAGTGGATGTGATATGGTTTAATGTCCGGAAAATGCCTACCATGCTTTTTGAGGTTGAACATTCAACTGATATTAAGAATTCTCTTTCAAAGTTTGTCGAACTTCAAGATTTCTATACTGACTTTCGCATAGTGGCTGCTGAAATCAGGAAAAAAGAATTTGAAGCAAAATTGTCTTTAGAAGTTTTTAGGCCTATTCACAATAGAGCTAAATTTCTTAGCTATGATGATGTTTCAAGCTGGCATGCAAGAATGAATGAACTTGCTACATTAGAAAGCAGTCTTGCCTTGTAAATTATGAATCTATAAGCATACTTGGACAAACTGGATGGGAAAGTGCAAAAACAAGAGGCGATGATGGTGGCGGTGGGTTAATGTCATAAGCAATTATTATGGAGGTGTTTTATGCCCAAATTCTTTGTAGATTTTGAATTCGCCGGACATGTTGAAGTTGAGGCTCAAAATGAGGAAAAGGCTAAAGAAATAGTAGAGGAGATGAATCTTGATGAACTTGCCGAGCATGTCCAAAACTTCAATGTCGGCAGACATTATGTTGAGGGAGTATGAAAATTCAATGTAGGGGCGGCCCTTGTGGCCGCCCGAAGCGGTAGGGGGCAAGCCCCTCCCCTACAAAAAGATAGGTATTTTCTTATGAAATCCATAACCATAAAAAAAACCCAATCCCTCAAAGGCGAGATAACCGTTCCGGGTGATAAGAGCATCTCTCATAGGGCGATTATGCTTGGTTCTATTGCGGATGGGGATACAACTATAAGAGGGCTTTTGAAGGGCGAAGACAATATGGCTACGCTCAAGGCCTTCAGGCAAATGGGCGTTCGTATTGACGAGCATCCGCCTCAGGCGGACGGCATAGTCGCGATTCAGGGCAAAGGGCTTCACGCACTGAAAGAGCCTGAGGATTTTATAGACGCCGGCAATTCAGGAACTACCATAAGGCTTCTTACCGGTCTTCTCGCGGGGCAAAAGTTTTTTTCCGCAGTGACCGGCGACCAGTATCTGAGAAAAAGGCCGATGAAGAGGGTTGTTGAGCCTTTACATCAGATGGGCGCAAAAATATTCGGCAGGGAAGATGGAAATAAGGCGCCTCTTGCTATTGTCGGCTCAAAGTTGAAGGGGATAACTTACAACTCTCCGGTTGCGAGCGCGCAGGTGAAATCTGCTATTCTCCTTGCAGGTCTCTATGCCGACGGAGGGACAACTGTTGCCGAACCTACTCTTTCAAGAGACCACACAGAGAGGATGCTGACTTATTTCGGCGCAGAGGTAAAGCGCAGCGGAACTGCCGTCAGTATTGCAGGAGGGCAGAAACTTACCGGAAGAGAAATAGCTGTCCCCGGCGATATTTCCTCTGCCGCATTTTTCATGGTTGCGGCGCTTATTATAAAGGATTCGGAACTGCTGATAAAAAATGTCGGCATAAATCCGACAAGGACAGGGATTATTGACATATTGCAGGCAATGGGCGGAGATTTGAAAATAGTCCATCAAAGAGAAATTTCCGGCGAACCTGTCGGAGATATTCTGGTAAAGTCAAGCAACCTTAAAGGCATAGAGATAAAGGGAGAGATAATTCCTAGAGCCATTGATGAATTGCCCGTTGTTGCTGTTGCTGCTGCTTATGCTGAAGGGACTACAAAAATAAGGGATGCAAAGGAGCTGCGGGTCAAAGAGAGCGACAGAATTGGAACGATGGCTACGCATTTAAAGGAGTTGGGCATACAGGTGACTGAATTTGACGACGGCATGGATATTGTCGGAGGAAGGCCGAAACCGCCGCCGCAAGGGGCTATTTTTAACAGCCACGGCGACCACAGGGTTGCGATGTCCATGATTGTTGCGGGACTGGCAACGGAAAGAGGGATAACAATTTCAAATACAGACTGCATAGATACCTCTTTCCCCGGTTTTATGGAATTATTAGAAGGCGTTAAAAGGATATGAACCCCGTTAGAGGCTCACATAATAAGAAAGTTTGCACGACTATCAGGGATGAGTTCGTGAAAGTAGAAGCCTCTAACGGGGTGAAAAGAGGACCTGTAATCGCCATAGACGGCCCTGCCGGTTCGGGCAAGTCCACATTAGCCCGACTCCTCGCAGAAAAACTCTGCTTTACATACATTGATACCGGCGCTATGTACAGGGCTGTTGCCTTGAGGGCGTATGAACAGGGAATTGATATTGAGGATGAAGACTCATTAAAAAACCTTTGCTCAACGATAAATTTGTATTTTACCCCCCCTCCTGCCTACCCCCGCAAGGGGGGGAGGAAAAATGTGGGGGGCAATCAGCTGAATTCAAACAAAATATTTATTGACGGCAATGATTATTCTGAAAAGATAAGAACGCCGTTTGTCAGCCGGCTTTCATCAAAGGTTTCCTCGCAAAAGGCAGTTAGAGACGCAATGGTCAGGCTTCAACGTTTACTTGCGGCGAAAGGTTCTGTTATAATGGAGGGGCGAGATATCGGCACAATTGTTTTCCCGGATGCAGATGTCAAGTTTTATATCGATGCGTCTCCGGAGGTTCGCGGCAGAAGAAGGTATGCGGAACTCAAGGAAAAAGGAGAAAATGTTTTTTTGGATACAATTATTGCAGAGGAGAAGGCAAGAGATAAGCAAGATTCTACCAGAGAACATGCGCCGTTAAAAAAGGCCGATGACGCTGTTTTGATAGATACGAGCAATATGAATTTGGAAGAGGTTTTAAATGTTATGCTGAAAACCGTTAAGGAGAGGATTTCCATTGGAAATACTTGTTGCTAAACATGCGGGTTTTTGTTTTGGAGTTAAGCGGGCTATAAATATGGCCGAGGATTGTGCAAAAGAGGCTGAAGGACGTATCTATACCCTGGGTCCGATTATCCATAATCCCCAGGTAGTTAAAGAATTGGAGAAATCTGGCATTTCTGCCATAAAAGCTCTTGATGATATAGAGAATGGGACAGTTATTATTCGTTCTCACGGTGTGACATCAGATGAAATGAGGATAGTACAGGATAAAGGGGTCAAGGTTGTTGATGCAACCTGTCCTTTTGTTAAAAAGACCCATGAGTATGTAGAGCTTCTTACAAGGGAAGGGTATTCTGTAATTGTAGTAGGGGATAAGGACCATCCGGAAGTTAGGGGTATTTTGAGCTATGGTGGAAAGGATATCATGGCAGTTGCCTCGGTAGAGGATTTAAAAGATATGCCGAGAAAGAAAAGAATTGGCATTGTGGCGCAGACAACACAATCCATAGAGAACCTTCAGACGGTAGTCGCCCACTGTCTAAAAAAGGCATCAGAGCTTAAGATATTTAATACCATATGCAATGCAACATCTGTAAGGCAGCAGGAATCAATAGAGCTTGCAAAACAGGTAGACTGCATGATTGTGATTGGCGGCAGAAACAGCGCAAATACCAACCGCCTTACAGAGATTTGCAGAAAGATTCAACCCAAGACATATCATATAGAGGTGCCAGAAGAATTGGAGAAATTGAATCTTAACGGCGCCCAAAAGGTCGGCATAACAGCAGGCGCATCTACGCCAAGCTGGCTCATAGAAAAGACCATAGATTGCTTGAGGGAGAAAAAAGCAAATAAGTTAGAGGACAAAAGGAGAATGTAGTGGATAAATGTTTAGAACTAAAATTTGTGGTATAATTTGTTCATATGGCTGATGAGAAAGAAAAACTTCCGCTTGATGCCCGAATACTCAGCGAGGCAATTATAGAATTAAATATATCACGCCGCAATGTATCTCTTTATCCCAGAGGACATTCTTTAATAGAAGGCTCATTAAATCGGGCCTTTGAGCTTCTCCAGAAACTCTTTGAATTAAGACCTGAAATTACCCTCTCTGTTGCAAAAGATACCCTCATTATTGATAACTACTTCCTCGATAAGAAAAATCCTGTTTATAGAGAATTTGCCCTTCACTTAAGTAAATTAAATATTGCCTATCTCATATTCATAACCGGCTTAACAAAAGATGAGCTTTATGAATTCCATCGTTTTTTGTCAGAGGCTGCCAAGGAATCTACCTCAAATGAGCTGCAGGAGATATTAAAAGGACATAATGTAATTCATATCAAGGTCGGGTTTGTTGACTATAGCGCATTTTCTTTTCGCGAAGGTGAGACAAAGCAAGAAGCCTCAGAGCAGCATCTCTGGGAGCGATATGTTTACGGTCTCCTTGAAGGGAGTCTACAGACAGGCGATATACCTGATGGAATACAGGATATACCTCCAGAGCTACTTGCAACCATCTTAAATAAAGCACGCACTGAGAATCTTAAAGAGGAGAGTTACGATAAGGTAATTACAACCTATATTAGAAGGTCTTCTGAAAGGGCATTTTCAAGCAAGGAGCTTAAAAGGCTTATGGATTTTATTAATGGTCTGAAACCTGAGTTGAAAAAACAATTTCTTTCTTCTGCTTTTAAGAGCGCCCCTAAAGATATAGAGGCCACTGAGAATGCCCTCAAGGATGTATCTGTAGACAAGGTCATAGAGCTGCTTGACACAATTAATAAGCAAAAGGTTGCAGTGCCTGAACCCCTTAAAATCCTACTTGAAAAATTCTCATCATTTCAGCCTGATGGTATAGAAAACCCTGTATTTGGAGATAGTATTATTGCAGATGACATATTCATCTCCCCTGATATAATAAGTCTTTTGAGCGAAGGTAATTTTGAGGCCTTTGTAACCAATACGTATCAAAAGGAGATTGAGAAACTTTTAACTTTTGATGCCTCAGCAGCTACAACAGAGAAGTTAGATGAACTTAAGAGGGAATGTGATGAAGAGTACCTTGAAAGAGATTTTAATCTGATAATCCTGGAATTTGCTTCATCTCCTATTGTTTCAGAACAGGATTACAATTATTTTATTGCCCTTTTGGGTGGCCATGCAGTCCAGTTTTTAGGAACTGGCCAGTATGAAAGGGTTCTCAAAATTCTAAAGGTCTTAGAATCTAATGCAGCAGCAAAGCTGTTTCCTGATGCAACCAAGGCAGCTTTGGACTATTTCAATTCTCCAGAGTTTATTACTCAGTGTGTTGATTCATTCAGGATAATAGGCAGAGAGGCAAGAGAAGAGGCCTTACTCTTATGTGATTATTATGGTGAAAGCATAATACCTCGTTTGATTGATGTGCTTGTTGAAGAAGATTCGCAGACAATCAGAAAATTCTTTCTTTCCCTCATATCGCACTTTAGCAATAAGTGTATTCCAGAGGCGATTAAACGTCTTGGAGACCAGAGATGGTTTGTAAAGAGGAATATGCTTTTGATTTTGAGGGAGTTTGGCGGTAAAGAGATAATCCCGCATGTCAGGCCATACTGTCATCATGCAAACATTAAAGTAAGTTTTGAGGCGATTAAGTGTTTGCTAAAAAGCGGAGACAGGTATGGTGTTGACGCCCTTCGTAAATATCTAAGGTCAGAATCAAACGAGATAGTTGAACAGGCAGTTGGTTTTTCAGGGGCATTTAAGGTAAGAGAGGTTATACCTGATTTAATTCAGATGCTTAAGAAAAAGGGTATAAGCGGTGTTAATCTTTCTGACAAGATTCCGGTTATACGGGCGCTTGGTCAGATAGCTGATCCGAGCGCCCTTGATGTTTTTAGAGAACTTCTTTCATCTAAGAGCCTTATCTTTAAAGGCTCTGTTGAGAAGTTAAAGATGGAGATATACATGACGTTAAAAAACTTTCCTTACGAAGCCATTACGGATCTGGTTGAGGCTGGCTTGCAATCCAAGGATGAACAGATACGCGAGGAATCGCTAAAGTTAAAGAGGCAGTATGCCGACTGATATGGAAGCCGTTAGAAAATTTATTTCAGTATTAATGTCTACAATATCGAATTGCTCTTTGTATACAAAAAGTCATGCGTCAATAGATGAGTTGACACAGAAGGCATTATCAATACTGAATGAACTGCTGACAGGGGCAGACAGGGTTGAGATAATGTTAATTGAAAATGACCTGATAGTTAATAAAGCCCCGCTCAGGGATGTGGGTGTTCACGGGAATACATTTATAAAGCGCATAAAACGGAGAGGCATTTCTCGGATTGATTTTCTTGCAGGGATAACCTTTGCAGAGCTCAAACAGTTTATTGCTGATATGTCAGAAACAGATAAAGAGCCAAAAACCTATCCTCATATTAAGACAGGAGTTATTGATGTCAGATTAGGCGGAGTAAAAGTAGATGCGAATATTAGCGCAGAGGCACTGTCCAAGCTGACAACTCAGCAGCTTGAAAAGGTCAAGGATGTCTATCATGATTTCTCGCCTTTTAGCAAGCTGAATGTGGCAGGGCTTGAGGAGATTGTAGTCAATTTTATTGTCACCTTCAAAAAGGAGGCAAATATACTTAAACTTATTAGCCCTGTGAAATCCCACAGTGAGTACACATATACACATGCAACCAATGTAGCAGTGCTTTCTATGGTTCAGGCAGAATCTCTCGGTGTGAAGGATAAATTACTGCAGGATATTGGCATAGCAGCGCTGTTGCATGATGTTGGCAAGATGTTTATTTCAAAGGAAATACTTGATAAAAAGGGAACTCTTGACGAAAAGGAATGGCAAGAGATGCATCATCACACGATGTATGGTTCAAAATACCTTGCAAGGATAGACGGTCTCAGCCGAATTGCACCCATTGTTGCCCTTGAGCATCATCTTGCCTATGACGGCCATGGGTATCCCAAATTGAATGTGAGGGTAAGAAAACAGCATATATGCAGTCAGATTGTTGCAATATCAGATTTCTTTGACGCCCTGAGAAGCCGTAGGCCATATAAGCGAGACTGGGATATTAAAGAGATTCTTGCATTAATGCAAAAGAATGCAGGTACAGACTTTAATCCCTTTTTGGCGGATAACTTTTCAAAAATAGTAATGACAACATTAAAATAAAGAGAAGGGGTAGACAAAGGGCAAAATCAATAATAAATAAGCTGATTTTTAGGATTTAAGGAATTCTTTATATTGCAAGGTCTAATATATTGATTATATTAGACCTTTTTTATTATCATGCGTATCATATCATATAATATAATAATTGGTGTATTCATTTGGCTGATTAAAGGGTTGTCATCAAGTTTTATCTTGACAAATATACTAAAGTATTATACAAGACTAAAAGACTCAAGTATTATAGCAATTGCCCATTTTACCCTGTTAGAGAATAGAATTCTCTAACGTGTTTTACTGCCAAAAATAGACATTGATTTTTGGGGAAACTGGCAAGTTGACTGCCAGACGAGGCGGAGGCCATTTTTGCGATGAGCCGTATGTAACCAATACGGTGAAGAGCAAAAATGCGCCGACAACGAAGTATGGCAGGCAAATCGCCAGTTTGTAAAATAGCGAGGTTTTCAATCGCTATTTTACGGTTTACTGCCACACCAGAAGGTCCTGCCTTTGAAGGTAGGGAAGAAAAGTCTAAAATTTCTTGAGAAGCAGGTAGTATAGAAAACCACATGTGTTAAGGTGTGGTGATGAACAGGAGATTTTCCTATGAGCATGCAACAAAAGGTCCTGGAAAGGTTACCTCAAATCATTTGGGATAACAGCTCTCCTCGGCAAAATATTATTGAGATGGTTGGTAATACGCCGTTAATAAAGATAAACAGGCTTACAGAAGGGCTTCCAAAATCTGTTGAGATATATGCAAAACTTGAGTGCTATAACCCAGGAGGTTCTGTAAAAGACAGGGCTGCTAAAAGAATGATTGAGGACGCAGAAAAGGCAGGAAGGCTTACAAAGGATAAGATTATCCTCGATTCCACATCAGGCAACACAGGCATTGCATATGCTTGGATTGGCGCTGTAAAGGGTTATGGCGTTGAACTGGTTGTGCCGGCAAATGTAAGCGAAGAGAGAAAGAGGATACTGAAGGCATTTGGCGCAAAGGTAGTCTTCTCAGACCCGCTTGAAGGGTCGGACGGCGCTATTAGGCTTGCGTGGAAGCTTTATGTAGATAACCCTGAGAAATACTGTAAGCTCGATCAATATAATAATCCGTCAAACCCCCTATCACATTATGATACAACTGGGCCAGAAATAATAGAGCAGACAAATGGCAGAGTTACTCATTTCGTGGCAAGTATTGGAACAAGCGGAACAATAATGGGGACTGGCAGGAGGTTGAAAGAATTTAATCCTGCTATACAAGTGATTGCAGTTGAACCAGCGACACCTCTTCATGGCTTAGAAGGCTTAAAACATATGGCAACCTCCATTGTCCCCGGGATATACCATGAGGAGAAACTTGACGGCAAAGTCCCGGCGCCTACAGAAGAGTCATATGATATGGCAAAGAGGCTTGCAAGAGAAGAGGGTCTATTTGTAGGCCAGTCGTCAGGCGCTGCAATGTGGGCTGGTCTTCAAGTTGCAAAGAAATTAAAAGAAGGGGTTATTGTGATTCTCTTCCCAG
>MGQA01000098.1:18687-18881 GCA_001797665.1 Deltaproteobacteria bacterium GWF2_42_12 | reverse complement strand
CATTCCTCCTTTCAAAGGGTGCAAATTTAAGCATCGTTTCTGACTTAATGAGAAAGGAACTCACAAAAGAAGAGGTCTCTTTATTAAACGACCTCCTTGAGTCTTCCACAACCTATATAATAAGCGGTGTTCAGGTTGTGATAGCAGAGACATAATCAGACACATATATAGGAGACATTGCCATTCTTGTGCAT